>JBGAIS010000107.1:0-13858 GCA_044225355.1 Casimicrobiaceae bacterium | reverse complement strand
GACGTTGTAGAAGGCCAGCACGCCGCGCGGACCCTGCGGTCCGGTGTCGCCGACAGGGCCCCTCGGGCCTATCAGGCCCGTCATTCCCTGGGGTCCCATCGCTCCCGGGGGCCCCGTCGGTCCCTGGAATCCCATCGGTCCCGGTGGACCCATCGTTCCGGGGGCGCCCGCCGGCCCGGCGGGCCCGGCGGCGCCGGTCGGCCCCATCGTTCCAGGGGGGCCCGCCGCCCCGGCGGGTCCGGCGGGTCCCGTGGCGCCGGTCGGCCCTGTCGTTCCCTGGGAACCCTGCGGGCCCCCGGGACCTGTCGTGCCGAACGTCACGTAGGCTTCCTCCGTGTATGACAACGGCTTCGGTCCCGCATCGCTCACCTTGAGGCTCAACAGAAACGTCCCGGGCGCCAGAGGCTGCGGCAGGTCGAACGTCAACATCGTGTCCGATCCCGAGACCGGTGCGAGATTGGCATTGGTCCCCACCGTGACGGTGGCGGTGCCGCTGAAGAACTTCCCACTGAGGACGAGCTGCTGCGTGGTGCTTCCCGTAACCACGGCGGACGTGATGATGGGCTGGGTCACCGCGCTCGCTGCGGGCGCGTGCATGGCGATGGCGATGCAAATAGCTGCGGGCACGGCTAACACCATGCGCGGGAACCTCCTCATGCGGAACCTCCAGACGATGTGATGGGCGGATGCGCCCGAACACCGTCAAGGGTAACCGACTTGAGGCGAGCGTCAAAGACGAGACGACTTGGCAGCGTCGGCCTGCTTGCGCGCATTCTCTGCTACCCGAGCGTCACGTGCTAAGGGCGCATTGACGAGCGCTTCCGCCTGCTGCTCCCGCGCTGGCTTGCGCGCGGCGATCGGATGCTTGCCATTGACCCCTCCAGCCGCGATTTCGTCGCGCCGGGCCCTCGCCGCCTTCGATCCAAGTGCGGGCAGACGCGGACCAGACTCGCCGGGCACCAGAGCCTTTGCCTTTCCTTCGGACTGGTATCGGTACTCCAAAAGAACGGCGAGTACACGACGAGCGCGTCAGAATTACCCAGGAAAAAAAGCCGCGAGGAGAGTCGCGGCCTTAGCGCTTGGACGTCTTCGAACGTCCTTGGACACTGGGATTTGGCGGAGTGGACGGGACTCGAACCCGCGACCCCCGGCGTGACAGGCCGGTATTCTAACCAACTGAACTACCACTCCGTGCCGCTCGACAGATGCCTCCGGGACGCGAGGTGCCGGGATGGTGGGTGCTGAGAGGCTCGAACTCCCGACATTCGCCTTGTAAGGGCGACGCTCTACCAACTGAGCTAAGCACCCTTCACGTACGGCACCCGGCAACCACTTTGCGTTCCGGCAAAGACCGCTAGTTTAGCGCATCCTTGAGCGCTTTGCCAGCGCGGAACTTGGGTACCTTCGCGGCGTCGATCTTGATGGGCTCGTTCGTGCGCGGGTTGCGGCCGGCGCGCGCGCTGCGCTTGCCGACATAGAACGAGCCGAAGCCGACGAGCGTGACCATCGTGCCCTTCTTGAGCGAGCCGGAGATGGCATCGACGGTGGCGTCGAGCGCGCGGCCCGCGGCGGCTTTCGAGATGTCCGCGTGCTTCGCGATCGCGTCGATGAGTTCGGATTTGTTCACATGCTTCCCCTTATGAAGACGTAGCTGAGGAAAGAGATTGGGGTGACGAGCGTGGCGCGATCGATGTCGCGCCGGGAGGTTCGTTATAGCGCCCGCAATTTCGAAGGTCAAGGAAAACGAGAGGCGAATTTGCGCACGACGCACGCGCGAATCACCGACGTTTCGCGTTGCTTGCGAGAAAGCGCGCGCACGTGTTTGAAGATCATGGATTGATGCTGCGCATCGCGCGTCGCGCAACTCGCTGCGCCGGATACAACAACGGCGCATGAGCAGAAACCATGCCCATGCGCCGTCGTGGCGACGTGCGGTCGATCAGTGCTTCATCGCGGGCGTCTTGTCGTCGGCCGCGGGCGCCGCGGGCACCGGCGGCGTGTCGGCGGCGGCGTCCTTGTCGTCGGCAAGCGCCGCGGGCTGGCGCTCCAGTGCCCTTGATCTCGTCGGGAATCTCGGCCAGGTCCTTCACGTTCTCTTCCGGGATGAGCACGGTCTTGATGCCGCCGCGTCCCGCCGCGAGGAGCTTCTCCTTCAGTCCGCCGATGGGCAGCACCTCGCCGCGCAGCGTGATCTCGCCCGTCATCGCGACGTCGCAGCGCACCGGGATGCCGGTGAGGATCGACACGATCGCGGTGACGATGGCGCCGCCGGCCGACGGGCCGTCCTTGGGCGTGGCGCCTTCGGGCAGGTGGATGTGGAGGTCCGTCTTCGTGTAGAAGTCCTGCGCGATGCCGAGCTGCTTGCTGCGATGGCGCACCACCGACAGCGCCGCCGCGATCGATTCGTTCATCACGTCGCCCAACTTGCCCGTGGACGTGGTCTTGCCCTTGCCGGGCAGCGACACGGCCTCGATGGTGAGGAGATCGCCGCCGACTTCGGTCCACGCGAGGCCGGTGACCTGGCCCACCTGGTTCTTCTTCTCCGCGATGCCGTACGTGTAGCGGCGCACGCCCAGGTACTTGTCGAGATTCTTCGAGCTGACCTCCATGGGCGCCTTCGACTTGCGCGCCTTGCCGTCGCTCTGCTTCAGGAGCAGCGCCTTCACGACCTTGCGGCAGATCTTGCTGATGTCGCGCTCGAGGCTGCGCACGCCGGCCTCGCGCGTGTAGTAGCGCACGATGTCGCGCAGCGCGGTGTCGGAGACGTGGAGCTCCTCGGGCTGGATGCCGTTGTTCTTCATCTGCTTGGGCAGCAGGTACTGCTTCGCGATGGCGATCTTCTCGTCTTCCGTGTAGCCGGACAGGCGGATGACCTCCATGCGGTCGAGCAGCGGCGCCGGGATGTTCATGGTGTTGGCCGTGGCCACGAACATCACGTCGGACAGGTCATACTCGACCTCGACGTAGTGATCGACGAAGGTGTCGTTCTGCTCGGGGTCGAGGACCTCGAGGAGCGCCGACGAGGGATCGCCGCGGAAGTCCTGGCCCATCTTGTCGACTTCGTCGAGCAGGAAGAGCGGGTTGCGCACCGCGACCTTCGTCATGTTCTGCAGGATCTTGCCGGGCATGGAGCCGATGTACGTGCGGCGGTGCCCGCGGATCTCGGCCTCGTCGCGCACGCCGCCGAGCGACATGCGGATGAACTTGCGGCCCGTCGCCTTGGCGATGGACTGGCCGAGCGACGTCTTGCCCACGCCGGGCGGCCCGACGAGGCACAGGATCGGGCCCTTGAGGCGATCGACGCGCTGCTGGACCGCGAGGTACTCGATGATGCGCTCCTTGACCTTCTCGAGGCCGTAGTGATCGGCGTCGAGCACCTTGACCGCGTGCGCGAGATCCTTGCTGATCTTGCTCTTCTTGCGCCACGGCAACGACGTGAGCGTGTCGATGTACGTGCGAACGACCGTCGCCTCGGCGGACATGGGCGACATCATCTTGAGCTTCTTGAGCTCGGTCATCGCCTTGCCTTCCGCTTCCTTCGACATCTTCGCGGTCTTGATCTTCTTCTCCATCTCTTCGAGGTCGGCGTTCTCGTCGCCTTCGCCGAGCTCCTTCTGGATGGCCTTCACCTGCTCGTTCAGGTAGTACTCGCGCTGGCTCTTCTCCATCTGGCGCTTGACGCGCCCGCGGATGCGCTTCTCCACCTGCAGGATGTCGACCTCGCCCTCGATGACGCCGAGCAGGTGCTCGAGACGCTTGCCGACTTCGCTCATCTCGAGGATCTGCTGCTTCTGTTCGAGCTTAAGCGGGAGATGCGCCGCGATGGCATCGGCCAAACGGCCACCATCGTCGATCCCGGACATCGAGGTCAGGATCTCCGGCGGAATCTTCTTGTTGAGCTTCACGTACTGGTCGAACTGCGCGAGAAGCGCACGGCGCATGGCCTCGACCTCGTTGGCGCTGCCGGCGTCCCCGGGCAACGCGACCGCCTGGGCAATGAGGTAGTCGGTGCGATCCGCGACGCTCGCGATGCGGGCGCGCTGCGTGCCCTCGACCAGCACCTTCACCGTCCCGTCGGGGAGCTTCAGCATCTGCAGCACCGTGGCGATGCTTCCGATCTCGTAAAGGTCGGCGACGCCCGGGTCGTCCTTCGCCGCCTGGCGCTGCGCGACGAGCAGGATGTGCTTGCCGGCGTCCATCGCCACGTCGAGCGCCTTGATGGACTTGGGACGCCCGACGAACAGCGGGATGACCATGTGCGGGAACACGACGACGTCGCGCAGCGGCAACAGCGGCAGCGCGGAGAGATCGGTCGGGAGGTTCGAGTCCTGGGGCATGGGCGACTTTCAGGAAGGGGTGCTTCGGGAAAAGTGGGGGCGCCCGCCTGGCCTGTCAAGCCGGCGCGCGGAGCGGACCGCCACCTCTCTTGGAAAACAGCGACTTACGAATGGGCAGCGGCCATCTTCGGCGGGTCCGCGAACATGAGGAGCGGCTTGCCGTCGTTGGCGATGGTGGACTCGTCGACCACCACCCGGGAGAGGTTGGCGAGCGAGGGAAGGTCGTACATGACGTCGAGCAGCACCTGCTCAAGGATGGAGCGTAGGCCGCGGGCGCCGGTCTTGCGGGCCAGCGCCTTACGCGCGATGGCGCGCAGCGCGGGCTCGCGGATCTCGAGCTCCACCGACTCCATGCGGAACATCTTCTGGTACTGCTTGATAAGCGCGTTCTTGGGCTCGACCAGGATCTGGATGAGCGCCGCCTCGTCGAGCTCGTCGAGCGTGGCCGCCACCGGCAGGCGCCCGACGAATTCCGGGATGAGGCCGAACTTGATGAGGTCCTCCGGCTCGGTGTTGCGGAGCAGGAGCGTGATGTTCTTGCGGTCCTCGGGGCTCGCGACTTCCGCGCCGAACCCGATGCCCGTCTTGGCCGTGCGCTGGCGGATGATCTTCTCGAGGCCGTCGAAGGCGCCGCCGCAGACGAACAGGATGTTGGTCGTGTCGACCTGGACGAACTCCTGGTTCGGGTGCTTGCGGCCGCCCTGCGGCGGGACGCTCGCGATGGTGCCCTCGATGAGCTTCAACAGCGCCTGCTGCACACCCTCGCCGGAGACGTCACGGGTGATGGACGGGTTGTCGCTCTTGCGCGAGATCTTGTCGATCTCGTCGATGTACACGATGCCCCGCTGCGCCTTCTCGATGTCGTAGTCGCACTTCTGCAGGAGCTTCTGGATGATGTTCTCGACGTCCTCGCCGACGTAGCCCGCCTCGGTGAGCGTGGTGGCGTCGGCGATGACGAAAGGAACGTCCAGGAGCCGCGCGAGCGTCTGCGCGAGGAGCGTCTTGCCCGAGCCCGTGGGCCCGATGAGCAGGATGTTCGACTTGGCGAGCTCGACCTCGTCGTCCTTGGCGGGACCGACCTCGAGCCGCTTGTAGTGGTTGTAGACCGCGACGGAGAGGATCTTCTTAGCAGGCTCCTGCCCGATCACGTACTGGTCGAGCGACTGGCGGATCTCGTGCGGCGTGGGAAGCTTGGTGCGATCGGCGCGCTGGCCGTCCGAGCCGGCGCCTTCCTCACGGATGATGTCGTTGCAAAGCTCGATGCACTCGTCGCAGATGAACACCGACGGGCCGGCGATGAGCTTGCGCACCTCGTGCTGGCTCTTCCCGCAAAAGGAGCAATAAAGGAGCTTGTCGCCTGAAGATTTATCGGCCATTCAATAACCTGGGCTGTGAAGCTCGCCAGATCCTTTCAGTTTACTCTACGCGCCGGAGGCCCGGTTCTGCAACACCTTGTCGATGATACCGTACTCCTGCGCGGCGTCCGCCCAGAGGAAATTGTCCCGGTCGTGGTCGCGCTCGACCTGCTCCACCGGCCGGCCGGTGAACTTGGCCATCAGCGTGATGAAGCGATGCTTCAAGTCGATCACGTACTGGGCGTGGCGCTCGATGTCCGAGACCTGGCCCTGGAAGCCGCCCGACGGCTGGTGGATCATGATCGTCGAGTTGGGGAGCGCGAAGCGCTTGCCCTTGGTGCCGGCCGCCAGCAGGAACGCCCCCATGCTGGCCGCCATGCCCACGCACAGCGTCGAGACGTCGGGCTTGATGAACTGCATCGTGTCGAAGATGGCCATGCCCGCCGACACCGACCCGCCGGGCGAGTTGATGTAGAAGTGGATGTCCTTGTCCGGGTTCTCGGATTCGAGGAAGAGCATCTGCGCGACGATGAGGTTGGCCGTGGCGTCGTTCACGGGGCCGACCAGGAACACGACGCGCTCCTTGAGCAGGCGCGAATAGATGTCGTACGCGCGCTCTCCGCGGCCGCTCTGCTCGATGACCATGGGCACGAGGCCGAGGGCGGTGGGGTCTTGCTGGGAGGCGTACATCGGGGAGTTGTGGAACACAGCGGCTACCTCGCTTCGGCGGATGATGTCGAAGATGGGACTGTTTGAGCTTCGGGTCAAGGGGTAAGGCCAAGGCGGGCCGCGGACGGCGTCCGCGAGGATGCGCGAGTCGTACGCGCAAGGCGCTCCTTCGACCGCGAGACGCCTGGCGAAAGGGCAGAGGCGGACCGACGCCGGCGAGGCGCCTTTCGCGCCCGCCTGCCGCCGCCCGGGCCTTCCGCCCTGCCCGGCGCTACTTCGAGGCCGGCCCCATCAGAGCCTCGAAGGACGTCGCGACGTCCTTCACCTGCGCCTTGCCGAGCACCCACTCCACCACGTTGTGCTCGATGGCGGCGGCCTCGAAATCGGCGAGGCGCTCGGGCTTCTCGTAGTGCCAGCGCACCACGGCATCGGGCTGCTCGTACGTCTGCGCGATCTCCTGCACCATCGCCTTGACCTGCTCCGGGCGGGGGTCGAGCTTCTGCTCGCGCACGAGCTCGCCGATGATGAGGCCGAGCGCTACGCGCTCTTCGGCCTGCGGCTTGAACATGTCGGGCGAGAGCTTGACGTCCTCCGGCTTCATGCCCTGCTGCTGCAGGTTGCCCGCCATGCGGCGCGCGAGCTGGTTCGCTTCCATGTCGACGAGCGACGTGGGCAGCGCGATCTCGGTCTTCTCGCGGAGCGCGCGCATCGCCTGGTCGCGCAGCACGCCCTCGACCTTGCGCTTCAGCTCGAGGCGCAGGTTGGACGCGACTTCCGCGCGGAGGTCCTCGACCTTGCCCGACTTGATGCCGAACGCGGTGGCGAACGCCGCGTCGAGCGGCGGCGCGTCGGGGCGGTCGACGCCCTTCAGCGTGAGCGCGAACTGCGCGGTCTTACCCGCGACGTCCTTGCCGTGGTAGTCGGCGGGGAACGTGAGCGGGAACGACTTCGTCTCGCCGGCCTTCATGCCCGCGAGAGCCGCCTCGAACTCGGGCAGCATGCGGCCCTCGCCGAGCGCGATGTCGAAGTCCTTCGCCTGCCCACCCTGGAACTCGACGCCGTCGAGCGTGCCGGTGAAGTCCACCTTGAGGCGATCGCCTTCCTGCGCGGCTTCCTGCGTGGGGTGATACGTGGCGCGCTGGCGGCGCAGGACGTCGAGCGTGCGGTCGATGTCGGCGTCGGTCACCTCGACCTGCGGGCGGTCGATGGTCGCGGACGCGACGTCGCCCACCTTGATCTCAGGATAGACCTCGAACAGCGCCGAGAACTCGAGCGCGGTGTCGGGGGCGGTCTTGTTGGCCGCGGGCTCGATGCGCGGGTAGCCCGCGACGCGAAGGTTCTGCTCGCGCACGGCCTCGGTGAAGCTCTCCTGCACGGCATCGGAAATGACGTCCGAGCGGACCTGCGGGCCGTATTGCTGCGCGACCATCTTGAGGGGGACGTGGCCCGGGCGGAAGCCCGGCACCTTGACGGTCTTGGCGAGGCGCGCGAGGCGCTTGTCGACTTCGCCCTCGATCTTCTGGATGGGCACGGCAACGTGCAAGCGTCGCGCGAGCGGCCCCAGGGTCTCCAACGTGCTCTGCATGTGATGTTTCCCGGAAATGCGTGGTGCGAAAGGGGGGACTCGAACCCCCACGGGCTGCCCCGCCAGCTCCTAAGGCTGGTGCGTCTACCGATTCCGCCACTTTCGCGTGGTGAGACGTCTTGGGGTCGGTCGCTCGAAGCGGTGAAATGCCGCGTGCGCCGAACGGGTTAGTATAGCAGGTTACGTGCGTCGCCGCAGCCACGCCCCCGGCGGGCGGCGAGCCGTCCACCTTCCCCTTATCGGTCACTTCGGCTCTCCGCGCGTGTCGGTCGGTCATTACGAGAACTTTCCGGTCGCGTCGAGGCTCGTTCCCGCCGCGCTGCGTCCCGCGGTGGTCGCCATCTACCGCTTCGCGCGCGCGGCCGACGACGTGGCCGACGAGGGTGACGCGTCACCGGCCGAACGCCTCGAGGAGCTCGCGCGCTTCGACGAGGCCGTCGACGAGATCGCGGCCGGGCGCACGCCGGCGCGCGCGCCCTTCCCCGCGCTGGCGGAAGCCATTCGCGAGCACGGGCTCCCGCTGCAGCCGTTCCACGATCTCGTGTCCGCGTTCCGCCAGGACGTGACCGTCGCCCGCTACGCGACCTACGCCGACCTCCTCGACTACTGCCGCCGCTCGGCGAATCCGGTGGGACGGCTGCTGCTCGCGCTGTACCGGGCGGACGACGCGGGCAACCTCCGCATGAGCGACGGCATCTGCACGGGCCTGCAGCTCACGAACTTCTGGCAGGACGTGGCGATCGACTGGCGCAAGGATCGCGTGTACCTGCCCGAGGAGGACATGGACCGCTTCGGCGTGACGCTGACGCAGCTCGCCGAGGCGCGTGCCGACGAGCGCTGGCGCGCGCTGCTCGCGTTCGAGACGTCGCGGGCGCGCGACGTCCTCGATGCCGGGCGGCCGCTCGCGCGGAGGCTGCCGTGGCGGCTGGGGCTCGAGCTGTCGGCGGTGATCGCGGGCGGCACGCGCATCCTCGACCGCATCGACTCCGTGCAGGGCGACGTGTTCGCGCGCCGGCCCGTCCTGCGCGCCGCCGACTGGTGCGCGGTCGCATTCCGCGCCGTGGTGCCGCCGCGCGTCGACGCCGCCAGGGCCCGCGCATGACGCCCGACGAGTACTGCCAGCAAAAGGCCGCGGCGAGCGGCTCGAGCTTCTACTACAGCTTCCTCTTCCTCCCGCCGCCCAGGAGGCGCGCCATCACCGCGCTGTATGCCTTCTGCCGCGAGGTCGACGACGTCGTGGACGAGGTGCACGACGCGGGCGTTGCGCAAGCGAAGCTCGCGTGGTGGCGCACGGAGGTCGGGCGCGTCTTCGACGGCACGCCGGAGCATCCGGTGGGGCGCGCGCTGGCGCCCATCGTGCGCGACTTCGCGCTGCCGCAGGCGCACTTCGAGGCCGTGATCGACGGCATGGCGATGGACCTCACGCAGACGCGCTACCTCGACTTCGCGGGCCTCGAGGTCTACTGCCATCGCGTCGCGGGCGTGGTGGGCCTCATGTCGGCGGAGATCTTCGGCTACACGGACCCCGCGACGCGCGGCTACGCGCGCGACCTTGGCATCGCCTTCCAGCTCACCAACATCTGCCGCGACGTGGGTGAGGACGCGCGCCGCGGGCGCATCTACCTGCCGCACGAGGACCTCGCGCGCTTCGGCGTCACCGCGAGCTCGCTCATGCGCGCCGAGTACACGCCCGCGTTCCGCGAGCTCATGGCGTTCGAGGCGCAGCGCACGCAGTCGTGGTACGAGCGCGCCATGGCGCAGCTCCCCGCCGCCGACCGCGCGGCGCAGAAGACGGGGCTCGTCATGGCGGCGATCTATCGAACGCTGCTCGACGAGATCGCGCGCGACGGCTATCGCGTGCTCGACCGGCGCACGTCGCTCACGCCCCTCCGCAAGCTCTGGATCGCATGGACCACGGCGCGGAAGTCGCGGTAATCGGCGGCGGCTACGCGGGATGCGCCGCGGCGGTCACGCTCGCCGGACGCGAGGTGCCGGTGGCGATCTACGAGGCCGCGCCCGTGCTCGGGGGTCGCGCACGGCGCGTCGTGCGCGACGGCATCGCGGTCGACAACGGGCAGCACCTCATGCTGGGCGCGTACGCGCGAACGCTCGAGCTCGCGGCGCGGGTCGGCGGCGGCGCGTACGCGAGGCGGCCGCTCGCGATCGTCCCTTTCTCGCGCCTCCAGAAGGACGCGATATCGCTCGTCGCGCGCAACGCGCCGGGCAGGATCGGCCTCGCGGTGGGCTTGCTCACGGCGCAGGGACTGACCTGGCGCGAGCGGCTCGCGAACCTCGCGTGGTTCCGCGGCCTCGCGCGCCAGCGCTTCGCGCGGCCGGCGACGGAGACGGTGGCGCACCTCCTCTCGTCGCTGCCTCCGCGTGTCGCGACGGGGCTGTGGGAGCCGCTCAACCTGGCGGCACTCAACACGCCGGCGTCGGACGCCTCGGCGCAGGTCTTGTGCAACGTGCTCGAGGCGTCGTTCGACGGGCGCGGCAGCGACAGCGACTTCGTGCTGCCCACCACGGATCTCTCGGCGTTCTTTCCCGAGCCCGCGGCCCGGTTCGTCGCGTCGCGCGCGGGACGCGTGGAGCTGCAGGCACGCGCGCAGGTCGTGAGGAGCGACGCGTCGTCGGCCACCGTGCGCGTCGGCGAGCGCGACCTCGCGATGCGCGCGGCCATCGTCGCGGTGGGGCCGCACCAGCTCGCGCAGGCGTTCGTGCAGGACGCGCCCGTGGGCATCGCGCCCGATCGCTACGAGCCCATCGTCACGATCTGGCTCGGCTATCCGTCGCGCGTCGCCATGCCGGGCCCGGTGGCGCGGCTCGACGACGCGCCGGGGCAGTGGGCCGTCGATCGCCCCGACGTGGCCGCCCGCGCGGCAACGGCGGGCATTGCGCAGATGCTGGCGGTGGTGATCAGCGCGGACGGGCCGCACATGGCGGTCGCGCACGACGAGCTCGCGCGATCGGCCGACGCGCAGCTTAGAAGGCTCGCGCCCTCGCTCGCGCCGCTCGCGTGGTCGTTCGTGATCGCGGAGCGCCGCGCGACCTACGCGTGCACGCCCTCTCGCGCACGCCCGCAGGGGCCGCGCCTCGGATCGAGCCTGTACCTCGCCGGCGACTACGTCGACCCGACGTTCCCCGCGACGATCGAGGCGGCGGTGCGTAGCGGCGTCGCCGCGGCGGAGGCGTTCCTCGCCGACCGCGGGTAGGGGTCAGCGCCCCGCGTCGAGCCCGCGCGCACGCTCGCGCAGCACGAACTTCTGGATCTTGCCCGTCGCCGTCTTGGGCAGCGGGCCGAACACGACGGTGCGCGGCGCCTTGAAGTGCGCGATCCGCTCGCGGCACCACGCGATGACCTCCGCGGCGCTCGTCGCCTCCACGCCCGGCTTCAGCGTGACGAACGCGCACGGCGTCTCGCCCCACTTCTCGTCGGGGCGCGCCACCACCGCGGCCTCCATCACCGCGGGATGGCGATAGAGGCACTCCTCGACCTCGAGCGAGCTCACGTTCTCGCCGCCCGTGATGATGATGTCCTTGCTGCGGTCCTTGACCTCGATGTAGTTGTCGGCGTGCCAAACCGCGAGGTCGCCCGAGTGATACCAGTCGTGGCGGAAGGCAAGGGCGGTAGCGCGCTCGTTGCGCAGGTAGCCCTTCATGAGGGTGTTCCCGCGCAGCATTACCTCGCCGAGCGTGCGGCCGTCGCGCGGGACAGGCTCGCCCGTCTCGGGGTCGCCCACCTGGAGCTGCGCGAGCGTGGGCATGGCGACACCCTGGCGCGCCATCATGCGGGCGCGCTCGGGCAGGTCGAGCGCGGCCCAGTCGTCCTGCCATGCGCACAGCGTGGCGGGGCCGTAGGACTCGGTGAGGCCGTAAAGGTGCGTGACGCTGAAGCCCATGGCCTCCATGGCCTCGATGACCGCGGACGGCGGCGCCGCACCCCCGGTGGCCACGTCGACGCGATGACCGAAGCTCGCCCGGGCGCTCGCCGGCGCATGGACGAGGAGGTTGAGGACGATGGGTGCACCGCACAGGTGCGTGACGCGCTCGTCGCGGATCGCGGTGAAGATGAGCGCGGGATCGACGCGCCGGAGGCACACGTGCGTGCCGCCGGCCGCGGTGACGGCCCACGTGTAGGTCCATCCGCAGCAGTGGAACATCGGCAGCGTCCACAGGTACACGCTGTCGGGCTCGAGCCTGAACGCGAGCGCGTTGCCGAGCGCGTTGAGGTACGCGCCCCGATGGTGGTACACGACGCCCTTCGGATCGCCGGTGGTGCCGGAGGTGTACAGGAGCGCGAGCGAGTCCCATTCGTCCTCGGGGCCGGGCCACGCGTACGCGGGCTCGCCTTCCAGCAGCAGGTCCTCGTAGCGCAGCGCGCCGAGGCGCTCGCCCGGCGGAGCCTCGCTGTCGTCGATGTCGATCACGAGCGGCGGCTCGGCCACCTGCGCGAGCGCGGCCTTGACCACGGGGGCGTACTCACCGTCGGTGATGAGCACCTTGGCGCCGCCGTGGCCCAGGCAGAAGGCGATCGCCGCGGCGTCGAGCCTCACGTTGAGCGGGTTGAGCACCGCGCCGAGCGCGGGCACGGCGTAGTGAGCCTCGAGGAGCGCGGGCACGTTGGGCGCCATCACGGCCACGGTGTCGCCGCCGCGCACGCCCCGCGCGGCAAGCGCCGAGGCGAGCCTGCGGCATCGCGCTTCGAACTGCGCGTACGTGTACGAAAGGCGACCGTGACGCACGGCGACCTTGCCCGGCCACACGAGCGCGGCGTGCTCGAGGAACGAGACCGGCGTCAGCGGGACGTGGTTCGCGCGATTGCGCGGCAGGGCTTGCGTCACGACGCCGCTCCGCGCGGACGCGCGCCGCCCGTGCGGTTGCGCACGAGGCGCTGCTGCTCGCGGCTCCACTCGCGCTCCTTGATCGACTGGCGCTTGTCGTGCTGCTTCTTGCCCTTCGCGAGCCCGATCTCGAGCTTGATGCGCCCCGCCTTGTAGTGCAGGTTGAGCGGCGTGAGCGTGTAGCCCGCGCGCTCGACCTTGCCCACGAGGCGACTGATCTCCTCCCGGTGCAGGAGGAGCTTGCGCGTGCGCGTCGGGTCGGCGTGCACGTGCGTCGATGCCGTGGCGAGCGGCGTGATGTGCGAGCCGATGAGGACGATCTCGCCGTTGCGCACCACGACGTACGCTTCCTTGAGGTGCGCGCGCCCGGCCCGGATGGCCTTGACCTCCCATCCTTCGAGCACCACTCCGGCCTCCAGGCGTTCCTCGATAAAATAGTCGTGGAAGGCCTTCCTGTTCTCGACGATGCTCATGCCGGTTTCTCTCGCCCGCGCTTCTTGATCGCCCATTCTAGCAATGCAAAGCGTCCACCGCTCGGTGCTCGTCCCCTACAGCGCGCAGGAGATGTTCGACCTGGTCGACGACGTCGATCGCTACGCGCAGTTCCTGCCGTGGTGCGGCGGCAGCGAGGTCCTCGCCACGCGGCCGGACGGCAAGACCGCCCGCGTCGATATCGACTACCACGGCGTCACCGCGCATTTCACGACGGACAACGTGAACGCGCCGCCCGAATCGATCGCCATCGCGCTCAAGGACGGCCCTTTCCGCGCGCTGCACGGGTCGTGGACGTTCAAGGCCCTCTCGAAGGACGCGTGCAAGGTCGAGTTCAGCCTCTCGTACGAGTTCAAGACCCACGTGCTGGAGACGCTCGTGGGCCCGGTCTTCAATCACATCGCGCGCACGTTCATCGACGCGTTCGTGCGTCGCGCCGAGTCCGAGTACGGCCCGCGATGAGCGAGGCCCTGCGCGTGTGCGTGGCGTACGCCGCGCCGGGCATCGAGTCGATCGTGTGGGTGACGCTGCCCCGGGGCGCGTGCGTGGCCGACGCCATCGCGGCGAGCGGCGTCGCCT
>JBGAIS010000106.1:0-14403 GCA_044225355.1 Casimicrobiaceae bacterium | reverse complement strand
ATATTAATGAGTTTTGTTCACATGGCATCTGCATAAAAAAGAACCCCGATTACCGTTTGTCGCCTCATTTGCATAAGCCTCTTGTAAATAAAATTTTGCTCGTCAATAATCGCCGCACACGGGGAGAGTCCGTCCACCATGCGTTGCACGGGGACGCGCAGGACGAGCGGCCGGGCCGCCCCAATCACGAAACATCGAGCACAGGTCCGGAGGCCGGTGATGCGGGGCGAAACCAGCATGGCGAACCAAGGGGCACCACGGCGCACGACGTGGTGGAACGCAGCAGTGGCGGCGATTTCACTCGCGGTCCTGGCCGTCGCGGGAGGCGCGCACGCGCAGAAAGGCAACGCGCCCCCGACGGTGACGCTCGCCGCCGCGTCGACGTCCATCGCGACGGGCCAGAGCACGGTGCTCACGGCCACGGCCAAGGACGACGGCACGGTCGTGCGGGTCACCATCTACGACGGCGGCATCGCGGTGGCGCAGCTCACGTCCGCGCCGTACACCTACACCTTCCGCCCGACCGCCCCCGGCCCGCACACCTTCAGCGCGGTCGCGATCGACAACCTGCTGGCACAGGGACAGTCCAACGCGGTGACCGTGCAGGTCGCGGCGGGCTCGAACATGCCGCCGACCGCGACGCTGACGTCGTCGGCCAGCGCCATCAACCTCGGCGCCGCGACGTTCCTGCAGTCCACCGCCTCCGATCCCGACGGCACGGTGAGCAAGGTCACGTTCTTCAGCAACGGGACCCAGGTCGCGGTGGTGGCGACGCCGCCGTACGAATACAACTACTCGCCCACGGCGACGGGTAACTACACGCTGACCGCGGTGGCCACCGACAATGGCGGCGCCACAGGCACGTCGAACAGCGTGGCGCTCACGGTGAACGCGAACACCGGCGGCGGCGGCGGCGGCAAGGGCGGCGGCGGTCCCACCGTCACGCTCGCGACCAACGCGTCGACCATCTCGGTCGGCAACGCGGCGACCCTGACGGCCACCGCGACCGATGCCGACGGCGTCGCCAAGGTCGAGTTCTACAACGGCGGCACGCTGGTCGCCACCGACACGAGCTCGCCTTACACGTACAACTTCGCGCCGTCCGCGACGGGCACGTTCACGATCACGTCGCGTGCCTACGACACGAAGGGCAACTGGAGCCTCTCCAACGGCGTCACGATCCAGGCCACGCCGGGACTCGCCTCGCTGCCGCGCGTGACGCTCTCGCTGTCGAACACGATGTTCTCGCCGGGCGCGACGGTCACGATCTCGGGCAATGCGACGGCGACGTCGCCGGCCGCGGTGGCCGCGTCTCGTTCTACATGAACGGCACGAAGATCGTCGACGACACGACCGCGCCGTATTCGACGACGGCCACCCTGCCGACCGCCGGGCGCTACACGTTCTACGCGACGGTGACGGACTCGACCGGGCAGACCACCACGACGCTCAACCAGATCGCCACGGTGGGCAGCGCTCCCGACGTCGTCACCACGGACCCGGACATCGTGCGCCTTCTCAACCAGGCGACGTTCGGGTTCTCGCAGGCGGAAGCGGCGCGGGTGAAGTCGCTCGGCATCGCGGGCTGGATCACCGACCAGTTCGCGAAGCCCGTCTCGGGCTACCCGGACTCCAAGTACAACCGCATCCAGCTCGCCGCGACGAGCGACTGCACGACGACGCAGGCCAACGGCTCGGCGTTCCCCGGCGACTCGCCGCAGGCCATCTGCGCCCGTGACCAGCTCACGCTCGCGGGCATCCAGCGCGACCTGTTCACGAACGCCATGTACGCGCCTGACCAGCTCCGCCAGCGCGTGGCCTGGGCGCTGTCGCAGATCCTCGTGGCGTCGGCGAACGAGCCCGACCTCGCGTTCGCGCACGTGATGTCGCGCTACCAGAACATCATGTTCCAGGAGGCGTTCGGCAACTACGAGACGCTGCTGCGCAAGGTCACGTACAACCCGGCGATGGGCAATTACCTCGACATGGTCAACAACGACCGTGCTCCTGCGCCGCCCACCACCAGCACGCGCGTGCCGAACGAGAACTACGCTCGCGAGATCATGCAGCTCTTCTCGATCAACCTGGTCGAGCTCAACGACGACGGCAGCCCGCTCCTCGACGCGCAGGGCAAGACGATCGCGACGTACGGGCAGACCGAGATCGGCGAGTTCGCCAAGGTCTTCACGGGCTACACGTACGCCAACTCGCCGACGCAGACCTCGGCGACCGCCAAGCAGAATCGCTATTACGGCGCGCCGATGGTGCCGTACCCCACGACGAGCACGACGGGTCACGATCCCAACGCGAAGAACCTGCTGAACGGCACCACGCTGCCGGCGGGGCAGACGGGCCAGCAGGACATCGACGCCGCCGTGCGCAACGTGTTCATGCATCCGAACACGCCGGTGTACATCGGCAAGCAGCTGATCCAGCGCCTCGTCACGGGCAACCCGTCGCCGGCGTACGTGGCCCGCGTCGCCGCCAAGTTCGAGAACAACGGCAGCGGCGTCCGCGGCGACATGCAGGCGGTGATCCGCGCGATCCTGCTCGACACCGAGGCCCGTGGCGCCGCCAAGACGGCGGCCGACTTCGGCACGCTGCGCGAGCCCGTCCTGTCGGTCACGGCGGTGATGCGCGCGCTCAACGCCGTCACGGACGGCAACCGCCTCGCGGGAGCCACCAGCAACCTCGGCCAGAACCCGTACTTCTCGCCGACGGTGTTCAACTACTACATGCCCGACTCGAAGGTGCCCAACACGTCGATCCTCGGGCCCGAGTTCGGCATCCACACCACGGTGACGGCGGTGGGCCGCGCGAACCTCATGTACGCGCTGGTGTACGGCGGATACGCGCCGGACAGCACCATCGTCGACGCGACGGGCACGCGCCTGTTCCTCGGGCCTTTCGAGACCGCGGCCGACAACCCCGCGGCGATGGTGTCGCTCGTGAACCAGCATCTCGCCGGCGGCCAGTTCCCGGCGGCGCTCGAAGCGACGATCGTGACGGCGGTCAACGCCATCCCGGTCAGCTCGACGCTCACCGCCGCCGATCGGACCAACCGTGCCCGCATGGCCGTCTACCTGATGGCTTCGTCCTACGACTACCAGGTGCAGCGCTAACATGACTACATCTCGCCGGAAGTTCCTGACCTCCACGGGCGCCCTTACCGCGGGCGCCCTCGCGGGCAACCTCGCCACGTGGGGCGTGAAGAGCGCGGAAGCCCAAGCGGCCAGCGGGTATCGCGCGATCGTGGTCGTGTTCCTGTTCGGGGGCAACGACTCGAACAACATGATCATCCCGTACACCGACTACGCCGCGTACTCCGCGATCCGCACGGCCGCGTCGAACGTCCAGATCCCGCAGGCGAACCTCATCCAGTTCACCGGCCAGGGCAAGACGTACGGCTTCCATCCGAGCATGAGCTCGCTGGCGCCTCTGTACGCCGCGGGCAAGATGGCCGTCCTCGCGAACGCGGGCACGCTCGTGGTACCGCTTGCCAATCGCGCGGCGTACCAGTCCTCGGCGAACCCGAAGCCGATGGCGCTGTTCTCGCACTCCGACCAGCAGGACGAATGGTGCGGCGTGATCCCGACCGCCGCCGTGCGCACCGGCTGGGGCGGACGCTTCGCGGACAGGCTCGTCACCGCCAACGCGGGCCAGCTCATCCCCACCGCGGTGTCGGTGTCGGGCTCGCAGCTCTACACCATGGGCACCTCGACGGCACCGATGGTGGTGCCGCAGAACGGCGGCGTCGCCGTGTCCGGCCAGGGCACCGATGCGACGTCGGTCGCGCGCTACAACGCGCTCGTGTCGCTCCTCAAGAACGCGAACCCGAATAACCAGGTGGTGGTCGGCGCCGCGGGCGTGATGGACAAGGCGCTCACCGCGAACAACACGGCCAACCCGATCCTCACCGCGGCGCTGCCGGCGAACATCCAGACGGCGTTCACGGTGGGCGGGACCCTCCTCAACACGGGCATCGCGCAGCAGCTCCGCCAGGTCGCCCGCCTGATCGAGGGCCGCGCGGCGACGGGCGTCAAGCGCCAGGTCTTCTTCGTCAGCATGGGCGGGTTCGACACGCACGCGAACACGGTCACGAACCAGACGCAGCTCTTCAACCAGCTCTTCCCGGCGATGCGGGCGTTCTACGACTACACGGTCGCCGCGGGCGTCTCCAACGACGTCGTGCAGGTGACCATGTCGGACTTCAACCGCACGTTCATCGGCAACGCGAACGCGGGTGTCGACCATGCGTGGGGCGGCCACCAGATCGTCGTGGGCGGCACGGTGAAGGGCGCGTCGATGTACGGCACGTTCCCCGATCTTCTGCGCGGCGGCACGATGGACTCCGGCAGCAACGGCGCATGGATCCCGAGCATCGCGGTCGACCAGGTGGGCGGCACGCTGGGCAAGTGGCTCGGCATGCCGGGCAGCGACATCACGCAGGTCTTCCCCAACATCGGCAATTTCTCGACCGCCGACCTCGGCTTCATGACCTGACCCCGCGAGGCTCGATTCGCCGGGACGACGGGCCGCCATCGCGCGGCCCGTCTCGCTTCTGAGGGTCGCCTACGCGCGGGCGAGAAGTCCCACGGCGGCCGCGTGCAGCAGCGCGGGCACCACCGGCTTGCCCAGGAGCGGCAGGCCCGCGAGCCGCGCGTCGCGCTCGGCCGCGGGGCTCGTGTCGCCGGAGACGAGCAGCGCCGGAACGACGATGCCGAGCTCGTCGCGCAGCCGGTGCACGGCCGCGACGCCGCTCTGGCCGTTGGCGAGGCGCAGGTCCACCACCACGAGGTCGGGGTAGCGCTCGATGCGGCCGAGAGACGCCAGGAGATCGTGCGCGTCCTCACCGCCCGCGACGGTGGCGCCCCATGTCTCGAACAGCGTGCTCATCGCGTCGACGGCGCACGGATCGTCGTCCACCACCGCCACCAGCGCGCCCGACATCGACAGCGGCGGAAGCTCCGGCCGAGAGGTCGCCTTGCGCTGCGTCGCCGACGACGCGGCGGGCGCGCGCACCCGGAAGCGCGACCCGCGCCCGACGCGCGACGCGACGTCGATCTCGTGGCCCAAGAGCACCGCGAGCCGGCGCACGATCGCGAGGCCCAGCCCGAGCCCCGCGTGCGCGCGACTCGATCGCGTCTCGCGCACCTGGAAGAACTCCTCGAAGATGCGCGATTGCAGCGCCTCGGCGATGCCCACGCCGGTATCGACGACGTCGATCGCGACCTCGCGGCCGACGCGCCTCGCACCCACCAGCACGCCGCCGCGCTCCGTGTACCGCACGGCGTTGGCGACCAGGTTTCGCACGATTCGCTCGAGGAGGGCGGGATCGCTTCGAACCGCGAGGCGCGTCGGCGCCATGCGCAGGTGGAGGCGCTTGTGCTCGGCGTGCGGCGAGAGCTCGGCGACGATCTTCGCGAAGAGCGGCGCCAGCGCGACGCGCGCGGGCACGGGCGTGAGCGCGCCGGCCTCGAGTCGCGACAGGTCGAGGAGCTGCTCGAACTGCCCCTCGAGCGCGGCCATCGCGCGCTGGATGCTCTTCACGAGCGGCTTGATCGACGCCTCCTGCGCGCGCGCGGCGAGCGCCGCTACGTAGAGGCCCAGCGCGTGCAGCGGCTGGCGCAAATCGTGGCTCGCGGCCGCGAGGAGCTGGCTCTTGCTGCGGTTGGCCGACTCGGCGGAGGCGCGGGCGTCCTGGGCGACGCGCGACTTCGCGCGCAGCTCCTCGATGAGGTCGAGGTTCTCGTAGCGGATGGCGAGCGATCGCGTCAGCACGTCGTTGAGCTGGTGCCCGAACGCGAGGATGAACGCGAGGACCACGCTCATGACGAGCGCGATGTACAGGTGCACCTCGTCGCCGTCGACCGCGACGCGCACGATGAGCGGCACGAGCGCCGGCAGCACGAAGCCGTAGAACGCGGGCCGGTACACGGCGGTCAGGTTGAGCCCGCCCAGCACCACGCCGAAAATGCACACGATGAGGAGCGCCTGGTACGCAGGCTGCGGCGGATACAGCACGAGCGCCGCCACGCCCCACAGCGCGCCGCCGATCGCGGAGCCCGTCGACCAGTAGCGCCCCCATCGGCGCGTCGCCTCGAGTCCCGGCTGGCGCGTGCGCCACGCGCGCGCGAGCATGCCGCGCCACGCCTGGTTCGCGAGGATGAGCGCGATCCACGCGCCGACGAGGTAGGGCGACGCGCGCCCCCAGAAGATCACGGTGAGAAGCGCCGCGCCGAGCAGCATCGACGTCGACGTGCGGTGCCAGCTCGCGTAGAGCTGCGCGACCTGGTCAGCTTGCGCGCGAGCGCGCTGCGACCTCGTGAGCCGGGCGACGGCCGCCACGTTGGAGCGCGTCGCTAGCCGTGCGCGCTGGCGACGCCGAGGTCGATGCCGCGCTTCGCGAGCTCGACGATCACCTGCGACCGCGAGTGGACGTTGAGCGCTTTCAGGATCGCGCTCACGTGCACTTTCACCGTGCCCTCCGAGAGCCGCAAGTCGCGGCAGATCATCTTGTTGGGCATGCCGCGCGCGAGCAGCAGCATGACCTCGCTCTGGCGCTCGGTGAGGCCCAGCACCTCGATGGGCGCGCCGCCCACGCGATGGCGCGTGGGAACGACGTCGCGCGTGAGGTGAGGACCGCCGGAGAGCACGGTGCGGATCGCCTCCAGCATGCTCGAAGGATCCGTCGTCTTCGCGACGAAGCCGCGCGCGCCCGCCGCAAGCGCGGACGCGACCGTCGCCTGGTCGTGCGTCGCGGAGAGCACGACGACAGGCAGTCGCGGAAAGGCGCGGCGCAGCTCCACCACGAGGTCGACGCCGTGCGCCCCGGGCAGCGTGAGGTCGAGGAGGATCAACGAGACGTCCGGGCGCCGCGCGAGCACCGCGAGCGTCTCGTCGCGGCTCGCCGCCGACAGCACCTCGATGTCGCCGTCGAGGTGCGGCAGCACCTGGCCCAGCGCGTGAACGATGAGCGGGTGATCGTCGACGACGAGTATCTTCATGGGGTCCTCTCGCGAAGCGGCGCGAGGGGACTATGCTGCGAAATGGACTCCGGGGAACCTGTCACAAGCGACAGCTTCGCCCGTCGACGGAAGCCTACCCCGCGCGGCCGAACACGTCCTTCTTGAGGTCCATCTGCTCGGCGCGGAGCTTGCGCAGCCGCGTCTCGACGACCGACACCTGGTAGAAGTCGCCGTCGCCCGCCTTGGCGGCCAGCTCGAACTGGCTGATGGCGCCCGTGAGGTTCCCGGCCCACGCGTAGTACTCGCCCTGGTGCTGGTGCTCCTTGAGGCGCATGTTCTGCTCGGCGTACGCGCGCGCCGCGATCTGGTGCAGGAGGCCGTCGTCGGGGAAGCGCGTGAGCTGCTGCTCGACGAACGCCGACGCCGCCGCGGGCTTGCCGCCCTTGATGAGCGACTCGGGGTAGTCGTACACGAGCTGCATCTTGTTGGGGTAGCGCACGAGCGCGGCCTCGAAGCGCTTGGCCGCGGCGTCGTACTCGCCCGCCCCCATGAGCACGTTCCCGGCCATGGCCTCGATCATCGCGTTGGGAGGCGCGATCTTCTCGAGCGCGGCGAGCTCAGTCTTCGCGCGCGCCGTCTCCTTCGCGCGGAGCAGCGCCGCGACCAGGCCGTAGCGCTCGGCGATCTCGTTGTTGTACTTCTTCTGGCGCAGCGCGTCCTCGAATACCGTGACCTGCTCGCGCGCGCGCGCCTGGTAGCTCTTGAGGAGCGCGCGCAGATGGAACTCGAGCGAATCGGGGACCTGGCGATACGGGGAGGTCACTGCGCGCGGGACTGCGCCTCGGCTATGCGCTCGTAGGTGATGGGGTGCGTGCGAAGGTAAGACGGCGCGTTGCTCTCGAGGAAGCGCGTCGAGCGCTGGAGCTTCTCCATGAACGTCGCCATGCCGTTGGGATCGTAGCCGGCGGCGACGAGGCGGCTGAAGCCGATGCGATCGGCCTCGTACTCGTTCTCGCGGGTGAAGTTGAGCTGCGACTGCTGGTTGAGCGCGGTGGTGCTCGCGATGGCGGCCTGCACGCCCTGGCCGCCGCCGCCCGCGCGCGACGCGAGCACGGCGAGCGCGAGCCCCGCGAGCGAGAGCAGCATGGAGTTCTTCTGCTGGTCGATCATGCGCGCCATGTGGCGCTGCGTGACGTGCGAGATCTCGTGCGCGAGCACGCTCGCGAGCTCGGACTCGTTCTGCGCGAGGAGGATGAGGCCGGTGTTGACGCCGATGTACCCGCCGGGGAGCGCGAACGCGTTGATCTGCGAATCGGGCACCGCGAAGAACTCGAAGTCCTGCTTCGCGTCGTTGGATGCGGCCACGAGCTTGTGGCCGAGCTCGTTGAGGTAGTCGTTCACCTCGGGGTCCTGCATGTAGCCGCCCTGCGCGCGGATCTGGCGGATGATCGCCTCGCCCACCTTGCGCTCCTGCGCCGGCGAGAAGCCGACTTGCGACGAATCGCCCAGGTCCGGGAGCTGGATGCCGCGGATGCCGTTGATCGCCGGGCCGCGCAGCGCGGTGTCCGAGGGCATGGGAATGCGCGGCTCGAACTCGGCCGGGAGGTTGGTCCAAAGGCCCGGGCTTGCACTTGCGGAGGAGGGCGCGGGCGACGGCGCCGGGGCGGTCGACACCGGCGTGGTCTGCGCGAGCGGCGCCGACGCGACGGCCACCGCGAGCACGGTGGCCATGCACTTCCGGTAGCGACGGCGAGGGGCGGTCGGGGCGGCCATGGGTAGGTTAAGATGCCCGCCGCACTTTCGAGTTCAACAGACGGAAGCTCACGTGACGCGCACGCGATCCACGAAAGCCGGGTCGATCGAGCAGGCTCCAAGCCCCGGGCGTGGCACCAGGCGCGCGAAGGCAGCCGGCGGCGGCCATTTTACCCACTTCGACGCCGGCGGTCAGGCGCACATGGTGGACGTGGCCGCCAAGGACGAGGCGCACCGCGTGGCGCGCGCCGGCGGGCGCATCGTCATGAAGCCCGCCACGCTCGCCATGATCCGCGACGGCGCCGCGAAGAAGGGCGACGTCCTCCTGGTGGCACGGGTCGCGGCCATCGCCGCGGCCAAGCGGGCCTCGGACCTCATCCCGCTGTGCCACCCGCTGCCGCTCACGCGCGTGGCCGTGGCGTTTTCCCTCGACGAGGCCGGCTCCGCAGTGGTCATCGAGGTGACCGCGGAGACCGTCGGCCGCACGGGCGTCGAGATGGAGGCGCTGACCGCCGCGGCGGCGGGCCTCCTGACCGTATACGACATGTGCAAGGCGGTCGACCGCGGCATGCGCATCGAGTCGCTTCGCCTCCTCGAGAAGTCGGGAGGCAAGTCCGGCCACTTCGTCGCAGGCGGCTGATCTCGCCACCCCGCGTGGTCGAGTGGTTGGACCACTTGACCAAATGCCGCGGGCGCGCGTACAGTCGCGGTCGCGAGCGGAGCGCAGACTCCGACGCGCCATCGAGGAGGCCCACGCACGTGCCCTTGCACACGGTCGAACCGCTGCGCCTGTACCGCCAGATCGCGGGCCAGATCGCAGCGCTGATCGACAACGGGGAATTTCCCGCCGGATCCAGGCTGCCCGCGGAGCGCGAGCTCGCGACGCTGCTCGGGGTGTCGCGCACGTCCGTGCGCGAGGCGATCATCTCGCTAGAGATCGCGGGCCGGGTTGAGGTGCGCGTCGGCTCGGGCATCTTCGTCGCGGAGCCGGGCGCCGCGCAAATCGTGGGGCTGGTGGACGAGGGCCCGAGCCCGTTCGAGCTCCTCGCCGCGCGCCGCCTCATCGAGGGCGAGATCGTCGCGCTTGCGGCCAGGACCATCAAGAAGGCGGACATCGCCGACCTGCGCGACACGGTCGTGCGCATGCGCGAGCACGCCGACAGCTTCGGGAAGCGCGATGCGGCGGATCGCGAGTTTCACGTGCGCATCGCAGCGGCCACCGGCAACGGCTCGCTCGCGCTCGTCGTCGAAGGCATGTGGCACCAGCGGCGCGGCAAGCTGTGGTCGCGCATCGAGACCTACTTCCATACCAAGAAGATGCGCGAGGGCACGCTCCTCGATCACGCACTCATCATCGACGCGCTCGAGCGTCACGATGCCGACGGAGCCCGCGACGCGATGCACACGCATCTCGCGCGCGTCGAGCGCGAGTTCCAACGGCAATGGGACTTCATCGTCCCGGGTGGAGAAGTGAAGAACGGGGCGCGGCGAAGCGCGATCGCGCGCAAGCGCGCCCCAGCGAAGGCCCGCATCGTAACGAAGGAGGAGACCACATGAAGACCCGATTCACGCGTGTTGCCGTCGCGCTCGCCGCCGCGGCGCTTTGCCTGCCCGCCGCCGCCCGCGAGTTCCGCTCGTCGGACGTCCACCCGGACGACTACCCGACGGTGATGGCGGTCAACTACATGAGCGACATCATCAAGCAGAAGACCGGGGGCAAGGATTCGATCAAGGTCTATGGGATGAGCAAGCTCGGCAGCGAGAAGGACACCATCGAGCAGACGAAGATCGGCGCGCTCGACTTCGTGCGCATCAACGTGGCGCCGATGAACAACATCTGCCCCGAGACGATGGTCCCGACCATGCCGTTCCTGTTCCGCAGCAAGGAGCACATGCGCAAGGTGCTGGACGGCCCCATCGGCGACGAGATCCTGAAGGCGTGCGAGAAGCAGGGCTTCGTCGGCCTCGCCTTCTACGACTCCGGCTCGCGCTCGCTCTACACCGTCAAGAAGCCCGTCAAGACGCTGGCCGACGTGAAGGGCATGAAGATCCGCGTGCAGCAGTCTGACCTCTGGGTCGCGCTCCTGCAGGCGATGGGCGCGAACGCCACGCCCATCCCGTACGCCGAGGTGTACACCGCGCTGAAGACGGGCGTGGTGGACGGCGCCGAGAACAACTGGCCTTCGTACGATACGGCGCGCCATTACGAGGTCGCGAAGTACTACGCCGTGACCGACCACTCGATGGCGCCGGAGATGCTGCTCATGTCGAAGAAGGTGTGGGACACGCTCACGCCCGAGGAGCAGAAGATCATCCGCGAGGCGGCCAAGGAGTCGGTGCCCTACATGCGCAAGCTGTGGGACGCGAAGGAGCTCGAGTCGCGCAAGAAGGTGGAGGCGGGCGGCGCGCAGGTGGTCGAGGTGGACAAGAAATCGTTCGCCGATGCGATGCAGCCGGTATACGACAAGTTCATCACCGATCCGAAGCTCAAGGACATGGTCCAGAAGGTGAAGGCGACGCAATAGGGCGTCGCGTGCCGGAGCGCCGCGGCCGCGCAAGCCCGCGGCGCCTCCCGGCGAACGTGTCCTGAATCCACCCCATTCGATAGCTCCCGCCATGGCATTGACCCGGTTCTGCGCGCCCCTAGCGAAGTACCTCCTCATGGTGGCGATCGCCGGCCTCATGGCGATCGTCGCGTGCGTGGCCATCCAGGTATTCGGACGCTACGTGCTGAACGACACGCCGACGTGGGCCGAGGCGTTCGCGCTGGTCCTCGTCATCTGGGTGACGATGTTCGGCGCCGCGGTGGGCGTGCGCGACGCGGGCCACATCGGCATGGAGTCGCTGCTGGTGCTGGTGCCCGAGCGCATCCGCCTCAAGCTCGAGCTCCTGATCCACGCGCTGGTCGGCACCTTCGGCGCGCTCATGGCCTACAACGGCGCGCTGCTCGCGATCTCGGTCATGGACTACAAGATTCCGACGCTCGGCATCTCGGAAGGCCTGAACCACGTGCCCGTCGCCCTCGCCGGCGCGCTCATCCTGCTGTTCTCGATCGAGCACATCGTGGCGCTGCTCCACGACACCGAAGTGGAGCCCGCGTGGCACTGACCATCCTCTCGCTGTCGTTCCTGGGCTTCCTCGTCCTGGGCGTCCCGGTCGCGTTCGCGATCGGGCTGTCGGCGGTCTGCACGATCCTGTACGAGGGCCTGCCGGTCGCGGTCGTGTTCCAGCGCATGACGTCCGGCATGACGGTGTTCAGCTTCCTCGCGATCCCGTTCTTCATCTTCGCGGGCGAGCTCATGCTGTACGGCGGCATCGCCGATCGCATCGTGGCGTTCGCGAAGAGCCTCGTCGGGCACATCCGCGGCGGCCTCGGCATGTCGAACGTCGTCGCCTGCACGCTCTTCGGCGGCGTGTCGGGCTCGCCGGTGGCGGACGTGTCCGCGATGGGCGCCGTGATGATCCCGATGATGAAGCGCGAGGGCTACGCCGCGGACTACGCCGTGAACGTCACGACGCACGCGGCGCTCGTCGGCGCGCTCATGCCCACGTCGCACAACATGATCATCTACTCGCTCGCCGCGGGCGGCAAGGTGTCCATCGCGGCATTGATCCTCGCGGGCGTCGTGCCCGCGCTCATCCTGACGCTGTGCAACCTCGCGGCCGCATACCTGGTCGCGATCAAGCGCGGCTATCCCGCCGGCAAGTTTCCCGGTTGGGACGTGGTGCTGTACGCGTTCCTCGCCTCGCTCCCGGGGCTCTTCGTCGTCGTCATCATCATCACCGGCATTCTCTCCGGCGTGTTCACCGCGACCGAGTCCGCGTCGATCGCCGTGATCTACGCGTTGCTCATGACGGTCTTCGTCTATCGCAGCCTGTCGTGGGAGAACTTCCTCAAGGCGGCCGCCAAGGCCGTGAAGACCACCGGGGTCATCCTGCTCCTGATCGGCATCTCGGCGACGTTCGGCTACCTCATCAGCCTGTACAGCGTGGCGGAGCTCACGGGGAAGGCCCTCGCGGCGGTCTCGTCGAGCCCCTGGGTCATCTTCTTCCTGGTGAACCTCATCCTGTTCGTCCTGGGGACGTTCCTCGACATGGCGGCGACGATCCTCATCTGCACGCCGATCTTCCTTCCCATCTGCCAGCAGTACGGCATGGATCCGGTGCAGTTCGGCATGGTGATGCTCATCAACTGCGCGCTCGGCCTCAACACGCCGCCCGTGGGCACGACGCAGTTCGTCGGATGCGCGATCGGCGGCGTATCGATCGGCCACGTGATGCGCACCATCTGGCCGTTCTACGGCGCGCTCTTTGCCGCGCTTTTCCTCGTCACCTACGTGCCTGCTTTCTCGATGTGGCTGCCGCGCGCGTTCGGCTATCTCGGATGAGCTCGCGCGGGCTACACTTCGACGTTTCGATGGCGTCCGTCGCTGTCGCATTCATCCACCAAGGAGGAGACTCATGACTCGAAATCTGAAGTTGCTGGCGGCGGCGGTCTCGCTGTGCGTCATAGGGATTACCCCGGCCGCTGCGGCGCCCGTCACGATCAACGTGGTCGACGTTGCGGGCAACCTCGCGCTCACGCAGGATGCATTCGAGCTCTACGCGAAGAAGCACCCGGACAAGGTGTCGAAATTCGTGTTCACCAAGGCGCCGTCGCCCGAGCTTCCCGGCAAGCTCAAGGCCATGCAGGGAGCCGGTCGCGCCGACATCGACCTCGTGCTCACGGGCACCGACTTCCTCGCGGCCGGCATCGAGCAGGGCTTGCTGGTCAAGCTCCTGCCCGACCAGGCCGCGAAGTTCCCCAACCTGATGGCGAACTACCAGGCGCCAGCGGCCGAGATGCAGAAGCTCGCGCAGGACCAGGGCATCGCGGTGACCTTCATGCCGGCCGGCCCGCTGGTCGAGTACAACCCCGCCAAGGTGAAGAACCCGCCGACGACCCCGCAGGAGATCCTCGCGTGGTGCAAGGCGAATCCGAACCGCATCATCTACGCCCGTCCCGCGAACAGCGGCCCCGGCCGCACGTTCATCATGGGCCTGCCCTACATCCTGGGCGACAAGGATCCCAAGGATCCCGTGAAGGGCTGGGACAAGACTTGGGCGTACCTCAAGGAGCTCAACTCCTGCATCGAGTACTACCCCACGGGCACCGGCCCCGTGATGAAGGAGCTGGGCGAGGGCTCGCGCGACATCACGTTCACGATGACGGGCTGGGACATCAACCCCCGCGTCCTCGGCATCGTCCCCAAGGACTACAAGGTCGCGCCGATCAAGGGCATGACGTGGGTCAACGACGCGCACTACATGGTCGTGCCGAAGGGCGTGTCCGCGGAGAAGATGGCGGTAATCCTCGACGTGATGGCGTTCATGCTCACGCCGGAAGCGCAGGCGTTCACCTACGACAAGGGATATTTCTATCCCGGCCCCGCGGTGAAGAACGTGCCGATCACGATGGCGCCCAAGGAAAGCCAGGACGCGATCAAGGAGTTCGGACGGCCGGAGTACGAAGGCTGGCTGAAGGAGTTCCCGCATACGCAGTCGCTCGAGCCCAAGGCGCAGGTCGAAGCGTTCAAGATCTGGGACCAGCAGGTGGGTGCTTCGAAGACGAAGTAGGGTTATTGCGTCACTGGACGGCGTGACGCAATAACTCGCGGCATGGACCGTCGGCGTGCGCCGACGG
>JBGAIS010000105.1:0-14542 GCA_044225355.1 Casimicrobiaceae bacterium | reverse complement strand
GCCCTGGTCGCGATGCTTGGCAAGCGCGCCGCCGCATCCGATCTCGACGTCGTCGGGATGCGCGCCTATGGCGAGCACGCGCCGCCGCTCGGCCGCGTGGGGCGGCGAGGCGTGAGCGGCAGGTGCGTTACTGGAAGAGTGCGGATGCGACACGGCAGCGTGGGGCGTTGGGTCAGTGTGTTTGCGACAGTATTCGGCCGCTTGGCCGGCATCGTTGCCAAGACAACGACGCGCCGGGCTATGTAGGCACGATGCGTGCCAGGATCAAGACAACCGCGCTGCGGCGGAGTTCAGCGCCAATAGAAGCGCCAGCCGACGCTCGCCTGGAGCTGCCGGGTGATCGACACGTGCTGAATTGCGACCAAGAGTGCCCCTTGCTGTCCTACCGGCCACACCAGCCGCGCATGCACGTCCACATTCGAGATGTCCGGGCTGTAGCCTGCACCGATGTTGAAGAAGCTCTTGCCCGGGCCCTGTCGATTGATGTCAACGTCATAAGCGAAGACGCCGTCGTTGCTGACGCCCGGCGCCGGCGGGTAAGTCGTCCGCTGGTAGTAGAGCGTAGGCGAGATCTCCCATCCGTTCGAGACGGGCACCACGATTCCCGTCTGGTAGAGCTGGCTCTCCCATACCGGCGCGCCGAAGCTTGCGCGCACGCTCGCGAACACCTGCAGCCGCTCGTTCATCCAGTTGCCCACCCGCGCCTCGAGCCAGTGCTCGGTCGCGAGATTCGAGTGCGTACGGTAGTCGTACACCACACCCCAGTTGTACGAGCCGGGCACCTGCACGTAGTAGGCGAGTCGCAGGTCGTTCGACGGCAGCGGACGCTGCTCCGTGAGGTTGGCACTCGGCAGCTCGTTCGTGTAGTGCAGGGCGCCGGCCTCGACCGTGCGGATGGCGTCGAGGTTGCCACGGAAGAGCACGCCCGCGCTCCACGCGTGCCCGGACGGCGTGTTGACGTATCCACCGGCGACGTCGAGCTCGTACGGCCACGTGTCATCCACGCCGCGCAGGCCGTCCTTGGCTTCCGCGTTGCCCGGCGCGATCGCGAGCACGCCTTCGAAGCCGCTCCTGGCCTGCGCCACCCGCTGGTTGGCGAGCGCGATCCACGCCATGCCGTTCTGAGCGTCGATGCGGATCGGCGGGCTGCTGGAAGGCCGATCGCGATGGCGGCAATTGCCGAACCTGCGCCAGTGCGCGGCTACGCGGGCGAGCCGCGCAGGCGCGAGGCCGGACGGCGCGCGAGCACCTCCCGGTACAGGACGCGCGCGGCCTGCGGTCGCGCTGCCACTCGCGCGTGAGAGCGCGAGCTCGAAAGGTCGACGTGCGCCTGGATCGCGCGCGTGCTGCCGCAGGAAGTCGCCGTCGTCAGTGAGGTCGCGCGCTCGTCGCGCGCGACGGCGCCGAGCTGCACCGCGAGGGTGCTGGAGGCCTGCTGGTATGCGGTGGCGGTGACGCGACCAGCTGGCCGCGTCGGCGTGACGACCCGCGAGGCGGCACTGCTGCACGCGATCGGGCGTGCACGCGGCACGCGCATCGACGACAAGGGCGATCGCCAGCAGGGAAGGCAGGAGTAAGCGGGTCACGATAACGTCTTTGTAGGCCACGGATCGAAAGGAGCGCGCGGGAAGATCATCGACAGCGCGGAGCCTGCCTTCGTTCGATCGCGGCGCGAAACTCTAGCAAGGTCGATGCCCGCGGCGACGGCGTGGGCATCACGCCCGCACGAACTCCGCCTTGCCGCCCAGCCACCTGTCGAGGTGCGCGCGGGCGGCGTCGGGTTCGCTACGCAGCAGCGCCTCGGCCGCCTCGCGCGCCTGCTCGATGAGCGCGGCATCGCGCTCGAGGTCCGCGAATCGCAGCATCGGCACGCCCGACTGGCGCGCGCCCAGGAACTCGCCCGGCCCGCGAATGGCCAGGTCCTGGCGCGCGATCTCGAAGCCGTCGTGGTTCTCGAAGATCACCTTGAGCCGAAGCTTCGCGATCTCGCCGACCGGCTCCTCGAACAGCAGCACGCACGTCGACTCCGTCGCGCCGCGGCCGACGCGCCCGCGAAGCTGGTGAAGCTGCGAGAGGCCGAAGCGCTCGGCGTGCTCGATCACCATGAGCGACGCATTAGGCACGTCCACGCCCACCTCGATGACCGTCGTCGCCACCAGCACGTGGATCGCGCCGCTCGAGAATGCCGCCATCGTCGCAGCCTTCTCATCGGGCTTCATGCGGCCGTGGACGAGGCCCACCACGAGCGACGGCAGCGCGGCGGTGAGCTCCGCGTGCAGCGCCACGGCAGTCTGCAGCTCGAGCTTCTCGGACTCCTCGATAAGTGGACACACCCAGTACGCCTGGCGGCCCTCGGCGCATTGCTTGCCGACCCACGCGACGATCTCCTGCCGCCGCTTCTGGCTCACGAGGCGCGTCGCCACCGGCGTGCGACCGGGCGGCATCTCGTCGAGCGCGGAGACATCGAGGTCGGCGTAGAACGTCATCGCGAGCGTACGGGGGATGGGCGTGGCGCTCATCATGAGCTGGTGCGCCTCGGCCGCGCCCTTGCCGCGCAGCGCGAGCCTCTGCGCGACGCCGAAGCGATGCTGCTCGTCGACGATGGCGAGCCCGAGCTGCGGGATCAGCACGTCCTCCTCGAACAGCGCGTGCGTGCCGACCGCGAACGCGATCTCGCCGCTCGCGAGCCCCTCGATCGCCTTGCGCCGGGCCTTCGCGGGCACCGACCCCGAGAGCCACGCGATGGGCACGTCCAGGCCCTCGAGCCACTTCGCGAGCTTGCGATAGTGCTGCTCCGCGAGGATCTCGGTGGGCGCCATGAACGCGACCTGCTTGCCGCTCTCGATGGCCTGCAGCGCCGCCAACGCCGCGACGATCGTCTTGCCGGACCCGACGTCGCCCTGAAGCAGTCGCTGCATCGGCGTCGCGCGGCGGAGGTCGTGCGCGATCTCGCGCCATACGCGCTCCTGTGCGCGCGTCAGCTTGAACCCCGCGCGCTCGATGAGCTTCCTCGTGATCTCGCCCGTGCCCGTCAGCACCGGCGCGGTGCGCTGCGCGCGCGCCTCGCGATGCGCGCGCAGCGAGAGCTGCTGCGCGAGAAGCTCGTCGAACTTGAGGCGCGTCCACGCGGGATGCGTGCGAGCGTCGAGCGCGCGCTGCGTGAGCTCGGACAGCCGCGGCGGCGGCGCGTGCAGGAAGGCGATCGCGTCCCCGAATTTCCACAGCTTGCGGCGCTTCACGAGCGCATCGGGCAGCGTGTCCGCGGTCAGCGATGCGTTGCCCGCGACCGTGCGCGCGACGAGCTTTCGAAGCGTCTCCTGCGAGAGCCCCGCCGTGGTGGGATACACGGGTGTCAGGCGATCGGGCAGCGGCGCGCCTTCCGCCACCGCCTTCCACTGCGGATGCACCATCTCGGGCCCGTAGTAGCCCGGCCGCACGTCGCCGAACACGCGCACGCGCTGCCCCGGCTCCAGCGCCTTCTGCTGGCTCGGGTAGAACGTGAAGAAGCGCAGGACGAGCTGCGCCTCGCGATGCTCGGGGTCGGCGATGAGGCACACGAGCTGTCGCCGCGGTCGGTACTGGATGTCGGTGCTCACCACCACGCCCTCGGTCTGCACCGAAAGCCCCGGCGCGAGCGATCGCAGCGCGACGAGCCGCGTGTGATCCTCGTAGCGAAGCGGCAGGTGCAGGACGATGTCGGCGTCGCGCGCGAGTCCCAGGCGGGCGAGCTGGTCGGCAAGACCGCGGCCCGCGGGCTTCGCGTCTTTCTTCGCGGTGCCGGATTTCTTGCGCGCGGCCATGGCGCGGTCCGCGCGAGGCGCGGTCAGGGCAGGACCGCCGTGCCCTCGATCTCGATCAGCGCGCCGCGCGGAAGCGCCGACACCTGGTACGTGGCGCGCGCGGGATAGGGCTTCGCGAAGTAGCTCGCCATGATGTCGTTCACCTTGGCGAAATCGCCCAGGTCGACCATGAGGATCGACACCTTGACGAGGTCGTCGAGCGTGCCGCCCGCCGCGCCGGCGACGGCGCGGAGGTTGCGGAACACCTGGTGCGCCTGCGCCTCGACGCCTTCGGGCAGCGTCATCGACGCCGGGTCGAGGCCGATCTGGCCCGAGAGGTAGATCGTCTTGCCCGCGCGAATGCCCTGCGAGTACGGCCCGATGGCCGCCGGAGCGTCTTGCGAGTGAATGGCGTCCTTGCTCATGTCGTCGTGCCCTGGACTTTCAACGGCACTACTTTAGCACCGCCCACCTCCACCGCCTCGACGGGGAAGCCCGCCGCCTTCCACGCGTCGATGCCGCCCAGGAGCGGACGCACGCGCTTGAAGCCGTGGTCCACGAGCGCCTTCGCGAGCTTCGCCGCCGTGTACTCGTTGGGGCACGCGCAGTAGACGATCACCTCGCTGTCGGGCTCGATGGCGAGGAGATCGACGCGCAGGTTCTTGGGGTCCACCGTGATCGCGCCCGGGATGCGTCCCGTCAGCGCCTGCGACATCGGCGAGCGCACGTCGATCACCTTCTTCACGCGATGGGCAGTCATGAGCGCGGACAACTCGTCGACCGTCACGCGGTCCATGCGAAGCTGCCACACGAAGAGCTCGCGCTGCCACCACTTGGCCGCGAGGTACAGCAGGAACGCGCCCACGATGATCCACAGGCCGATCTTGCCCAGCGTCTCGAACACCCCCAGCACCTGGTTGATGGCGCCGCTGAACGCGAAGCCCAGGCCGATCGCCACGCCCGACCACAGCGCCGCGCCGATCGCGTCGAACACCATGAATTTCCAGACCGGCAGCCGAACCACGCCGGCCATGGACGTGGCGACGGACGCGAAGCCGGGGATGAACTTCGCCACCGCGAGCGAGCGCGCGCCCCAGCGGGCGAAGATGGACTCGGTCTGCCGCACGCACGAATCGGGGGATAGCGAGATGCGGCAGATCGTCCGCAGCACCGACGTCCCGTAGCGCCGCCCCGCGGCATACCACACGAGGTCGGCCAGGAGCGCCGCCACCACCGCCGTCGCCACGAGCGCGGGCAGCGACGCGCCGCCTTTCGTCGCGAGCGCGCCCGTGATGATGAGCGTCGGGTACGCCGGGACCGGCAATCCCGCCTGCAGCAGGAGCACGTTGACGAACACGAACGCGAGCCCGTACTGCTGGATGAGGGCGAGCAATGTCTCCATGGAGCGGCTTTCCTGGCTTGGGTAACGCTAGTTGGGTGCGCGGACCCCGCGTCCCAACCCCACGGATAGTCGGGGCAACCGACCCAGAGTTTACGGCCGAACCCCGGTCAGGCTATAATCATGCCCCTCGTGGGGACGTAGCTCAGCTGGGAGAGCGTCGCGTTCGCAATGTGAAGGTCGGGAGTTCGATCCTCCTCGTCTCCACCATTTAACGCGTCTATACCGATAGGCCCTTGAATTTGCGGCGAGAGCCGCAGCAAGGGCCTTTTTCGTTGCCGGGAGCGATCGCCTGCCGTCGTTCGCCCCACCCTTCCGCTCTAGCCGCCACGGCCTTCACCAGGAGCCGCAACGCATGCCCTCCGACGACCAGCCCCTCACCGACGACGAACTCGACGAACTCGACCGCTTCCTCGTGGAAGCCGAGGGCCTCGAGGATCCCATGGACGTCTCGATGCTCGACGGCTACTTCGCCGCGCTCCTTTCGGGCCCGAACACGATCATGCCCAGCGAATGGATGCGCTGGGTGTGGGACTTGGAACGCGGCGAGGGGTCGCCGGAGTTCAAGAGCTCGAAGCAAGCCAACCGCATCATGCGCCTCATGATGCGGCACATGAACGACGTCACGCTCACGCTCCTGAACGAGCCCGAGCACTACGAGCCGATCCTGATCGAATCCCCCGGAGCGGACGGCCCGGTGCTCGTCATCGACGAGTGGTGCGAGGGATTCATGAAGGGCGTGGCGCTGGATGCGCAGGGCTGGTCTCCATTGGCGTCCGAGCATCCCGACTGGATGTCCACCATGGAGCTCTACGGCACGCCGGCGGGATGGGAGAGGCTCGAGCGGGCGGCGCCTTCCATCGACGAGCATCAGGCGCGCGCGCGAGGCTTGGGCGACGTCGTGCGCAACATCCACGCGTACTTCATGGTGGGCCGCCGCGCGCGCGCCGATGGCGGCAGCGCATTCAAGCCGGTCGATCCGGTGCGAGCGCCGCCGAAGGTGGGTCGCAACGAGCCGTGTCCCTGCGGGTCGGGGAAGAAATTCAAGCACTGCCACGGCGCGGGCCCGCAGACGGTGCACTGAGGCGAGCGGGTGGCAGCGTCCGGCGTCGATGCGGCCGCGATGCATGCAAGACGCAGGAGGGGGCTCACGTGCCGATCGATGGCGCCGCGACCGCACGGGATGCGATCGCCGCATCGCAAGCGCCGCCGACCGGCGTCAGGCGAGATTCCGCATGAGCTCGTCCAGCGACGCATGCTGGTCGAGCGACATCAGCGCATCGACGGCGCGCTCCGCCTTCCCCGGCGCGAGGAATGGCGAAGCCAGCGTGCCGAACTTGTCGATCAGCTCCGCGTCGCCGAGCGACATTCCGTCGACCGGATCGCCGCTCGCATGGTCGGCCTCGAGGGTGAAGCTCTGCCCGCGCGCCTCGACGGTCACGCGCACGGGCCGGCGCAGGAAATGGCCCGTCGCGGCGATCTGCTCGCGAATGGCGGCGCCGCACGCGGGGTCATGCTCGACGCGAACCTTGCTCGCGAACGAGCGCACCGCAGGATCGTTCCAGTGCTGCGACGCGAGCCAGGCCGCCGAGGGCTTCGATCCCAGGCTCGCCACCGCGATGAGGTACGGGAGGCTTCCGAACACGTCGGCCTCGCTGTCCATGACGACCGGCAGCGCGGAGGACGCGGACGGAGGACGCAGGGCGTCGTGACCGACGACCACCCGGTCGATCTCCTCCCGCCGCAGCGCGTGCGTTGTCGTGAGCTCGAGGAACAGGTCGATCGGCGCGGTTGCGAACATGGAGCCGGGATAGCGCTTGAAAGACTGCCGCGTGATCCACCACTCGTCGCCCAAGTCACGCGTCAGGAGATCCCAGTTGCAGCTCCGGGACCCGACGATGCGCCAGAACCCGCGATCGCCGTCCAGGAAACCCCTGTCGCCGGTGAATCCCTTCTTCGCGAGGAGAGCCGCCTTTACACCCGCTTCGCAGTACGCGCCGTAGAAGCCGTACTTCGTCATGGGTCTCGGCGAGGACGTGACGAACCACCGGCCCTGCACCGGGATCGGCGCGCTCGCGCCCGCAATGCCGATCGCGCTCTCCATCTCGGTCTCGGTAAGGCCCAGCACCTTGCCGGCGCCTATCGTCGCGGCGAAGGTCGCGTAGGTGAAGCCCCACACCGGCGAGTAGATCGTGCGGCCATCCGCGGTCTCTTCATACGGCTCGAGCGACAGCACGATGCGCGCGGCGACATCGAATGCGATCGCGCACGCCAGCACGACGTCGGCGCCGGACGCGCCCGTCCGCTCGCCTACCGCCAGCGCCGGGATGACCGCGCAGGGCGAGTGGTGACCGACCCACATCAAGAGGCTGTCGGTGTCGAGCGCGTTCGCGAGCTGCCCATTGGCGAAGGCCGCATTGGTGCAGGAAACCTTCCCGCCCGCTCCGAGGAGCGTCGACTCGGGCCGTCCGCCGAGGTCGCGCGCGAGGTCGACGGCCAGCGTCCCGATGCGGCTCGCGTTTCCGCCGATCGCGGAGCCCACGGTGTCGAGGATCGTGCGCTTGGCCTCGTGCACGATTGCGGCGGGCAAGCCTTCGAACGTCGCGTTGGCCGCGAATCGCGCCAGCGTCGCAGTGGGCTTTGACTCCATTACACCGACTTCACGAGGGTGGCTCTCTTCGTCCGTAGCGACGACGCGAGACGCAGGCGCGGCGCTCGACGGGCGCCGATCACTGTCGCAAGCTTGCGATGAGGTCCAGGGCGTTGCGCGAGGCGATCCGCTCGCGCGCGACGTCGGGCATTCGCATGCGCCGGAAATTGTCCACCGCGCCCGATGTCGAGTAATACGGGGAGTCAGAGCCCCACAGGATGCGGTCGGATCGATACTGCGCGATCAACGCCTCCGCTTGGTCGAACATCGCCTGGTCGCTCGGGTTCTGGGCGATGTCGGCATAGACGTTGTCGAGCTCTTGCAACGGCAGGACTTCGGCAAAGGGGAATCGCTGCGCATGCGAAAGGACGAAAGCGCATCGCGGGAACGCCGCCGCTTGCTCCGCGACGAACTGGGGCCCCCGCAGGTCGAAATCGGTGTGCACGAGGAACATGCCGCGCACCTCGTCGAGGATTCGGAGCGCGGGCAGGAGCCCCTCGCCGAGCGGACCGCCGGAGAGCCTCGGGACCACGCAGATGCCCCGCAAGCCCAGCTCGTGCATCGCCCGACCCACCTCGCGCGTGGCGTTCTCGATGCCGAGCCGCGGCTCGACCATCGCAAGGCCGATCGGGAATCTGACGGGATCATCGCGGCACTGGTGCGCAACCGCGTCGTGCAGCCGCACGGTCGCGGCCAATCCGTCGGTCAAGTCGTACCCGGCCACGGGCACGGCGAACGCCGACGCGATGTTCAGCGCCGGCATCGACTCCGCATAGGCTTCGGGTGTCTGCTCCCTGATGGGCAGGCGCGTGACGGTGCGCCCGAAGTGCGCATGGGTGTCGACGAAGGGGGGCCAGGAATCCATGTCCGGAGGCTCGGGTCTAAGGCGAGTGGGGGCGCGCGCGAAACGTCAGATCGTGGGCGGGATGCCCCACAGCGTGTTCAGGGTGCCGCCGTCGACCACGATCTCGGTCGCGGTCACCATGCGGGACTCGTCGGACGCGAGATAAACCACCGCCCACGCGACGTCGTCCCCCTCGACCGCGGCGCCCATGGGCTGCCGGCTCGCCATGGCCGCGCGCCCGGCTTCCTCGCTGCCGTACTCGGCGATGGCCGCGACCGCCGTGCCGGGCGACCACACGTAGCCGGGATGAACGCAATTGACGCGCACCGGATATCTCGCACGCGCGCAACTGATCGCTGCCTGCTTACTCAGCTGCACGACACCGCCCTTGCTCGCGCCATACGCCGCTCCGCCGCGCGAGGCCAGCACGCCGGCGATCGACGCGATGTTGACGATGGACCCTCCGCTCGCCTTCATCTCCTGCACGCCGAACCGCGTGCCGAGGAAGACGCCGTCCAGGTTCACGCTCATGACCCTTCGCCATTCGTCGAACGGAATCGCGTCGATCGGCTGCTTCACGCGAGCGAAGGTGCCGGCGCCGTTGACGAGGATCTGGAGGCTTCCCAACTCTCGCGCCACCGCCGCGCGAAGCGACTCCCAGCTTGCCTCGAGCGTGACGTCGAGGACCGCCGACACGGCGTCGCATCCCTCCGCGACGAGCCTTCGCGCAAGCGCGTCGGCCCGCTCGTGGCTCACGTCGGCCACCATGACCCTGGCGCCGCTTTGCGCGACTCGAAGGGCGATCGCCTCGCCGATTCCCCCGGCGCCGACGACGACGGCGTTCTTTCCTTGCAATCGCTTCATGAAGGGCTTTCCGTTCGGCGACGACAGCGGTGCCACGCCGCGCAGGCGAGCGAGTCGCGCCGCTGTTCTAGTATGTGATACGATGTTCTTTATCGTAGCACGCCGTCGCAACGCGTCAATGCGCGAGCGCTTCCAGCCGCGAGCGAGCGCCCCGCGACGTCAACCTGGGTGTCCGCTTGAGGACGCGTGAAGGCACGCACGAGATGACCGCCACCGATATCGCCGGACGAGCCACCGTCTTCGCCATCCTCGACGACGTCGGGGAAGCGTCGGCCGAGGTGCGCTACGTCGACTGGCAGCGCGAGGCCGCGCGCCGGTTCGCGATGCAGCCGTGGTGCGTGGAGACGCTGCGGATGCGCGGCGTCGACGAGCTCCCCGGGGGTGTCGCGAAGGGCCGCTTCTACCCGCGCTTCCTCACGCTCGCCGTGATCGACGCGGCGTCGGCGCCCCGCGACGAGGACATGCGCACGCTGGCCGGCTGGCCTTCACCGAGCGCCTCCTGGTCGATGCTCGCGGCAAGCTTCGTCGAGCGCAACCCCGGCCAGCGGCGCGGACGCTTCCTGTCGGAAGCCTCGCCGCGGACGATCTTTCTCATCGGCCAGGACGTGTTCCCGGACAAGGACGCGGCGTACAACCACTGGTTCGACGTGGACGACGGATCGCGCGACCCGCCCATCAGCCACTACGACGAGCGGCTCTCCCATCCGGGATTCATGCGCGGCACGCGCATGCGCAACGCCGGGAACGGTGCGCCGCAGGCATCCGCGCGTACCGCGCTCCCCAACTACTTGACGCTGTACGAAGTCGCCGCACCCTCGGCGCTCCAGTCCCGGGAATACACGACGGCGCCGCAGAACAAGCGGTCCGCCGGGGGCGGCGGCATGTTCGACCTGCTCATCCGGCACACCTTCGTCGAGCTGCCCGCCTGATCGACCCGGCAGTCGTCGCGGCACCGTGTTCGGTGCGCCGACGCGATCACCGCCGCGTCGTCACTTGCGCGAAGTGGCTCTCGACCGCGGCGGTCGCGGCGGGACGTGCGCGTCGAGGCTTCGCTCGACGCCGGGCCGCCAGCCGAGCTCCGTGGATATTTCCGCCGCGGTCGCCATGACGAGGGGGATGAGCTCCTTCATGCGCTTGGGACGCAGGCGGTCGGCAGGGCCGGAGATGCCGACCGCCGCGACGACGTGCCCGGGGGCCTGGCGAACGGGCGCGGCGATCCCGAAGACGCTTTCCCGCCACTCGCCGTGGTTGAGCGCATAGCCGCGGCGGCGAACGTCGTCGAGCTCTCGCCGCAGCTCGCTTTCGTTACGGACGGTGCGTTCCGTATGGCGCACGATCCCGCGCGCCACCGTATGGACCGCCGTGTCGGAGGCGTAAGCAAGGAGCGCCTTGCCGGTGGCCACGCAATAGGCGGGCGCCCGCCCCCCGACGCGTGAGTAAGCGCGCACCGGCTCGGGACTGTCGATCTTGTCGACGTAGACGACGTCCGCCTCGCTGAGGACGGACAGGTGGACGGTCTCCCGCGTCACGCCCGCGAGCTCGCTCAGCGCCCGCGACGCCACGCGCTTGACGTCCAGCCGGTCGACCGCCACGGTGCCGAATTCCCAGAGGCGCAAGCCCAGGCAATAGCGTGCGCTCTGCGGATCCTGGGTCACGAATCCGCGACTCGCGAGGGTCTTCAGGATTCGATGGACGTTGCTCTTGGTCAATTGAACGTCGCGCGCGAGGTCGGATACGCCGCGCGGCTCGGCGCCTCTCGAGAGCGCGTCGAGGATGTCTATGGCCTTGAGTATCGTCGTATCCACTTCGCGTCGTCCGGGACAGCGGCATCGACGCGTCGATGGCCACGTCGATGTCGTGGACTATTATTCCATATCCCGTTCCGGATACTGGAACACTTGGGCGAGAAGCTCGATGATGTGGCGCGCCGTTGAGCGATCCGAGCGGGCGCCACCGACGCGCGGGGCGCGGAGCGGGCGCGCGAGCCGAACCTTCGCCCGCCCGTCGACCCGCGTACGGGGACGACGACGTCCTCGCGGCAGCCGCGCTCGGCGAGCGCGGCTACGCGCCGGAAAGACGCCGAGGCAGGCCCGGCGTCATTGGATCTGCATGTCCGGCGTGACGGTCTTGGACCAGCGCGCGATCTCGGAGAGCAGGTAGTCATCCATCTTCTGGGGCGGTCCGACGACGGCAATCGCGCCCCACGAGCGCGCCTTCTCCTGGAATTCGGGCTCCTTGATCGCCTCGTTGAATGCTTCGTTGAGGCGTGCGATGACCGCCGGCGGCGTCCCTTTGGGCACGCGCACGCCGAGGCTCGCTCCGACGACCACCTCCGGATAACCCGCTTCGCGGAACGTGGGCACGTCGGGCAGGAGCTCCAGGCGCTTGTCGCTGGCCACCGCCAGCGCCTTGAGCTTGCCGGACTTCAAATGGGGAACCAGCGTGGTCGGCGGGATGAACATGAGGTCGACCTGCTCCGCCACCAGCGCGTTCAGCGCCGGCGCGGCGCCCGCGTAGTTGATCTGCGCAACGTCGATCCCCGCCTGCCGCTTGAACAGCTCGGTCGACAGGTGCATGACCGAGCCCAAGCCCGCCGACGAGTAGTTGAGCTTGCCCGGCTCCTTCTTGGCGAGAGCCACGAGATCGGCCACCGAGTTGACGCCCAGGGACGATCGAACCACCAGCACCGCGGGCGTCAACGTCACGAGCGCCACGGACTGCAGGTCCTCCATCGTCCGATAGGGGAGCGTCTTGTAGAGCGCGGGATTCGACCCGTGCGTGCTGTCCGTGAACAACAGCGTGTAGCCGTCGGGCTGCGATCGCACGACGTAGGACGTCGCCAGGGTGGTCGATGCGCCCGGCTTGTTCTCCACGAGGATCGGCGTGCCGAGCGACTTCGACATGCGGTCGCCCAGCAATCGCGCGGTGACGTCCATGCCTCCGCCCGGCGCATACGGGATGATGAAGTGTATCGGCTGCGTGGGCCATGCATCGGCTGCCGAGAGATTCCCGGCCGGGCCCAGCATGAGGGGAATCAAGCCGATGAGCGTGGCGAGCTTTCGCGTGACGGGCATCCAATCCTCCAGACTCGACGCGGCGCGGTCCGGGAGATCCTCGATCCCTCCGCCGCACCTGGACACCGTTCCACATATTGATACGGTGTATCACGATATTAGCACGTGATCGGCCCGTCGAGAGCCTCGCCCTCCCGCGGCGCTCGTGTCCGCGGCAGCCTCTCCCTACGCCGCCGTCGCCTCCGCCGGTGCGAACTCGTCCCACGCAGCCAGCGCGTCGGCCGCGTACATGAGCGACGGCCCGCCGCCCATGTACACCGCCATGCCGAGCGACTCGGCGAGCTCCTTCTTCGTCGCGCCGAGGCGCGCCAGCGCTCGCACGTGAAAGCCGATGCAGCCGTCGCAATGCGCCGCGACGCCGAGCGCGATGGCGATGAGCTCCTTCGTCTTCGCGTCGAGCGCGCCGTCGCGGCCGGCGGCCCTGCCGAGCGCGTGGAAACCCTGCATCACGTCGGGGACCTCGCTTCGCATGTACGCGAGGTTGCGCGTGATGGCGTCCGTCACTTCGCGATAGCGGCCCGGCGCGCTCACGATGCGTTCCCGCGCGTCCCGCAGGAGCTCACCCCGAACGGCAGGTAAGCGGGACAGAAGCGGAAGAGCCCGGTGGCGAGCGGAATGACGCCGAGCCAGCCCCACGCGCCGATCACGCCAGTGGCCGTCGCGGCGATGAGGACGATGCCCACCGCGATGCGCAACCCGCGGTCGATGCCACCCACGTTCGCGATCATGATCGATTTCCTTTCGACGTAGCCGCCGCGGCGCTCATCGCTCGCGGTCATAGCCTTGGCATTGTTGGCCATGACGAAAGCCGGCGCCCTGACGAAGATCAAACGAATCGCAGGGCCGCAGCGTGCCCCCGAGTCAGGCGGAGAAAGCGTCAGCTCGTGAGCCGTCCACCTTCCGCAGCAAGCCGAGCCAGGAGCGGCGCCGGCTGCCAGAACGCGACGTCCGCGCGCGGCAGCGCGGCCAGGCGGTGCATCCTGCGGATCACCTCCGCCGCGCCCAGTGCGTCCGCGAAATGCATGGGGCCGCCGCGCGTGCGCGGAAAGCCGTAGCCCGCGAGGTACACGGCGTCGATGTCCGATGCGCGCAGCGCGATGCCTTCGTCGAGAAGCCTCGCGCCCTCGTTGACGAGCGAGAGGACGCAGCGATCCACGATCTCCGCGTCGTCGATGGCGCGCGGCGCCACACCCGCATCCCGCCGATGCGCCGCGATCAATGCGTCGACCGCGGGATCGGCCATCGCGTCGCGGCCGCCGGGCTCGTAGCGATACCAGCCCGCGCCGGTCTTCTGTCCGTAGCGGCCCTGCTCGCACAGGCGATCGGCCACGCGCGAGTACGTGATGTGCGGCGACTCCACGTACCGGCGCTTGCGGATGTGCCAGCCGATGTCGTTCCCCGCGAGGTCGTGCATGCGGAACGGCCCCATCGCCATCCCGAACGCCTCGAGCGCGGCGTCGACTTGCGAAGGCGATGCGCCTTCCTCGAGCAGGAACGTGGCCTGCCGCATGTATTGCTCGAGCATGCGGTTGCCGATGAAGCCGTCGCACACGCCCGCCACCACGGCGACCTTGCCGATGCGCTTGCCGAGCCGCATCGTGGTCGCGAGCACGTCCGGCGCGGTGCTCGCGCCGCGCACGACCTCGAGCAATCGCATCACGTGCGCGGGGCTGAAGAAGTGCGTGCCGACGACGTCGGCCGCGCGCCCGGTCACGGCGGCGATGCGATCGACGTCGAGCGTGGAAGTGTTGGTCGCGAGGATGGCGCCCGGGCGCGCGATGCCCGCGAGCTTCGCGAACACCGCCTGCTTGACCGCCATGTCCTCGAAGACCGCCTCCACCGCGAAGTCGCAGGCCGCGACGTCGTCGAGCACGCGCGTGCACGTCACGAGCCCGACCGTGGCGTCGAGCGCGTCGGGCGCGAGGCGGCCTC
>JBGAIS010000104.1:0-15751 GCA_044225355.1 Casimicrobiaceae bacterium | reverse complement strand
GACGCCGTCGACGGCCTTGAGGGTCACTCGGCCGCGACGCGCGATCACGCGGTCGAGCCACGGAGGCGACACGTCGAAGTAGCGCGAGACGCTCGTGAGGCGCAGGAGCTCCGTCATGCGTGGCCCGGGATCGCCCAGCATGCGGCCTGCGTGACGCCGGCGGGCATGAGGTCGGGGCGCTCGCGCGAGCAGCGAGCGAACGCCCGCGGGCAGCGGGGATGAAAGGCGCATCCTGCCGGAATGGCGGTGAGGCGCGGCATCGCGCCGTCGATCTGTGCGAGACGCTCGCGGTCCTCCGCGATCGACGGGATCGATCCCATGAGGCCGACGCTGTACGGGTGCTGCGGCCGATGGATCACGTCCGCGACCGGCCCGATCTCCACGATGCGCCCCGCGTACATCACCGCGACGCGATCGGCCGTCTCGGCGATCACGCCCATGTCGTGCGTGACGAGCATCACCGCCGTGCCGTGCTCGCGGCACAGGCGCTTCAAGAGCCCGATGATCTGCGCCTGGATCGAGACGTCGAGCGCCGTGGTGGGCTCGTCGGCGACGATGAGCCGGGGCTTCGCGGCAAGCGCGAGCGCTATGACCACGCGCTGGCGCATGCCGCCCGAGAACTGGTGAGGATACTGCTCGACGCGCCGCGCGGGCGCCGGAATGCCCACTTCTTCCAGGAGCTCGATCGCGCGCTTGCGCGCGTCGGCCTCGCTCATGGGAAGGTGCGTGCGGATGGTCTCGACGATCTGCCGCCCGACGGTGTAGAGCGGATTGAGCGACGTCAGCGGATCCTGGAACACCGCGCCGATCTCGCGCCCCCGCACGAGGCGCATCGCCTCGTAGGGCAGGTTGTCGATGCGGCGGCCGGACAGGCGGATCTCGCCGGCCGCGACGCGGCCGGGGGGATCGATGAGCCCGATGATGGCGGCGCCCGTCAGGGACTTGCCGGCGCCGGACTCGCCGACGACGCCCAGCACCTCGCCGGGCGCGATGTCGAACGAGACGTCGTGAACGGCGACGAGCGTGCCGCGGCGCGTCGGGAACTCGACCCTCAGTCCCTCGACGGCGAGCAGCGGCGCGCCCGCCGTCACGTCACTTGGCCGCGGTCTTGCTGGCTCCGGGCACGGTGCAATCGCCGATCGGCTCCACGAAGTCGACCACGGGCGACCACTGCTGCGTGATCGTGTTGTCGAACTGCGCATTGATGTAGTAACGCTTGCACGGCTCGACGTTCAGCATCATGACGTGCAGCGGCGGCCCGCCCGCCCATCCCGGCGCGGGACCCTGGACGACGAGCCGGTGCTCGCCCGGCTCCACCTTGATGAGGTTGGGATTCGGGAACGAGCCCCGGTCGTCGACGCGCGGTCGATGATGGCGGGCCGACGATTGACGATCGTCATGTTGTAGCGCTGCCCGGTGAGCTCGCTCCACGTCGGCCCCCAGGTCTGGCACCCCGTGAGGAACGTCGGCGCTGTGCAACGCGGGCGCGACCAGCAAAGTCAACTTACGCATTTCCACTCTCCTTCGTGATTTTGTGCGGGAGGCACCCCGCATCGTGCCTTGTCGGCCGTCCTCTCCCGAACAGCAGGACGGTCCTGTCGATTCCATCAGCGTAGCCTCGGATTCAATGCGTCGCGCAGCCAGTCTCCGAGCAGGTTGATCGACAACACCATGACCACCAGCGCGCCTCCGGGGAAGATGGTAATCCACCACTCGCCGGAGAACAAAAACTTCGTTGCCGATCCGGATCAGCGTGCCGAGCGACGGCTCGGTCGGCGGCACGCCCACGCCCAGGAACGAGAGCGTGGCCTCGGTGAGGATGGCGGTGGCGATGTTGATGGTGGCGAGCACCAGCACCGGTCCCAGCACATTGGGCAGGAGATGACGCGACATGATGCCCGCCGCCGTGACGCCGATCACCCGCGCGGCCTGCACGTACTCCTTGCCCTTCTCCACCATCGTCGAGCCGCGCACGGTGCGCGCGTACTGCACCCAGTTGGACAGGCCGATGGCCAGCACCAGGACGTAGACGGCCGCCTGGTCGTGCGTGCCGCGCGGCAGGGCGACGCGCGCCACGCCGTCGATGAGGAGCGCGATCAGGATCGCGGGAAACGACAGCTGCACGTCGGCGACACGCATGATGAAGGCGTCGACCTTGCCGCCCGCGTAGCCCGCGACGAGTCCAAGGGCAACTCCCAGGACGATGGCGAACGCCACCGACGCGAGTCCCACGAGGAGCGAGATTCGCGCGCCGTACATGATCGCGGACAGGATGTCCCGGCCCTGGTCGTCGGTGCCGAGCAGGAACTTCGCGTTGCCTTCGTCCATCCACGACGGCGGCAGGCGCGAATCGCCGAGGCTCAGCGTCGCCAGGTCGAACGGGTTGTGCGGGGCGATGGTGGGTGCGAAGACGGCGCCGATCACGCACAGCGCGAACACCGCGAGCGAGAGCACCGCTACCGGCGAATGGCGGAAGCTCCACGCGAGGTCGCCGTCCCACGCCGCGCGCACGCGAGCACGCAGCGCCGGAAGCGCGTGGGCTTGCGGCGCGTCGCTCACGTCGACAGCCGCGTCACGGCGCGCCCCACCGCGTCGCGCGCCTGCGCGACGACGTCGCGCTTCCAGTCGTCCGCGTCCTGGTAGAACGCGTCTCGGAGCGAGCGCTTGATCGCCGCGCGCACGGGCTCGCCTTCCCGCGGATGATTGGCGAGCCACTGGTCGCCTCGCAGCGCATGCATGACGGCCATCATCGGCAGCGTCCCGTACTCGAGCGCGATGCCCGCGCAGGGCACGCCGGGAAGCTCCTCGTACACGGCGTTGAAGTTGACGCCGGAAAGCGCCGCGGACGTCGACGTGCCGTCGTGGAACGACGTGACCTCGTCGCCCCACCACGACTTCGCGCGCGCCATCTCCTCGCCGGAGGCGCGGCCGGCGAAGATCTTCTCGCCGAACCCGCGCGGGCCGAGCCCCGTGTGGAAGTCGATCCAGCCCAGCGCGCGGGCGTCGCTTGCGTGCTCGCGCAGGACTTGGCGCAGCGTCACGTTGCTCCACGCCGGGCGCACGCCGCCGTAGAAGAGGCCGTCGGGGAAGTCGCATTGCCCGCCGCTGACGGCGCTTTGCAACGCGCGCTCGCCGCGCTCTTTCACGTACGCGGCGAGGCGGCCCTCGTTCCCCGGCGACGGCGGCCACGTCGGCGGGACGATGAAGCCGTGCACCTCCGCGTACGCGACGTTCGGCGACGGCGTGCGCGACCAGTCGCGGAAATTGCGATTGAGGTCGACGTTGTCCTCGTTGGTGCGCCGCAGGTGCGAGAAGCCGTAGGGATTGAGCGCGTGCACGTGGACGATGCGCACGCTCCCCTTACCGAGCCGCGCGGCAAGCGCGTCGTCGCGCAGGACATCGACCTGGCATCCCGAGCCGCAGAAGCCTTCCGCGCCGTGGGTGCCGGAAATCAGCACGAGCACGCCGGGCGCCGCGGGGTCGCCCTGCATTGCGACGTCCATGGCGAGCGGCTCGCCTTGCGCGCCCCGCGCCACGGGGTGGACGTGGCTGCGCACGGCGATGCCTCGCGCGGCCGCGGCGTCCAGGAATTTCTCGCGGGCCTCGGCATACGTGGCGGCGAAGCCGCTGGCGGGATCGGGCATCTAGGGCCTGTTCACACTACGAGCACAAGCGCGTTGCGGCCGGAATCGCCCGGCGCGAAGGTACGCGATGCGAAGGGCGCATCCGATGGCGAGTCCGCGAGGTTCCGCGATGGGCGATGGCCGGAGCAACCCTTCGGGAAAGGGTGGCATGCAGCGCCACTCTTCGTTGTCCTCCTCGCAGAGGTCGCCAGTCTTCGCTTCGTCGATCCGCCTCGATTGGCGCCGCATGCCACCCTTTCGCGCTTGTGCCCATAGTGTGAACAGGCCCTAGCTGCGAAGCGGCATTGCGGTCTCCGCGAGGGCGGCGAGATAGCCGGCGCCGAGGGGGATGACCGCGTCGTTGAAGTCGTAGGTGCTGTTGTGCAGGAAGCAGCCGCCTTCCGCGCCGCCCTGCCCCAGGCGCGCGAACGCGCCGGGCTTCGCCTGCAGCATGAAGGAAAAGTCCTCCGCGCCCATCGAGGGATCGAGGTTGCGAACGACGTTGTCGCGGCCGACGAGCGCCTCGGCCACGTCCGCGGCGAACATGGCCTCGCGGTCGTGGTTGATGGTGGCGGGATAGACGCGCTCGTAGTGGAGCGTCGCGCGCGCGCCGAACGCCGCGGCGATCGACTGCACGAGCTCGGAGAGGCGACGCTCGATCATGTCCTGCGTCGCGGGCTTGAACGTGCGCACGGTGCCCACGAGCTTCGCGTGCGAGGGGATGACGCTCATGGCTCCCGGGTGCCCCGCGTGCATGGCGCAGAGGCTCACGACCGCGGTGTCGATGGGGCTCACGTTGCGGCTCACGATCGACTGCGCCGCGGTGATGATGTGGCCCGCGACCAGCACGGGGTCGATGGCCGCGTGCGGGTGCGCGCCGTGCCCGCCCTTGCCGTCGATGGTGATCTCGATGCGGTCGGCGGCGGCCATGGCGGGACCGGGCGTGATGCCGATGCGGCCCGGCGGCAGGCCGGGCCAGTTATGCAGGGCGTAGACCTCGTCCGCGGGAAAGCGGTCGAAGAGGCCGTCGGCGATCATGGCCTTCGCGCCCGCGTAGCCCTCCTCCCCGGGCTGGAAGATGCAGTAGACGGTGCCGTCGTAGCGGCGGGTCTCGTGCAGGTACTTGGCCGCGGCGAGCAGCATGGTCGTGTGGCCGTCGTGGCCGCAGCCGTGCATGCGGCCCTCGTAGCGCGACTTGTGCGCGAAGTCGTTCTCCTCCTGCATCGGGAGCGCGTCCATGTCGGCGCGAAGGCCGACGCACTTCCCGCTCGCGCTGCGCTGCCCCGGGATGACCGCGACGACGCCCGTCTTGCCGATGCCCGCATGGTGCTCGATGCCGAGCGCCGCGAGCTTGTCCTGCACGACGCGCGCCGTGCGATGCTCCTCGAAGCCCAGCTCCGGGTGCGCGTGCAGGTCGCGGCGGATGGCGATGAACTCGTCGTGATAGGTGCGGATGCGGTCTGAAGGATTCACGGTCGTTCGATTCCGAAGGTCAATGGGCCGGGCGCTCGATGCGAAGGCGTGGGTCGACCACGTAGTACATGAGGTCGACGACGAGGTTGATGACCACGAACACGAGCGCGATGAGGCACAGGTACGCGGCCATCACGGGGATGTCGGCAAAGTACACGGACTGGATGAAGAGCAGGCCCATGCCGGGCCACTGGAACACCGTCTCGGTGACGATCGCGAACGCGATGATCGAGCCGAGCTGCAGGCCCACGATCGTGATGACGGGCACCAGCGTGTTCTTGAGCGCGTGGCCGAAGTGGATGGCGCGATCGGTGAGGCCGCGCGCACGCGCGAACTTGATGTAGTCGGTGCGAAGCACCTCGAGCATCTCCGAGCGCACGAGCCGCATGATCAGCGTCATCTGGATGAGCGACAGCGTGATCGTCGGCAGGATCAGCGCCTTGAGGCCGCTGGCGGTGAGGAGGCCCGTCGTCCACCAGCCGAACGCGACCGTCTCGCCGCGCCCGAACGACGGCAGCCAGCCCAGCTGCACCGCGAACACGAGGATGAGCAGGATGCCGATGAGGAAGCTCGGCAGGCTGACGCCGACGAGCGACGCCGCCAGGAGCGCATGCGACAGGAGGCTGTCGCGGCGAAGCGCGGTGTACACGCCGAGCGGGATGCCGACGACCACCGCGAGGAGCGCCGCCGCGGTCGACAGCTCGATCGTCGCCGGCAGGCGCTCCTTGATGAGCGTGGACACCTTGCGCGCCTGGCGCAGCGACAGGCCGAACTCGCCCTGCGCCGCGTTGGCGACGTACTTCGCGAATTGCACGTAGAAGGGCCGGTCGAGGCCCAAGTCGGAGCGGAGCCGCGCGCGCTCCTCGAGCGTGGTGTCCTGGCCCACCATGAACTGCACCGGGTCGCCCGTGAAGTTGAAGAGGCCGAAGGCGATGAAGGCGACGACCGCCATGACGAGCGCGGACTGGAGCAGGCGGCGAAGGACGAAAGCGAGCACGGCCGGGTTCCCTGCGCCCGCGCGCCGCCTTCTTGCGGACGGCGCGCGGGCGAGGCATGGCGCGAGTCGGGCAACGGGCCTTCGCTACTCCTTGATGTCGACGCCGTAGAACGTGTGGCGGCCGAACGGCGAAAGCTTGAAGTCGACCACTTCCTTGCGCACCGGCTTCAGCTGCACCGCGTGAGCGATGGTGAACCACGGCGCCTGCTGCTTGAAGATCACCTGCGCCTGCTCGTAGAGCTTCTGGCGCTCGGCCTGGTTGGTGGCGGTCTTGGCCTTCTGGATCAGGTCTTCGTACGGCGGGTAGCAGAACTTGGCGACGTTGCTGCCGTTGCTCTTCGCCGACTCGCAGCCCAGGAGGTTCGCGAGGAAGTTGTCGGGGTCGCCGTTGTCGCCGGTCCAGCCCAGCATGCCCGTCTGGTGCTCGCCGTTCTGCATGCGCTTGCGGTACTCGCCCCACTCGAAGCTCTTGATCTCGGCCTTGACGCCGATCTTGGCAAGGTCGGCCTGCATGAGCTCGGCGATGCGCTTCGCGTTCGGGTTGTACGGGCGCTGAACCGGCATGGCCCAGATGTCGGTCTCGAATCCGTTGGGATAGCCGGCTTCGGCCAGGAGCTTCTTCGCCGCCGCGGGATCGAACGGGTCGTCCTTGATCGAGTCGTTGTACGACCACTGCGTGGGAGGAATCGGATTCTTCGCCGCGACGCCCGTCGTGAGGTACACGCCGTCGATGATGGCCTTCTTGTCGATGGCCATGTTGATGGCCTTGCGCACGCGCACGTCGTCGAACGGCTTCTTCTGCGTGTTGTACGCGAGATAGCCGACGTTGAGGCCCGGCTGCTCCAACACCGGCACGTTCGGGTCCTTGCGGATCGCGTCGAGGTCCGCGGGATTGGGGTACGGCATGACGTGGCACTCGCCCTTCTGGAGCTTCGCCCAGCGCACGGAGGCGTCGGGCGTGATGGCGAACACGAGGTCGTCGATCTTCGCCTTGCCGCCCCAGAACTGCAGGGCGACCTTGTAGCGGATGATCGCGTCCTTCTGGTATTGCACGAGGTAGAACGGGCCGGTGCCGATGGGCTCCTGGTCGATCTTCTCGGGCGTGCCCGCCTTCATCATCGCGTCGGCGTATTCCTTCGACTGCACGCCTGCGTACTCCATGGCGAGGTTCGACAGGAACGGCGCCTCGGGCTTGTTGAGCGTGATGCGCACGGTGTAGTCGTCCACCTTCTGGATCGACTTGATGAGCTTGCCCATGCCCATGTCGTTTGTAATACGAGTGGTTGGAGCTCGTCACCTTGAAGTACGGGTTGTCTTCCTTGCCCTGCCGCTCGAGCATGAAGATGATGTCGTCGGCGTTCATGTCGCGCGTGGGCTTCCAGGCGCGGTGGTTGTGCCACTTCACGCCCTTGCGGAGGTAGAACGTGTACGTGAGGCCGTCGGGGGAGATGTCCCACTTCTCGGCGAGGCCGGGCACGACCTTGGTGGTGCCGCGGTCGAAGTCGACGACGCGCCCGTAGATCTGGCTGTTGGCGTCGAACGACGTCCCCGTGGTGTTGACGCCGGGATAGAAGTTCTCGGGGCTGCCTTCGGAGCAATACACGAGCGTCTTGGCCGACGCGCCGGTGATGGCGAAGGCGAGCGGCAGCGCGAGCGCGACGGCGCGGGCAACGAGGGTGTTCATGGACGTGCTCTCCCTGGAAAATGGTGCGGCGGGGTCAATGCCGCAACCCGACAGTATGACCGGAATCGAGGAAATTTTCCGCAAGGTGGCAGGCCACCCGGCGGCCGTCCAGGGGCCGCGGCGCGGGGCGCTCGTCCCGGCAACGCGCGATAGCGTGGGGGCAGCGCGTACTGAACACGCAGCCGGCCGGCGGATCGAGCGGCGACGGGAGCTCCCCGGCCAGCGGGATGCGCGCCTTGCGCGTCCCGCCCAGCGCCGGCGTGGAGGCGAGGAGCGCCTGGGTGTACGGATGGAGGGGCCGCTCGAAGATCCGCTCCTTGGGCCCCTGCTCCATCGCAAGTCCCAGGTACATCACGAGGACGTCGTGCGCGATGTAGCGCACCACCGCCAGGTCGTGCGAGATGAAGAGATAGGCGACGCCGAGGTCGCGCTGGAGGTCGGCCAGGAGGTTCAGCACCTGCGCCTGGACCGAGACGTCGAGCGCCGAGACCGGCTCGTCCGCGACCACCAGCGCGGGCTCGAGCATGAGGGCACGCGCGATGGCGATGCGCTGCCGCTGCCCGCCGGAGAACATGTGCGGGTAGCGATCGTAGTGCTCCGGCCGGAGGCCGACCTTCGCGAGCATCGTGCGCGCGCGCTCGCGGCGCGCCGTCGCGGCGAGCGACGTGTTGATCGCGAGGGGCGCCTCGAGGATGGCGCCGATCTTCTTGCGCGGGTTGAGCGAGCCGTAGGGGTTCTGGAACACCATCTGCACCGACTTGCGAAGCTTGCGCTGGTGCGATGGCCGCACGTCGACGGCGTCCGCGCCCGCGATCTCGAGCTTGCCTTGCGTGGGGCGCTCGATCAGCGCGACGACCCGCGCGAGGCTCGACTTGCCGCAGCCCGACTCGCCCACCACCGCCAGCGTGCGCGCGGGCTCGATGGCGAAGGAGATGCCGCCGACCGCCACGAGGCGCGCGGGCTCGCGGAAAAGCCCTCGCCGGATCTCGTACACGCGGCGGAGCTCGCGCGCTTCGACCACGGGCTTCATGCGGCGAATCCGGAGGCATCGCGGGCGCGGTTCGCGTCGCGCGCGGGGTCGCCCAGCGGATAGTGGCAGCGAACGAGGCCGTCACGCCAGGCGCGAAGGTCGGGCCGCGCCGCGCACGCGCGGGTCGCCTGCGAGCAGCGCGGCGAGAAGAGGCATCCCGCGGGCCTGTCGAACGGCCCGGGCACCACGCCGGCAATGGTGGCCAGGCGCTCGCGGCCCTCGTGGCGCTCGGGCATGGCATTCAAAAGCGCCGCCGCGTACGGGTGCTGGGGCGCCGCGAAGAGCGATGCCGACGCTCGCTCCTCCATCACCTGGCCCGCGTACATCACGGCGACGCGCTGCGCCATCTCGGAGACGACGCCCATGTTGTGCGTCACGAGGACGAGCGCCATGCCGCGCTCCCGCTGCAGGTCGCGCAGGAGGTCGAGGATCTGCGCCTGGATGGTCACGTCGAGCGCCGTGGTCGGCTCGTCGGCGATGAGCAGTCGCGGGTTGCACGCGATGGCCATCGCGATCATCACCCGCTGGTTCATGCCGCCCGACATCTGGTGCGGGAAGTCGGACAGGCGCCGCTCGGGCGCGGGGATGCCGACGAGCTCGAGGAGCTCGATCGATCGAGTGCGCGCCACCCGCCGGTCGAGGTTCATGTGCAGGCGCAGCGTCTCGGCGAGCTGGAAGCCGATCGTGAAGCACGGGTTGAGGCTCGTCGTGGGCTCCTGGAAGATCATCGCGACGTCGCGGCCGATGACGCGGCGCCGCGCGCGCTCGGAGATCTCGAGGAGATCGTGTCCCGCGAACGCCATGCGCTTCGCGCGCACGCGCCCGGGAAACCCGACGAGGCCCATTACCGCGAGCATCGTGACGCTCTTGCCGGAGCCCGACTCGCCCACGATGCCCAGGACCTCGCCTTCGTCGAGCGCGAGGCTCACGCCCTCGACCGCGTGCAGGACGCCGCCCTGGGTGGGGAAGTCGACGTGCAGGTCCTCGATCTCGAGAAGGGGCATCAGCGGCGTCCTTTCGCATCGCACTCGACGCGGCCCGGACGCACCCGCGCCGCGGCCGGCGCCGCGAGCAGGAAGGCGAGCATCGCGCGCGTCATCGCTTGAGCTTCGGGTCGAGCGCGTCGCGCAGCCCGTCCCCGAGCAGGTTGAACGCGAGCACCGTCAGCAGGATCATGAGGCCGGGGAACGTCACGACCCACCACGCGCGCAGCACGAACTCGCGCGCGTCGGCGAGCATCGTTCCCCACTCCGAGGCCGGCGGCTGCGCGCCCAGCCCCAGGAAGCCCAGCGCGGCGGCGTCGAGGATGGCGGTGGACACCCCGAGCGACGCCTGCACGATGAGCGGCGCGGCGCAGTTGGGAAGCACCTCCGAGAACATGAGCCGGAAGCGCGTGGCGCCGCTCGCCCGCGCGGCCGTCACGTAGTCCTTGGCCGTCTCGCCGATCACCGCGGCGCGCGTCAGGCGAACGTAATGCGGCAGCACCACGACGACCACCGCGAGCATGGCGTTCATGATGCCCGGGCCCAGGATGGCGACGATCACGATGGCGAGCAAAAGCGACGGCAGCGTCAGGATGATGTCCATGAGCCGCATGATCGCGATCTCGACCAAGCCCCTCCAGAACCCCGCGACGAGCCCGAGCGCGATGCCCACGACGATGGCGATGGCCACCACCGCCGCGCCGATGAGGAGCGACAGCCGCGCGCCGAAGATGAGGCGCGAGAGGATGTCGCGGCCGATGGCGTCGGTGCCGAGCGGGTACGCCCACGAGCCGCCCGCCTGCCACGCGGGCGGCTTCAGGAACACGGCGTTGTTGGTGAGGTCCGGCGGTAAGGCGCCAGCACCGGCGCCAGGACCGCGACGATGACGATCGCGATGACGAACACGAGGCCCGCCACGGCGCCCTTGTTCGCGCTGAAGTAGCCCCAGAACTCGCGCAGCGGCGAACGCCGCGGCGCGGCCACGCTCGACCCGATCGTGGCGGCGGCGTCAGCGCGCATGGCGGATCCGCGGGTTCACGATGCCGTACGTCACGTCGACCAGGAGGTTCACCGCCATCACGACGAGCCCGAGCAGCAGCACGCCCCCCTGCAGCACGGGGTAGTCGCGCCGGTTGATGGCCTCGATGAGCCACTTGCCCACGCCCGGCCAGGAGAAGATGGTCTCGGTGAGGATCGCGCCCGTGAACAGCACGCCTACCTGCAGGCCGATCACGGTGATGACCGGGATGAGCGCGTTGCGCAGCGCGTGCAGCGCCACGACGCGCAGGCTCGACAGCCCCTTGGCGCGCGCGGTGCGTATGTAGTCCTCGCCCAGCACCTCGAGCATCGCGGAGCGCGTCATGCGGGCGATGATCGCGAGCGGCTGCGTGCCGAGGACGATGGTCGGCAGCGCGAGATGGGCGAGCGCCGAGCGGAACGCGCCCTTCTCTCCGGACAGGAGCGCATCGATGGTCAGGAATCCCGTCACGGGCTCGATGTAGTAGCGCACGTCGATGCGTCCGGAGACGGGCGTCCAGCCGAGCTGCACCGAGAAAAGCAGGATCAGGAGCAAGCCCCACCAGAAGATCGGCATCGAGTAGCCAGTGAGCGAGACGCCCATCACGCCGTGGTCGAACACCGAGTTGCGGCGCACCGCCGCGACGATGCCGGCGGGAATGCCGAGCACCAGCGCGAAGAGGATCGCGCACAGCGCGAGCTCGATCGTCGCGGGGAACAGCGCCATGAACTCCGACAGCACCGGCGCCTGGGTGATCATCGACTTGCCGAGGTCGCCGTGCAGCACGCGGCCGATGTAGATGCCGTACTGCACGAGCACCGGCCGGTCGAGCCCGTATTCCTTGAGGAGCGCCGCGTGCCGCGCGGGATCGATGCCCCGCTCGCCCGCCATCGTCTCGATGGGATCGCCCGGCACGAGCCGGATGAGGAAGAAGGCGAGGAGCGTCATCCCGAGGAACGTCGGGATGACGAGGCTTACGCGCGTGACGAGGAATCGGAGCATGCGTCGGCGCGTATTCTAAGCGCGGCCGCTACCGCCGCATGCGGGCCGCGCGGGTGGCGTACAGGCACACCCCCGCCGCCACGGAGACGTTGAGGCTCGCCACGCTCCCGACGATCGGGATGCCGACGATGCGGTCGCAGGACTCGCGGGTGAGCCTGCGCAGGCCCGCGCCTTCCGCCCCCAGCACCCAGGCCACGGGGCCCGAGAGGTCGGCGTCGGGCAGCGGCTCGCCGCCCGCGTCGGCGCCCAGGAGCCACACGCCCCGCTCCTTCATCTCGCGCATCGCTCGGGCGAGGTTGGTGACGGCGATCACGGGCACCGTGTCGGCCGCGCCGGACGCGGCCTTGGCCACCGTCGCGTTGACGCCCACCGCGCGGTCCTTGGGCACCACGACCGCCAGGGCGCCGAACGCGTCCGCGCTGCGCAGGCAGGCGCCGAGGTTGTGCGGATCGGTCACGCCGTCGAGGATCAGCAGCAGCGGCGGCTCGGCGGGGGCGTCGAGGACGTCGTCGAGCGTCACGTGCGGCAGCGCGTCGTCGACCAGCGCGACCACGCCCTGGTGCCGGCCGTGGCTCGCGAGCGCGTCGAGGCGCGCGGCGTCGACCACGTGCACGGCCACCTTCGACGATTGCGCACGCTCGACCAGGTCGCGCATCCGCGCGTCCTGCCGCCCGCCCAGCACGTACACGGCGTGCACCGCATCGGGGCGCTGGCGCAGGCGGGCCGTCACCGCGTGGAATCCGATGAGCGGGCGGGTGGCGGGCATGAGGATAGGGGAAGAGCGGCGTGGGGACCGGAGTGCAGGTCGAGTCGCCCCCGGCGCCTGTGCTAGTGTACCGCCCGACATGTTTTCAGACGATCTGCGCAATTTCCTGACGGCCCTCCTGCTGGTCGTCGGCGGCCTCCTCCCCATCGTCAACCCGCTCGGCTCGGCGCCGATGTTCCTCGCCATGACTCACGGCGCGGACGAGTCGACGCGCGCGATGCTGGCGGTCAAGATCGCGATCAACGCGTTCCTGCTCATCATGGGCTCGCTCATCTTCGGCGCATACGTGCTCAAGGTGTTCGGGCTGTCCGTCGGCGTGGTGCAGGTGGCCGGCGGCGCCGTCCTGTGCGCGCTCGGCTGGAACCTCCTCAACTCGGAGCCCGCGCACACCGACGCCACCGTGACCGTCGACTCGGTCATCCTGCGCGCGTTCTACCCGCTCACGCTGCCGCTGACGGTCGACCCCGGCGCCATTTCGGTCGCGATCACCATCGGCGCCAACCACGCCCACGGCGTCGAGCGCGTCGTGATGTCGTTCCTCGCGGGCATCGTGGGGACGGCGCTCATATCGCTCTGCGTGTGGTTCGCCTACCGGTACGCCGAGCGCGTGGCGCTGTGGCTCGGCCACACCCGCGTGATGGTCGTGCTTCGCCTGTCGGCATTCATCGTGCTGTGCATCGGCGTCGAGATCACGTGGAACGGCATCAAGGCGCTCGCGACCGATCTCTCGCTCGGCCCCAACGTCACCGCGCCCGCCCCCGCCTCCACGCCTCCCGCGACCCCCAAGGGCTCGTGATGGAGGACCTGCGCGGCCTGATGCAAGGGATCCTGCTGGCCGTCGCGGCGCTGCTGCCCATCGTGAACCCCCTCGGCAACGCGCCGCTCTTCCTCACGCTGACGGCCAACGTGAGCGACGCCGAGCGCGGCGTGCTCGCGCGCAAGGTCGCCATGAACGGCTTCTTCCTGCTCGTGAGCGCCATCTTCGCGGGGGATTACATCCTCGACTTCTTCGGCGTCAGCGTGCCGGTGCTGCAGGTCGCGGGCGGCGTCGTGGTGGCGAGCCTCGGCTTCCACCTGCTCCACCAGAGCGGCGACGGCGCGTCGACCGGTATCGAGAGCTCGGAGGAGCTCGAGGCGCGGGCGTTCTATCCGCTGACGCTGCCGCTGACCGTGGGCCCGGGCTCGATCTCGGTGGCGGTCACGCTGGGAGCGAATTTCCCGTCGACGCCCCAGCCGTACGCCATCGACGCCATCTCCGCGATCGTGGGTGCCGGCATCGTGGGTCTCACGATCTATTTTTGCTACGCGTCCGCGAAGCGCCTGCAGCGCGCGCTAGGCCCCACCGTGCTCGCCGTGGTGATGCGCCTGTCGGCCTTCATCCTGCTGTGCATCGGCATGCAGATCATGTGGAACGGCATCTCGACGTTGTTCGGCATCGGGCCCAAGCACTGAGCACGACGCCTGCAAGAGAGCGTACGTGGGAACGGCGCATCACGTGACGCCGGACTGCCGACTGCCCGTTGCAAACTACTGACTGCTGATCACGGATCCCGGCGGCGACTCGTCCTTCCATCCGCCGCCCAGCGCCTTCATGAGGTCGACCGTGGCGGAAAGCTGCGCCTGGCGATTGCGGATGAGCGCGATCTGCGACAGGTTGAGCGAGCGCTGCGCGTCGAGCACGTTGAGGTACGGGGAGTAGCCGACCTCGTAGCGGCGCGTCGCGATGCGAAGCGCCCCCGCCGAGGCATCCACGCTCGTCTGCAGGTCGGTCGCGGTGGCGGTCGATTGCGCGACCGTGACGAGCGCGTCCGAGACCTCGCGGAACGACGTCTGGATCGTCTTCTGGTAGGTCGCGATCGCCTGGCGGTCGCGCGCGGTGGTCGCGTCCACCTCGGCGCTCAGGCGTCCCGCATTGAAGATGGGCAGCGAGATCGCGAAGCCGATCGACCAGATGCGGCCGCTGCTTTCCACGAGCGAGCTCAAGTCGCGGCTCTCGCCGCCGAACGCGCCGGTGAGCGAGATGCGCGGCAGCAGCGCCGCCTTGGCGACGCCGATGTTCGCGTTGGCGGCGACGAGCGCCTCCTCCGCCTGCCGGATGTCGGGGCGCCGATCGAGGATCGACGAGGGGATGCCCACCGGAGGCAGCGGCGGCACCGGGAGCTGCGCGAGGCCGCCCGGCTCGATCGCGAGGTCGAGCTTGCCGGTAAGCGTACCCAGGAGATGCTCCGCGATCGCGCGCTGGCGGATGAAGTCCTTGAGCTGCGCCGAGGCGTCCGAGCGCGCGCCCAGCGCCTGGTTGTAGTCGAGGTCCGACGCGAGCCCCGCCTCGACCCGGCGGCGCACGATGCCGAGGTAGTCGTCGCGCGTGGCGAGCGTCTCGCGGGTGGCGGCGATCTGCGCGTCGAGCGAGCGCAGCGCGAAGTACGTCTGCGTCGTGAGCCCCGCGAGCGAGAGCGTGACCACGTCCTTCGCGTAGCGCGTGGCGAGCGCCTGCGCCTGCGACGCCTCGATCATGCGCCGGATGCGGCCCCAGAAGTCGATCTCGAAGGAGGTCGTGAGCGCCGCGCGAAGGTCGTTGGTCAGGCGGATGGGCGCAGGTGTGGTCACCGTGCCGCTCGACCGGGCACGCGCGCCGACGCCCAGGAGGTCGACCTGCGGGAAGAGCAGCGCGTTGGACTCGCGCAGCAGCGCCTCCGCCTCGTCGATGCGCGCGACCGCGTAGGCGACGTCGAGGTTATCGGTGAGGGCGCTCGCGACGAGCCCGTCGAGCAACGGATCGTTGAAGAGCTTCCACCACTGCGCAGGAACCACCGGCGCAGGCTCGGCGGATACCGGCGCGCCGGCATACGTGGACGGCAGCGGCGTCGCCGGCCGCTGGTAGTCGGGCCCCACCATGCAGCCCGCGAGGGTCGCGGCGAGGGTCGCGACGGCGAGCCGGCGCAGGCTCATGTCGATGCGCCTTCCGCGTGCGCGGCCACCGCGTCCTTGCGGATGCGCGTGCGCGACAGGATGACGAAGAAGAGCGGGATGAAGATGGTCGCGATGAACGTCGCCGCGAGCATGCCGCCGAACACGCCCGTGCCCATCGAGCGCCGCGCGCCGGCGCCCGCGCCGCCGGCGATCACGAGCGGCAGCACGCCGAGCACGAACGCGAGCGACGTCATGACGATGGGAC
>JBGAIS010000103.1:0-16178 GCA_044225355.1 Casimicrobiaceae bacterium | reverse complement strand
GCGAGGCGACGGATTCGTGGCGATCGCGACCTTGGGCCGCGGCCGCGCCTTTCGCGATCCTCGTCGGCCTCAACGTCGCCGGCCAGGTCCAGGAAGGGTTGCGCCTTCACGAGCTCCGCGGCGTCGCGCTCTACTCGGATGCCATCAACAGGCTCGCATCCGATCTCGACGCGAATCCGCGCAAGCCCTTCGTCTACTTCCCCGACTGGGGACTGTCCATGCCCGTCGCCTTCCTGACGCGCGGCCGCGTCGGCATCGACACCGAGACGCACTTCGAGTCCGCGCGGCACCGCCTGTGCGAGGGCCGCGACATCGCGGTCGCGTTCATCACCGGCGATCGCGCGGCGCGCATCGCGCAGTGGCAGCAGTCGATCGCGTGGGACGCGCCGCAGGTCGTGCCGTACGCGCAGGGCGACGGCCGCGTCGTATTCGAGCTCGCAACGTTCCGCGGACGGGCCGACGGCCCGGGCTGCCCCAAGTGAGGACCTCCTCGTGAGCATGATCCGCAGCCTCCTGATCGCCTCGCTCGTCGTGACGCTGCCGGCATGGGCCGGCGACAATCGATGGACCGCCACCGGCCCCGATGGCGGGCGCGTGCGCTCCATCGCCGTGCACCCCACGGTCGCGGGCACGGTCTACGCGGGCGGCGACGGCGGCGTGTTCAAGTCCACCGACAACGGTGCGCACTGGTCGCCCGCTCGCGACGGGATCGTCGAGCCCACCACCGCCGCCATCGTGGTCGATCCTTCGAATCCGCAAGTGATCTACGCGGGGTCGCTCCTGGGCGGCGGCGTGTCGCGCTCCACCGACGGCGGCGCCACGTGGACCGCGCGCAACACCGGCTTGTCGATCACGACCATCGCGAGCCTCGCGATCGACCCCGCGAACAGCGCCGCCCTGTACGCAGGCACCGCGTGCTGCGGGATGTACAAATCGACCGACGCGGGCGCAACGTGGAAGTCGCTCGCCGGCGCGGGGCTTCCCGACGCGACGATCGTGGCGATCGTCGTCGACCCGACGCAACCGTCGACGCTGTACGCCGCCACGCAGTCGCAAGGCGTCTACAAGAGCACGAACGGCGGCGCGGCGTGGACCGCCGCGACGTCCGGGATCTCCGGGCCCGGCGGCTCCACGATCACGCTTTACGGGCTCGCGATCGACCCGTCGGCGCCGTCGACGTTGTACGCGGCAGGCGGCGGCTCCCTCTTCAGGACCACCAACGGCGGCGCGACCTGGGCCGCGGCCAACGGCGCCCTCGTCGATCCGCAGGCGCTCGCGGTGGCGATCTCCCCGCGCGCGCCGGCGACGGTGCTCGCGAGCGTGCTGGGCGCGGGCGTGCTTCGAAGCACCGACGGCGGAGCCTCGTGGACGCCCGCGACGACCGCGCCCGCCGACACCGTCAACACGCTTGCGTTCGACCCGCGCGACGGCACGCGCGCGTTCGGCGGCGCGCAGGCGGGCATGTTCGTCTCGGCGAGCGGCGGCGACCGCTGGACGTCGTCGAGCACGGGGCTTTCGAACACCGTCGTGCAGGCGCTCGCAATCGACGAGACGAATCCCGCGACCGTCTACGCGGGCACCGCGCTCGGGCTCTTCAAGACGATGGACGGCGGAGCGTCGTGGGCGGCGATCAACTCGGGCCTCGCGACGGGCTCGGGCGGTCTCGACATCCGCGCGCTCGCGGTCGACCGCCTCTCGCCCGGGACGGTGTACGCGGGGACGGGGCGCGGCATGTACAAGAGCGTGCTGGGCGGCGCCGCGTGGCAACCCATCAACAACGGCACGACGATCGCCAACATCACGGCGATCGTGCTCGACCCGGCGCTTCCCAACGTCGTGCGCGTGTCGACGTTCTTCACCGGCGTGTTCGTGAGCACCAACGGCGGCGACACGTGGACCCAGGAGAACCAGGGCCTGCCCACGCCGCCGAGCATTCGCCTCATGGCGGGCGGCGGGGGCGGGTCCGTGCTCGCGGCGACGACGGCATCGACCACGCTCGGCCACGATTCGACGTCGTCGGCGTGGCAGGCGGCGGGAGCCCTGCCGGCCGGCACGGACCTGGCCGGCCTCGGCGCGATGCGCTACGCGACCAGCACGAGCGCGCTTGCCGATCTCTCGTCGTCGTCGGGGCCGCGCGCCTACGTCGCGGGCGCGGGATCGAGCCCCATCGTCATCGGAACCTTCGCGGCGATCCTCATCATCGTCATCGCGCTCTTCTCGACGTCCGCGGTGAACGTCGGCCTCATCAACGTCTGGCAGGCGCTGGCCATGCCCACCGGCGTCGACCCGGCATCGTGCCCGCCGGTCAAGGCGATCGCGGGCTCGCCCACGGCGGGGACGTTCTACGCGGGCGCCGCGTGCGGCGTGCTCGAGGCGACGAGCAACGGCGACAAGGTCGCGGCGATGAACACCGGCATGCCGCAGGCGCTGCAGGTCAACGCGCTCGCGGTCACGCCCGCGGGCACCGACATCTACGCGGGCACGCAGGGGGGAGGCGTCCTGCGCTACTCGAAGAGCGCGGCGCCCGCGCCGGTCAACGTCGTCGAGTATTACAACGCCTCGCTCGATCACTACTTCATCACGTGGGTGGCGGCGGAGCAGGCGAACCTCGACGCCGGCAACACGCCCACGCGCTGGACGCGCACGGGTTATTCGTTCAAGGCGTACACGGCCGCGCAGTCGGGAACGTCGCCCGTATGCCGCTTCTACATTCCCCCCAACCTCGGCGACTCGCATTTCTTCGGACGGGGAACGCAGGAGTGCGTGAGCACCGGCCTCAAGAACCCGACCTTCGTGCAGGAGTCGTCGGACTTCATGCAGATGTTCCTGCCCAACGCCGGCACGTGCCCGGCGGCCACCACGCCCGTGTATCGCGTGTTCAGCAACCGCCCCGACGCGAACCACCGCTACATGACGGATCGCGCGGTGCGCGACCAGATGGTGGCGAAGGGCTGGCTCGCCGAAGGCGACGGGCCCGATCTCGTCGTGATGTGCGCGCCGCAGTGAGCGGCGCGATCGCTCGAGCCTAGCGCTCGCGATCGCCGGCCGCGAGGTAGGCCAGGCGCTTCGCCTCGCGCCGGCCGCGCGCGACGCTGTCGAGGATCATCCCGCACACGACCGACAGCGAAGCGAGGAGCATGAGGCCCGTCGCCAGCACGGCCGTGGGCAGGCGGCGCACGAGCGCCGTATCGAGGTACTCGATCACCACCTCCGCGCCGAGCACGAGGCCGACGAGCGCGAACAGCGCAGCGAAGCCTCCGAAGAACGGCAGCGGACGCACGTCGCGGAAGAGCCGCGCCATCGTATAGAGGATGCGCAGGCCGTCGCGATAGGTCGACAGCTTGCTGGTCGAGCCTTCCGGACGCTCGAAGTAGCTCGTCACGATCTCCGCCGTGGGCACGCGAAGCTCGAGCGCATGCACGGTGAGCTCGGTCTCGATCTCGAAGCCCTTCGCTTCCGCGGGGAACGACTTCACGAATCGCCGCGACATCACGCGGTAGCCCGAGAACATGTCCGTGGGCCGCTCGCCGAACAGGCATCCCAGCAGCACGTTGAAGGCGCGATTGCCGACCTGGTGCCCGCGACGGTAGGCGGCATCGCGATTGCCGTGATCGCGAATGCCCGTCACGACGTCGAGGTCGTCGCGCCGCAGGCGCTCGATCATCTCGGGCGCGCGCGTCGCGTCGTAGGTGGCGTCGCCGTCGGTGACCACGTAGATGTCCGCGTCGATCTCCGCGAACATGCGTCGCATGACGCCCCCTTTGCCGGGGCGCTCCTCGCGGCGCACGATCGCGCCGGCGCGGCGCGCGATGTCGCCGGTGCCGTCGGTGCTGCGGTTGTCGTAGACGTACACGTCGCAGCCGGGGATCGCGCCCGTGAAGTCCGCCACGACTTTCGCAACCGTCAGCGCCTCGTTGTAGCAGGGCACGAGCACCGCCACGCGCGGCGCCTTGCCGTCCACGGCGCTCAACGCGAGCCGCCGGCGCGGCCGCGGCGCATCATGAGCCACGCCGACGCGACGTAGCCCGAGATCGCGTAGGCGACGAAGCCCGCGAACAGCACGAGCGGCGGCTGCAGCGCGGTGGCCGCGACCGCCACCGCCGCCGCGAGCACGACGAAGAACGGCACGCTCTTGCGCAGGTTGATCGACTTGAAGCTGTAGTACTTGAGGTTGCTCACCATCGTGAGGCCCGCGAACACCGTGACGAAGAGCGCCCACCAGCGCACGGACTCGGGATCGATGTCGTAGTCGTCCATGATCCATACGAAGCCCGCGACGAGCGCGGCTGCGGCGGGACTGGGGATGCCCGTGAACCAGCGCTTGTCCGCGACGTCGAGCATGGTGTTGAAGCGCGCGAGGCGAAGCGCGGCACCGGCGCAGTAGAGGAACGCGGCGACCCATCCGAGCTTGCCCAGGTCGCGCAGCACCCACTCGTAGATGACGAGCGCCGGCGCGGCGCCGAAGGACACCATGTCGGCCAGGCTGTCGAACTCGGCGCCGAACGCGCTCTGCGTCTTGGTGAGGCGCGCGACACGGCCGTCGAGGCTGTCGAGGACCATCGCGACGAACACGCCGATCGCCGCCTGGTCGAAGCGCAGGTTCATCGCCTGCACGATCGCGTAGAAGCCGAAGAAGAGCGCCGCGAGCGTGAAGAGGTTGGGCAGGATGTAGATCCCGCGCCGGCGCACGCGATTCTTGAGGACCGCCCGCTCGTGGTCGTAGTCCTGCATGCGCGTCAGCGAAGCTCGGCCAGGAGGGTCGACGTCGCCTTCACGATGTCGCCCACCGCCACCTTGGGCGTCGCGGACGGATCGAGGTAGACGTCCACGCGCGAGCCGAAGCGGATGAAGCCGTAGCGCTGGCCGCGCGCGAGTGGCGCACCCGGCTCGACGTAGCAGAGGATGCGTCGCGCGATGAGGCCCGCGATCTGCACGCAGGTCACGTCCCGGCCGTCGGCCGTGCGGATGTGCAGCGCGTTGCGCTCGTTCTCGAGCGAGGCCTTGTCGAGCGCCGCGTTGAGGAAGCTGCCGGCGTGATACCAGCGGTTGACCACGGTGCCGTCGACCGGGCTGCGATTCGAGTGCACGTTGAACACGTTCATGAACACGCTGATCTTGAGCGCGTCGCGGTCGAGGTACGGGTCCCGCACCTTGTCCACGAGGACGATGCGGCCATCGGCGGGCGACAGCACGACGTTCGCGTCCTGCGGGATGACACGCGGCGGATCGCGGAAGAACTGCGCGACGAAGACCACGGCGATCCACGCGAGGACCGCGAGGATCGTCCAGCCCATCCACGAAAAGGCCACCGCGACGACGACGGCGATGGCCAGGAAAGGCCAGCCTTCGCGGGCAAGGATCGGATGCGGATAGTGGTTGTTCATGACGGCGGCGGAGCGTTGTGTCGCGACCCGGCCGCATTATGCCTTACGGCGCCGCCGCGCCTCGTCAGTTGCCGCCGTCGCGCTTGCCTTCCTCGGCCTTGAGGAGATCGCCGACGGCGCGCGCCCGATCCATCGGCGCCGTGAGAACCGGAGCGGCGCCCGCAGGGTCCGGCGCGGCCGAGCGGGCCGGCGGCGCGGGCGACAGGTACGCCTTGAGCGCGTCCTTCGCGAGCCACCCGACGATGAGGACCGCGAGCAGCAGCACGATGAGGCCGACATAGCCGCCCTGCCTGCCGATGCGGCCATCGCGACGGGTCACGAAGGCGACCGTCGGCGTCTTGCGTTCGGTAGCGGTCATGGCGCGCACCTTCGCGGGCCGCCTCCCGGCGCCTCCCCCCGGACGGGTGAAGGCGCCAGGGTGCGACGGGCCTTCTAGTTGCGCGCCTGGTCGACGAGCTTGTTCTTCCCGATCCAGGGCATCATCGAGCGCAGCTTCGCACCCACCACCTCGATCGAGTGCTCGCCCATGATGCGGCGACGCGACATGAGCGTGGGCGCGCCGGCGCGATTCTCGATGATGAAGTCCTTGGCGTACTCGCCCGTCTGGATGCGCGTCAGCATCTCCTTCATCGCCTTCTTCGTCTCGGCCGTGACGACCTTCGGGCCGCTCACGTACTCGCCGTACTCCGCGTTGTTGCTGATGGAGTAGTTCATGTTGGCGATGCCGCCCTCGTAGATGAGGTCGACGATGAGCTTCAGCTCGTGCAGGCACTCGAAGTACGCCATCTCGGGCGCGTAACCCGCCTCGACCAGCGTCTCGTAGCCCGCCTTGATGAGCTCGACGGTGCCGCCGCAAAGCACGGCCTGCTCGCCGAAGAGGTCGGTCTCGGTCTCCTCGCGGAAGTTGGTCTCGATGACGCCCGCGCGCGTGCCGCCGATGGCCGCGGCGTAGGACAGCGCGACGTCGCGCGCCTTCTTCGACGCGTCCTGGTGGACGGCGATGAGCATCGGCACGCCGCCGCCGGCGGCGTACGTCGAGCGCACCGTGTGGCCCGGCGCCTTGGGCGCGATCATCACGACGTCGAGGTCGGCGCGCGGCTGCACCTGGCCGTAGTGGATGTTGAAGCCGTGCGCGAACGCGAGCATCGCGCCCTTCTTGATGTTGGGCTCGACTTCGCTCTTGTAGACGGCGCCGATGCTCTCGTCGGGCATGAGCATCATGACGACGTCGGCGCTCGCCACGGCGTCGCCCACTTCCGCGACCTTGAGGCCCGCCTTCTTCGCCTTGTCCCACGACGCGCCGCCCTTGCGCAGGCCCACGGTCACCTTCACGCCGGAGTCGTTCAAGTTCTGCGCGTGCGCATGGCCCTGCGAGCCGTAGCCGACGATCGTGACTTTCTTGCCCTTGATGAGCGACAGGTCCGCGTCCTTCTCGTAGTACACCTTCATCATGTCCTGGTTTCCTCGTTGTGATGTTTCTTGTCGGAGCGAGGCGCCGTCGCCTCGCCCCGGGCTTTCCTAGACTCGCAACACGCGCTCGCCGCGCCCGATGCCCGATGCGCCCGTGCGCACCGTCTCGAGGATCACGCCCGGCTCGATCGACTGCAGGAACGCGTCGAGCTTCTCGCCCGTTCCCGTGAGCTCGATCGTGTAGCTCTTGTCGGTGACGTCGAGCACGCGGCCGCGGAAGATGTCGGCGAGCCGCTTCATCTCCTCCCTGTCCTTGCCCGACGCGCGCACCTTCACGAGCATCAGCTCGCGCTCGATGTGATTGCCGTCGGTGAGGTCGACCACCTTCACGACCTCGACGAGCTTGTTGAGCTGCTTCGTGATCTGCTCGACCACGTCGTCGGACCCGGTGGTGACGATGGTCATGCGCGACATCGTCGCGTCCTCGGTCGGTGCCACGGTGAGCGACTCGATGTTATAGCCGCGCGCGGAGAAGAGCCCCGAGATGCGCGAGAGCGCGCCCGCCTCGTTCTCGACGAGGATGGAAAGGATGTGCCTCATGAACGGATCCTCACAGTTCCTCGGCGAGGATCATCTCGGTGAGTCCCTTGCCGCCGGGCACCATCGGGAAGACGTTCTCGGTCTGGTCGGTGATGAAGTCGAGGAACACGAGGCGCTCCTTCTGCGCGAACGCCTCGCGCTGCGCGCCCTCGACGTCGCCGGGCTTCTCGACCTTGAGGCCCACGTGGCCGTAGGCCTCGGCGAGCTTCACGAAGTCGGGCAGCGCGTCCATGTACGACTCGGCGTAGCGGTTGCCGTAGAAGAACTCCTGCCACTGCCGCACCATGCCCATGTAGCGATTGTTGAGGTTCACGATCTTGATGGGCAGGTGGTACTGCTTGCAGGTGGAGAGCTCCTGGATGCACATCTGGATCGACGCCTCGCCCGTCACGCACGCGACCGTGGCGTGCGGGTTGACGAGCTGCACGCCCATCGCGGCCGGCAGGCCGAAGCCCATCGTGCCCAAGCCGCCGGAGTTGATCCAGCGGCGGGGCTTGTCGAACTTGTAGTACTGCGCGGCCCACATCTGGTGCTGGCCGACGTCGGAGGTAATGAACGCATCGCCGCCCGTGATCTCAGAGCTTCGATCACGAACTGTGTCGATGAGCCTGCTGCCGGTGTCGTACTTGAGGCAATCCTTGCGCTGCCAGTCCTTGATGTCGGCCCACCAGGCCTTGAGCGCCGCGGGGATGGCCTGCGGGGCTCGACTCGATGATCTTGACCATCTCGTCCAGCACGTCGGCGACGTAGCCCACTATGGGCACGTCCACCTTGACGCGCTTGCTGATCGACGAGGGATCGATGTCGATGTGGATGATCTTGCGGTCCGCGCGATAGAAGTGCCCGGGGTCGCCGATGACGCGGTCGTCGAAGCGCGCGCCCACGGCGATGAGGACGTCGCAGTGCTGCATCGCCATGTTTCGACTCGAACGTCCCGTGCATGCCGAGCATGCCGGTGAACTGCGGATCGGTGCCGGGGAATCCGCCGAGGCCCATGAGGGTGCTCGTGCTCGGGAAACCCAGCAGGCGAACGAGTCGCGTGGAGCTGCGGCGCGGCGTCGTTCAGGATCACGCCGCCGCCGGAGTACACCATCGGGCGCTTGGCCTCGAGGAGGAGCTGCACGGCCTTCTTGATCTGGCCCGCGTGACCCTTCGTGACCGGGTTGTACGAGCGCAGCGAGACGGTCTTCGGATAGGTGAACTCGGTCGTCGCCTGCGTGACGTCCTTGGGGATGTCGACGAGCACCGGGCCCGGGCGACCCGTGGCCGCGAGGTAGAACGCCTTCTTGATCGTCGAGGCGAGCTCCTTCACGTCCTTCACGAGGAAGTTGTGCTTGACGCAGGGCCGCGTGATGCCGACCGTGTCGCATTCCTGGAACGCGTCCTGGCCGATGGCGTGGGTCGGGACCTGCCCCGTGATGATGACCATCGGGATCGAGTCCATGTACGCGGTCGCGATGCCGGTGACCGCGTTGGTGACGCCCGGGCCCGACGTGACGAGCGCGACGCCGACCTTGGTCGAGCTGCGCGAATAGCCGTCGGCGGCGTGGACCGCGCCCTGCTCGTGGCGGACGAGGACGTGCTTGAACTTGTCCTGCTTGAAGATCTCGTCGTAGATGTTGAGCACTGCCCCGCCCGGATACCCGAAGACGTACTCGACGCCTTCCTCCTGGAGACAGCGGATGACGATTTCGGCACCCGTGAGTTGCATGATGAAGCCCTTTGTGCGATGTGGAACGGCGGCGTACGCGCGTGCGTCGCCCGGTCACTGCAATCCGCTCATGGCGCGCCGGTTAGGTGGAGGCGCACGACGGCAAAGGCCTGAATGGCTCGGGTAGTAGCCAACCGCTTTTGGAAAACACCGCTCGCAGTCCTGGGGAAGCTCCGCGGGGCTTGTGGCTCCGCCGGAGGGACCGCAACCGGCCGTTTTTGCAGCACAGCATCCCGCCCTCGCGGGCAGGGACGATTAGATTAGCCCGGCGGACCGCAGCCGGTCAAGATTGACGCGGGCACGGGGCCGCCGCGATTGCGGCTCTGCAACATCCTTGCGTTGCGAGGGGCACCGGCGGCAGGCCCGCGCGAAGCCCTATAATCGCTCGCCACCGTCGGACCGGACCAGCCCTGGCCACCACTGCCGAATTTTCGAAATTCCTCGCGGAAACCGAGCGTCGCGCCTTCAAGCAGGCGATGTTCGCGACCCGCGACGAGGATGCGGCGCTCGACATCGTGCAGGACGCGATGCTCAAACTGACCGAGAAATACGCGGACAAACCCGCGGTGGAGCTCCCCATGCTGTTCGCGCGCATCCTGCAGAACGGCATCTACGACCATTTTCGCCGCCAAAAGGTGCGCAACACCTGGACCACGCTCCTCTCGGCGCTGGGCAAAGGTGACGAAAAGGACGACGATTTCGACCCGCTCGAAACTTTGCAGGCGAAATCGGATTCGAACGCCGTCGACGATCCCGCGCGGCAGCTCGAGCAAGCTCAAGTTCTGCGGCATATCGAGCAGGCCCTCTCGAAGCTTCCTGCGCGTCAACGCGAAGCCTTTCTCTTGCGTTACTGGGAGGAGTTGGACGTCGCGGAGACCGCTGCCGCCATGGGGTGCTCGGAGGGCAGCGTGAAGACTCACTGTTCCCGCGCGGTCCACGCCCTCGCGTCCGCGCTGGCGTCCAAGGGCATCAAGCTATGAACCACGACGACGAATTCGCGAGCAAAATCAAGGCCCATCTCGACGCCGGGACGGTCGCCGCTGCGCGCCGGGACGGCCTACAAGCTCCAGTGCAGGCGCGGGCGCAGGCGCTCGCCCGGCTGGCCGAGCCTGCCGCGGCGACCGCTCCGGAGTCGCGGGTCGCGCATGCCCTGGTGGGCGGGCCCGGGGCGGGCGGGAAGGCCGCCGGTTCGGCGGGGCGCATGGCTTCGGCTTCGGATTCGGCATACTCCTGCTTGCCGCGGCCCTCGTCGGTTACCAGCAATGGCAAAGCTACAAGTTCATGCAGCAGACCCGCGAGATCGAGGAGATCGACGTCCAGATCCTGACCTCGGACCTGCCCATCGACGCGTACGTCGACCGCGGCTTCCAGACCTGGCTTACGAGCTATCAACGGTGACCGGGGCCGCCTCGACCCTGATCGCGCTGTCGCTCGCCGCCCTCACCCTCATTCCATCCGTCGCCTGGTCCCAGGGCGGCTCTGCGTGGTCGCAGCTTTCCCGCCGCAGGAGCAGCAGGTGCTCGCGGCCGCTCGCGTGCCCGACTGGAACAACCTCGATGCAGCGCAAGCAGAAGTGGCGCGACGCAGCGCTGGCCGAAGACGATGTCGCCGGCCGAGCAGCAGCGCATCCAGCAGCAGATGAAGTCGTGGGCGGAGTCACGCCGGCGCAGCGCCAGGCGGCGCGCGAGCAGTACAAGTCGATGCGCCAGCTTCCTCCGAGAAGAAGGACGAGGCGCCCGCCAGCGCTGGCAGAATACCAGCGCAGCTTCCGCCCGACCAGGCGAAGAGCTCGCCGCGCGAAGAAGTGCAGCAGGCGCCGGCGCGCGCGACGGCGCCGGGCGGCGCGAGTCCTGCCGGTGCGGCGTCCGCCGGGACGCCGGCGCCCGCGACCTCGGCGGCTCCGGCGGACGCCAAGCGGACCCGCTGACGCTTCGAGCGATGCCCGGGGCGAGCCTGCGCAGGCGCTTCGCGGCGCTCGTCTACGAGAGCCTGCTGCTCGTCGCGGTGGTGTTCGCGGCCAACTTCGCGCTGCTGCCGCTCGTCACTCCCCGCCACGGCAAGGACCTCGTAGTGCCCGCGCTCGCCGAGCGCGTCGCGCTCTTCTGGCTCCTGTTCGCGATCCTCGCGGGCTACTTCGTATGGAGCTGGTCCCGGGGCCGGCGGACGCTCGCCATGAAGACGTGGCGGCTGCGCCTCGTCGACCGCGTCGGCCAGCCGCTCGCCCCCAGGACCGCACTGCTTCGCTACCTGGCCGCCTGGATCGGACCCGCGCTCGCGGTCGCGGCCTACGCGGCGCTGTCGCCCATCGGGCTGGGCGCGCACGCCGCCTGGCTCGTCGCCTTCAATTTCCTGTGGGCCTTCGTCGACCGCGATCGCCTGTTCCTGCACGACCGCATCGCCGGAACGGTCATCGCCCAGGACAAATGATGGTCAAGTCGATCGCCCGCAATGTCCAGGACAATAAAATGGGGTCAGACCCCATTTCAAGGTGCTTCGAAGGCCTGACGACTCGACGAGTGTGCTGTTATTACATGAATTTCTCGGCGGTCGACCGATAGAGATCGGTGACGTCAAGCATGGATGTCCAGGACAAATAAATGGGGTCAGACCCCATTTCCCGGGCGACGCAGCGACATGGGGTCTGACCCCATTTCGACTACGACTTGTTGCGCATCAGCCGATCGAGGCTCCAGGGACCGCCGCCGGCCGCGGCCAGGTAGAGGAACACGAAGCAATAGAGCGCGGCCAGCTCGCCCTTGTTGAGGATCGGCCAGAAGCCCTGCGGCGCATGCGCGATGAAGTAGGCGAACGCCATGAGCCCCGACAGCACGAACGCCACGGGGCGCGTGAAGAGGCCGATCATGAGCAGGAACCCGCCGACCAGCTCGAAGAGCCCTGCCACGCCGCTCAGCGACTCGACGCTCGCGCGCGCCGTCGGATTGCCCGGGAAGAGCAGCCACTTCTGCGTCCCGTGCTCGATGAACAGGAACCCCGAGACGATCCGCAGGACGCTCAGGAGGATGGGTGTCGACTTCGCGATGAGGGTGTCCATCGGCTCATTTTACGGTCCTTCGGGCAAGGACGACACCTAGCGCGATCAGCGCCATGCCGATCAACGCCCACGCGTCGAGCTTCTCGCCGAAGAGCAGGTAGGCCTCGAGCGCCGTCACCGGCGGAACGAGGTAGAAGAGCCTCGCGACGTTGGCGGCCGCGCCGTGCCGCAGGAGCCAGTAGAGCAGGCTGATGGCGCCCACCGACAGCACGATCACCGACCACGACAGCGCGAACAGGAAGCTGCCCGTCCACTGCACAGGACGAGCGTCGACGAGCCACGCGAGCGGCGCGAACACCACGGCGCACACGATGAACTGCACCGCCGCGCCGCTTCGAAGGTCGATGTGGGCGCAGTGGCGCTTCTGGTAGAGCGTCCCCACGCTGATCCCGACGAGCGCGATCCCCGAGGGCAGGAGCCCGTGCAGGTCGCCCCCGAAGTCGATCTTGTGGCGGACCACGAAGTACACGCCCGCGAGCCCCAGCGCGAGGCCCGCCCACTGCCGCGCGCTCACGTCCTCGCGCATCCATTGCCACGCGATCAGCACGGTGAGGATGGGCTGCAAGCCGACGAGCATCGCGCTCGTCCCGGCCGCCATGCCCCCGTCGATCGACACGAACACGCCGCCCAGGTACAGCGCATGCACGAGGATCGCCACGACGGCAAGATCGACGTATTCCCTCGCCGCGCGTGGCCAGGGCGCGCGCGTGAGCGCCGCGACCGCGGTCATGAACGCCGCGACCAGGACGAAGCGCCAGGCGAGGAAAGCATAGGGCGGCGCGTAGGGCAGTCCGTACTTCGCCGCGATGAAGCCGGTGCTCCACAACAGCACGAAGAACGCGGGGAAGAGAGACGCGCCTCGCACGAGCGGCGCGCGGGCGTTGTCGATGGCGGTGGCGGGCGGCATGTCGAAGGACGAATAGTAGCGTCCGCGCGGAGTCATCAAGACCGGGGCGCGCAATACGCGGCGTACACTGCGGACACGCGATCCTTGCGGTCGCCTTCCCTGCCATGATGACCATGAACAGCCGTAAACCGCGGCGGCACGCATTCCTCCGCCAGCTCGCGGCGCTGCTCCTGCTCCCGGGTATCGCGGGCGCCGTCGCGGCCACGCCCCTGCTCGACGCAAGCCGGGTGTCCATCGACTACGGACGCGCGCCCACCGTTCCGGTGACGCAGCCGATATTCCTGACCAACGTCGGCGACACCCCGCTTACGTTCTCGGCATTCCCGATCAGCGGCGCCTCCGCGCCAGACTACGCCCTCGGCGGCACCTGCGCGCCGGGCACCGTGCTGTCCCCCGGAGGGCGATGCCGCTTGGACGTCATCGGCACCATCTCGGGCTATCCCAGCACCGCGACGCTCGTCCTGCAGTCGGACTCCGCGGCGGGCCCCGTCAACGTATCCCTGTTCGGCCTTACGAGCCCGGAGCTCGTCCATGGGCTCAGCGCGTCTCCGCCCTGGCTCGACTTCGATCCTCAGGCCCTGGGCACGACGTCGGTGTCTCAAACCCTCACGTTCAGCGATCCCGACAGCGTGTCCGCCACGATCGACAGCGTCACGCTCGAGGGCAAGAATCCGGGCGACTTCGTGATGACGACCGATTGCGTCGTGGGAAGGCGGTACGCCAACGGCGACGGCTGCGGCACCGCCGTCGCGTTCCGGCCCCAGGCCGACGGACCGCGCTCCGCGGTGCTCGTTTTCCGTGTCCATCCGCCCAGTGCAAGCCCCGGCTTCGTCACGTTCACCTATTCCGTCACCGGCGTGGGAGGCGTCGTGCCGCCCGTCGACGTGGTCGAGTATTACAACGCGACGCTCGACCATTACTTCATCACCGGGCTCGCCACCGAGCAGGCCAACCTCGACGCGGGAAAGACGCCCACCAAGTGGACACGCACGGGGTACGCGTTCCGCGCGTACACGAGGTCACAGGCGGGAACGTCCCCGGTGTGCCGCTACTACCTGCCCCCCGAGTTCGGCGACTCGCATTTCTTCGGACGCGGGACGGCGGAGTGCGACGCCACCGGCGCGGCACATCCGGCGTTCGTGCTCGAGGATCCGCAGTTCATGCACATGATCCTTCCCGCCGCGGGCGCATGCCCCGGCGGCACGACGCCCGTCTATCGCGTGTTCAGCAACCGGCGCGACGCGAATCACCGCTACATGACGGACCGCGGCGTTCGCGACCAGATGGTGGCCAAGGGCTGGCTCGCCGAAGGCGATGGCCCCGATCTCGTCGTGATGTGCGCGCCCTGACCGCGAGCGCACGCGTCGCCGCGGCCGCGGCCGGCCGCGATGCCGAGGTCACTTCTTCCTGGCGCGCGGCGGCTTCCTGAAGCGGGCGGCCGCCTCGATGATCTCGCGGCGCGCGTCCTCCGCCTCGACCCAGCTCGCCACCCGCACCCACTTCCCGGGCTCCAGGTCCTTGTAGTGCTCGAAGAAGTGCGCGATCTGCTGCGTCGTGATGGCGGGCAGGTCGCGCGGCGACTTCACGTCGCGGTACAGCGACGAGAGCTTGTCGATGGGCACCGCGAGGATCTTGCTGTCGCCGCCGGCCTCGTCGTCCATCTTGAGCATCCCGATGGGCCGGCAGCGCACGACGACGCCCGTGATGAGCGGCACCGGCGAGAGCACGAGCACGTCGCACGGGTCACCGTCGTCGGAGAGAGTCTGCGGGATGTAGCCGTAGTTGCAGGGATAGTGCATCGCCGTCGACATGAAGCGGTCGACGAACACGGCGCCCGTCTCCTTGTCGACCTCGTACTTGATGGGGTCGGCGCGCATCGGGATCTCGATGACGACGTTGCAATCGTTCGGCAGGTCGCGGCCGGCGGGAACTCGGTCGAGGCTCATGGGAAAACGCTCCTTCGGGATTGCACTACTATACCGCCGTCGCCCCGGGCCCCCACCGCGTCTCCGCTGCGCCGATTGAATCCGTAACGGCGCGCCGGCGCATCCAAACGGGTGCGGGAGCGTTCCCGCGCCGACATCGCCAACGACATGCGCCGCTTCGCTCTTCCGCTCATCATCCTGGGATGCGTCGCCCTGGCTGCCGCCCTGACCTGGGTCGCGCTGACCAACAGCTTCGCGAGGGGCGCGCGCACCGAGCCCGCCGGCTCCGCGGCACCCGCGGTCACGCAGTCGCTGCCGCCCTTCGAACGCATCGACGTGTCCGGGATGGCGGACGTCGAGCTCGTCCAGGGAAGCGGCCACGCCGTGCGCATGCCGGCCGCCTCCACCCGCGACCGGACGGTGACCGCCGAGGTGCGCGACGGCACGCTCTTCATCGAGTCGCGCGACGTCGATCACTGGTGGGACTTCTTCGTCGCCAGCGGCAGCCGCGCGCCCGAGATCGTGGTGACGTTCGAGAAGATCCAGTCGATCGACGCGTCCGGCACGGTCAGGCTCTCCGCCGCCCGCCTGACGGCCGACGCGCTGCGCATCGAGGGCGCCGGCGGCACCTCGGTGAAGGTGGACGACCTCGCCGCGCAGGAGCTCACGCTCATCGGGGCGGGCGCGCTGCGCGCCGAGGTGTCCGGCAAGGTGGTCGCGCAGGACATCGACATCTCGGGTGCAGGCAACTACCGCGGCGCCCGGCTCGCAAGCCAGCGCGCGAAGGTATCGGTCGCGGGCGCGGGCAAGGTCGTGATCAACGCGGAGAAGTCGCTCGACGCGACCATCTCGGGCGCAGGCAGCGTCGAGTACATCGGCGACCCGAAGGTGACCGAGGACGTGAGCGGCGTCGGGCGGGTGAAGCGGCGCGACGCCGAGACCTCGTCGCGGATGATCGTGGCCTAGGGCCCGAGGGAAGCTCCGCGTTTACCGTGCCGTCGCACGCCGGTGCGCCACCGAAGGCGCGACGCTCGTTCCTGCCGCCGTGACGCGCGGTGGCTTGCGCATGCCTTTGCCGTTCCCGCCGCAAAAGCGCGCGGCGCCGGCGTCACGTCATGCGCCGTGCCACCGACGCCCTTCGCAGCCGTTCCCGGGGGTCCTAGTGCAACGCGGCAGGCGCCGCGTCGCC
>JBGAIS010000102.1:0-14601 GCA_044225355.1 Casimicrobiaceae bacterium | reverse complement strand
GCGGCTGGTTGGTAGCGAAGTGCTGGTCGAGGACGTCCTTCTCCTGCTGGAACGTCTTCGCGTTCACGCTCGCGATCTCCACCACCATCGCCGCCCAGGGTGCGGCGAGCACGCGCAGCAGGGGGTCCTGCAGGAACACGTCGACCACGAACGCGTACGCGGGCATGTCGAGGATGTTGAAGATGTGGCAGTGCGCGTCCACGCCTGCCGGCACGGTCTTCGGCTTGGCGGGGTTGGGTACGGGCGGCGGCCAGGGACAGCCCGACAGCAGGGCGGCTGCTCCCGCGGCCGTCATGACGCGAAGCGTGTTTCGCCTTTGTTCGTTGTCGATGTGGCGCATGGGACCTCTCCATCAGCGAGGGGGACGAGGCGGGAAAGCTCGCGCGATACGCGAGCCGGGACGGGCAGGGGGACGGTCGCGGCGATGCGGCCGCATGGGCTAAGATCGCGCGGTTCGCGGCTCGCGCTGCGCGGACGCAGGCAAGCGAAGGGCCGGGAGCAGCAGGGGCGCTCGCGCGCGGCGCGCGAGTCGCAGAAGGAGGATGCCGGATGACGGGCTCATCGAAACCTCGCAGTCGGGTGCGGGCTACGGCGCAGTCAACGTTACACCAACGCGATGCATTGCGCACGCGCGCGCCGCGGGGCGCGTCCCGCGTGCGGGGCGTCCCGGGGCCCGAGCGACATGTCGAGGCGGGGGCCCTGTCGAACCTGCCGCACGTGGCCCTGGCCGCGTACCTCGCCTGGCTCATGCTGCGGTATCGCTCGCTCACGATCTTCACCGCGGCCAACCCGGGCATCGAGTCGGGCGGGGTGGTCGGCGAGTCGAAGTCGGCCTCGCTGCGGGCGCTCTCGACCGTCCCCGGCGCGGTGGCGCCGTTCGTCGTGGTCGATCCCGCAGCGGGCTGCGCGGCGGCCGTCGAGGCCGCGCGAAGCTGGATGCGGCGTTCGGCGCTCGCCTACCCGCTGGTGGTCAAGCCCGACGTCGGGGAGCGCGGCGCCGGCGTCGCGGTGGTCCGCTCGGACCCGGAGCTACGGCAGGCGCTCGGACGCATGGGCCGCGCCGCGATCGTCCAGCGGCGGGTCGCGGGGGTGGAGTTCGGCCTTTTCTACGTGCGCCGGCCGGGCGAGGCGACGGGCCGCGTGGTGTCGATCGGTGAGGTGCGCTACGCCACGGGCGCGGCGGCGAAGGCGTCGGGCATGGGCTTCGAGTGCGCCCGCCGCATGCACTACGACCGCCGCGCGCTGCGAACGCCGGCGCTCGTCGCGCGCGTCGACGCGCTCGCCCGCGCGCATCCCGGCTTCCATTTCGGGCGCTTCGACGTGATCGCGCCGTCGGCGGACGCGCTGCGGCAGGGCCGCTTCCAGGTGATCGAGCTCAACGGCGTGATCGCCGAGCCGCTGCACGTCTACGACCCGCGCACGGGGCTCGTCGACCGCGCTCGCACCCTCATGCGAACGTGGACGGACGCGTTCGAGATCGCGGAGGCCAACCGCCGCGAGGGCGCCCAGCCGATGCGAAGCGGCGCGCTCGCCCGCCGCCTCGTCGCGAAGCTCTTCGATTCCGGCGCGGTGGCGCCGGAGAGCCTCGCGCCCCAGGCTACACCGTCACCTTCACGACCGAGACCGAAGGCTTCGACGCCGGCGCGCGGAAGGTCGCGAGGAGCGCCGCCTCGCGCGTCTTCGCGGTCTTGAGGTGCGCCTCCTTGACGTGGCCGTAGCCGCGGATGTGCTCGGGCACTGAAGCGAGCTCGACCGCCGTCGCGTGATTCTGGGGCGTGAGCTTGGCCACGATCTCCGCGACCAGCGCCTCGTACTCCGCGACGAGCGCGCGCTCCATCTTGCGCTCCTGCGTGCGGCCGAACACGTCGAGCGCGGTGCCGCGATACTTGCGCATCTTCGCGAGCACGCCGAACGCCTTCATCATCCACGGGCCGTAGGCCGACTTCTTCGGCACGCCCGTCACGGGATCGGGCTTGTTGAAGATCGGCGGGGCGAGGTTGAACGTGAGCTTGTAGTCGCCCTCGAACTGCGCGGCGACGCGCTGCGCGAAGTCGCTCTCGGCGTACAGGCGCGCCACCTCGTATTCGTCCTTGATGGCGAGGAGCTTGAAGTCGTAGCGCGCGACGGCCTCGGTGAGCTCCGTGATGCCCGGCATGACGCGGGCTTCCGCCTCGCGCACCTTCGCGACGAGCGTGGCGTAGCGCTGCGCGTAAGCGGCGTCCTGGTAGTCGGTCAGGAACCGGACGCGCCGCTCGATCGTCTCGTCGAGCGACTGCGACAGCCGCTGCGACTCCGGCTTGGCGCGCGCGGGAACGGCGGCCTCGGCCACCTTCGACGGCTCCACCGCGGCGAGGCGCCCCCAGCGGAACGACAGCACGTTCGAATCGACCGCCGCGCCGTTGAGCTCGATGGCCTTCAGGATGGCCGACTCCGACACGGGGATGAGCCCGCGCTGGTACGCGTAGCCGACCATGAAGAGGTTGGTGGCGATGGAGTCGCCCATCAGCGCCGTGGCGAGCTTAGACGCGTCGAGGAACTCGGCGTCGCCGGGGCCGACCGCGTCCTTGATCTCCTGCTCCATCGAGCCCAGCGGGAACTTGAGGTCGGGCTCGCGCGTGAACTGCGCGGGCATGACGAGCGCGGTGTTGACGAGCGCCTTGGTGGTTCCCTTGCGCATCTTGGCCAGCGCCTCGTAGCCGACGCTCGTCAGGATGTCGCAGGCCAGCACGAGCGAAGCCTCGCCGGCGGCGATGCGCGTCGCGTAGAGCTTCTCGGGAGTCTGCCCGATCCGAACGTGCGAGACGACCGCGCCGTTCTTCTGCGCGAGTCCCGTCATGTCGAGCACGCTGACGCCCTTCGACTCGAGGTGAGCGGCCATGCCGAGGAGCGCGCCGATCGTGACGACGCCCGTGCCGCCCACGCCCGTCACGAGGATGTTGTACGGCTCGGTCGCGTCGGGAAGGACGGGATCGGGCAGCGAGGAGAAGTCGGCGGCCGCGGCCTTGGGCGGCTTGCGCAGCGTGCCACCCTCGACGGTCACGAACGACGGGCAGAAGCCCTTCACGCAACTGTAGTCCTTGTTGCACGACGACTGGTCGATCGCGCGCTTGCGGCCGAACTCGGTCTCGACCGGCGCCACCGAGACGCAGTTCGACTGCACGCCGCAGTCGCCGCAGCCTTCGCACACGAGCTCGTTGATGAACACGCGCTTGGCGGGGTCGGGGAACTTGCCGCGCTTGCGGCGGCGGCGCTTCTCGGCGGCGCACGTCTGGTCGTACAGCAGCACGGTCACGCCGGGGATCTCGCGCAGCTCGCGCTGCACGGCGTCCATCTCGTCGCGATGATGGATGCGGATGTCGCTCGCGAAGTACCCCTGCGGATACTTGTCGGGCTCGTCGCTCACGACGATGATGCGCTTCACGCCTTCGGCCGCGACCTGGCGCGCGATGTCCTGCGGCGTGAGCGGGCCGTCGATGGGCTGCCCGCCCGTCATGGCGACCGCGTCGTTGTAGAGGATCTTGTAGGTGATGTTGACGTTCGCGGCCACCGCGGCGCGCACGGCGAGGAGCCACCGTCAGCAGCACGTGCCGCCGCCCATGCCGTCGCCCAGGTTCGCGAAGATGTGCTTCTCGTCCGTGAACGGCGCCTGGCCGATCCACGGCACGCCTTCGCCGCCCATCTGCGTGAACTCGGACGTGTTGCGGTCCATCCAGATGGCCATCACGTGGCAGCCGATGCCCGCGGTGGCGCGGCTGCCCTCGGGCAGCTTGGTCGACGTGTTGTGCGGGCAGCCGGAGCAGAAGTAGGGCTGGCGGACGAGCTCGATCTTGGGCCTCTGGAGCGCCTTCTCCTTGGCGTTGATCCAGTCGACGCGCGCGCGGAGCTCGTCCATGCGGCGCGGATGCAGGCCGAGGCGCTCGACGCGCTTCGCGATCACGCGCGCGATCATCGCCGGGGTGAGCTCGCCCGCGGCCGGCAGGAGCCAGTCGCCGTGCGGGCGGACCCACTCGCCCTTCTCGTCGAACTTGCCGATCACGCGCGGACGCACGTCGTCGCGCCAGTTGTAGAGCTGCTCCTTCAACTGGTACTCGACGACCTGGCGCTTCTCCTCGACGACGAGGATCTCCTCCAGGCCTTCCGCGAAGTGGCGCACGCCTTCCGGCTCGAGCGGCCACGGCATGGCGATCTTGTACAGGCGCAGCCCCATCTCGGCCGCGTCCTGGTCGGTGATGCCCAGGTCGTCGAGCGCCTGGCGGACGTCCTGGTAGCTCTTGCCCGACGTCGCGATGCCGAGCCTCGGCTTCGGCGAGTCGATCACGATGCGGTTGAGCTGGTTCACGCGACAGTAGTGCAGCGCCGCGTAGATCTTGTAGTCCTGCATCCGCGCCTCGGTCGCGAGGAACGCGTCGGGCCAGCGGATGGACACGCCGTCGGGCGGCAGCGGGAAGTCGTCGGGGACGACGATGCTCGTGCGCGAAGGGTCGACCCATACCGAGGAGCTCGACTCGACCGTGTCGGCGACGCACTTGAAGCCGACCCAGCAGCCCGAGTAGCGCGACATGGCCCAGCCGTGCAGGCCGAGGTCGAGGATCTCCTGCACCGACGAGGGGTACAGCACCGGCATCATCGCCGCGCTGAACTGGTGGTCGGATTGATGCGGGACCGTCGACGACTTGGCCGCGTGGTCGTCGCCCGCGAGCACCAGCACGCCGCCGTGCTTCGAGGTGCCGGCGTAGTTCGCGTGCTTGAAGACGTCGCCGCAGCGGTCCACGCCGGGGCCCTTGCCGTACCACATGGCGAAGACGCCGTCGACCTTTGCATCCTTGTGCAAGTTGAGCTGCTGCGTGCCCCAGATCGACGTGGCCGCGAGGTCCTCGTTGAGGCCGGGCTGGAACACGACGTTCGCGCGCTCGAGGAACTTGCGCGCCTTCCAGAGCGACTGGTCGAGCGCGCCGAGCGGCGAGCCACGGTAGCCCGACACGAAGCCGCCGGTCTTGAGTCCGGCGAGGCGGTCGCGCTGGCCTTGCAGCATGAGGAGCCGGACGAACGCTTGCGCGCCGGTGAGGAAGACGCGGCCGCTCTCGAGCTCGTACTTGTCGTCGAGCCTGACGTCGCGCAGCAGGGGGGCCACTGCAGTCATCGTGTTACTCCGCAAAATCGTGTTTTGGGGTCGCGCGGCCGCCTCGTAGGGACCGCAACGCACGCAGCGCGAGGATTGTGTCCCCGGTGCGAGAAGGCGCGCATTCTACGCCGTCGTGCCTGCGGGCACCAGATGGGGACGCGCCGGCGCGAGCGCAATGCGCGACGACGACCGGCGCGCTAGCCGCGGCACTGCGCGGGAAGGTAGCGCGCGGGAATGTCGACCGGCACGCACATCCACTGCCAGCGGTCGTTGGCGTCGCGCGTCGGCGCGAGCAGGATGGCCTTGCCGTCGACGTCGGGCACGCCGGCCGCGAGGGCGAGGCGAATGCGGCCGGTGCGCGGATGCACGTCGACCTCGCTTATGTACCGCGAGCCCGTTTGCGCTCGCAGGCCCGGGTGGTCGGATTGGCGCGGGACGAGGCGCGCCGACTGCCACGTCGCCTCGATCTCGTCCTCGAGCCCGCGAGCGGCGGCGATCGCCTGCTCGATGCGCGTGCGCACGCCGAGCTCCACGTACGCAGTCCACAAGGGCGGCACCGCGACCGTCAGCGCCGCCGCGAGCACGCCGCCGCCCGCGAGGCATGCCGCGGCAGTGGACGTGGGGCTGCGCCCCGACAGCCGCGCGACGGCGTCGGTCGCGCCGCGCGCGCCGCGCTCGGCACGCGCGATCAAGTAACGGCAATGGCTGTAGAGCAGGGAATCGGCGAAGAGCGCCTGCACGACCCCCGGCACGACCCATACCGCGAGGACCGCGCACACGATCCACGCGATATCCGCGCGGGGGAAGCGCGGCTCCACGAGCAGGAACGCGAGCGCGCCGGCGATGGGAAGGAGCCCGAAGAGAAGGCCCGTGAGCCACATCTTGCGATAGAACGCCCACACGCCCGGCAGGAAGAGCGAGGGCCAATGCCACCCGGGACGCGTGCGGCCCTTGCGCTCGAAGGACAGGAAGCGGCGCACGTAGCGGTCGGCCGACGGCCCTACGGCGATGCGGAACAGCACCGCAAGCGCGGGACGCACGACCACGTCGCGCGTGGCGAGCTCGTCGCCGGGCAGCACGATGGTCGATGCCGCGTGAGCGGTGGGCGAAGGGGTGGCGAAGTACGCGGAATACGCGGATCGCACGGGCGCGGGGCCCGGGCGCGCGTCGCCGATGCCGTCGTGGGATTGCCGTTCGCCGTCCATCGCCCCTCGCGCCCTCGTCCGCGTGCCCCAGGGCGAGTTTACCAACGATCGAAGGCGCAGCCGGGCTCGTTTTTAGGGATAATTGCGGACAGTCCAAATTTCCCAGGGGGAAGTCCCATGCGTCGCCTGTTCGCGCTCCTTGCGCTCGCGTTTGCCGTTGCCATGCCCGCGTCGGGCCAGTCGATCGAGAAGCCCAAGCTCCAGATCGGCGTCGGCGGCAAGCCGCTCTTCTATTACCTGCCGCTCACCATCGCCGAGCGCAACGGGTACTTCAAGGCGGAAGGCCTGGACGTCGAGATCCTCGACTTCCCGGGCGGTGCGCGCGCGCTGCAGGCGCTCGTCGGCGGCAGCGTGGACGTCGTGTCCGGCGCGTACGAGCACACCATCACGCAGCAGGCCAAGGGCCAGAACATCGAGGCCCTCGTCCTCCAAGGCAAGTACGCGGGCATCGTCCTCGGCATGCCCAAGGCCAAGGCGGCCGCGTACAAGGGACCGGCGGACCTCAAGGGCATGAAGATCGGCGTGACCGCGCCGGGCTCGTCGACCAACATGTTCATCAACATCCTGCTCGCCAAGGTGGGCTTGAAGCCGGACGCCGCCGCGTACATCGGCGTGGGCGCCACCGCGGGCGCGGTCGCGATCATGAAGAAAGGCGAGATCGACGCCATCAGCAACCTCGACCCCGTCATCACGATGCTCGAGGCCGACGGCACCATCGTGCCCGTGGTCGACACGCGCACCGCGAAGGGCATGTCGGAGGTGTACAACGGCGCCTACGCGGCCGGCTGCATCTACGTCCCGGTGGAGTTCGCGAAGAAGAACCCGAACACCGCGCAGGCGGTGGTGAACGCGATGGTGCGCGCGCTGCGCTTCATCCAGACCTCGACGCCGGACCAGATCGTCGACGCCGTGCCGAAGGAGTACTACAGCGACCGCGCGCTCTACAAGGCGGCGCTCGAGAAGAACCTCGAGGGCTTCAAGCACGACGGCGCCATCTCGCTCGAGGCCGCGCAGAACGTGTACCGCGACCTCAAGACGTTCGACCCGCAGCTCCAGAACGCGACGGTGGACCTGTCGAAGACCATCGACATGGCGTTCCAGCAAAAGGCCGCTGCCAAGTACAAGTAATGCGCATGCGGCCGGTCGAAGCATGACGGCGCCCGCGCTCGAGCTCGCGGGCGTCACCTGCACCTTCGCCGCCCGCGGCGGGGCGGGACGCTACACGGCGGTGCGCGACACCACGCTCGCCATCGCGCCGGGCGAATTCGTGTCGGTGGTCGGTCCCACGGGCTGCGGCAAGTCCACGCTCCTCAACGTCGCGGCGGGGCTCCTTGCCCCGTCGTCGGGCGACGTGCGTGTCCACGGCGGCTCGCTCGCGGGCATCAACGGCCGCGCGGGCTACATGTTCCAGGCCGACGCGCTCATGCCGTGGCGCAGCGCGCTCGCCAACGTCCGCGCGGGGCTCGAGTTCCGCGGCGTCGCGCGCGACGAGGCCAACCGTCGCGCCCGCGACTGGCTCGCGCGCGTCGGCCTCGCGGGCTTCGAGGATCGCTACCCCCACCAGCTCTCCGGCGGCATGCGAAAGCGCGTCGCGCTCGCGCAGATGCTGATCCTCGATCCCGAGATCCTCCTCATGGACGAGCCCTTTTCCGCGCTCGACGTGCAGACGCGCCAGCTCATGGAGAACGAGCTCCTGGAGCTCTGGGGCGCCGATCGCAAGTCGGTGCTCTTCATCACGCACGACCTCGAGGAGGCGATAGCGCTGTCGGACCGCGTGATCGTGCTCGCCGCGGGGCCCGGGACGCATCCCATCGGCGAGTTCCCGATCACGCTGCCGCGCCCGCGCGACGTGGCCGAGATCCGCCTGTCGCCGCAGTTCGTCGCCCTGCACGAGGCCATCTGGCACGTGCTCAAGTCGGAAGTGCTCAAAGGCTATGCGCAAAGCAAGCGGTGACGCCTCGCGCGCGAGGCTCGGCGTGTACCACCTGGGCCTCGCGCTCGCGGTGTTCGCGTTCTGGTACCTCCTGACCACGCCGATCTTCCTCACGCCGGAGTACGCGAAGAAGATGGCGTTCTTCTTCGGCCAGCCCGTCGAGGTGATCAAGGTCGTGGTGGAGTGGTTCGTGAGCGGCAAGATCTACCCGCACCTCGCCATCACACTCGTCGAGACGGTGCTGGCCTTCTTCATCGGCAGCCTCCTCGGGCTGGGCTTCGGCCTCTGGCTCGCGCTGTCGCCGCTGTCGAGCGCGCTCGCCGACCCGTACATCAAGGCGATGAACGCGATGCCGCGGGTGATCCTCGCGCCCATCTTCGCCGTGTGGTTCGGCCTCGGCATCCTGTCGAAGGTCGCGCTGGGCGTCACGCTCGTGTTCTTCATCGTGTTCTTCAACGTCTACCAGGGCGTGAAGGAAGTGAGCCCGGTCGTGCTCGCCAACGCGCGCATGCTCGGCGCGTCGCGGCGCCAGCTCCTTCGCTACATCTACCTGCCGTCGGCCACGTCGTGGGTGTTCTCGAGCCTGCACACGTCCGTGGGCATGGCGTTCGTCGGCGCGGTGGTGGGCGAGTACCTGGGCTCCGCCAAGGGCGTGGGCTACCTCATCCTGCAGGCGGAGGGCGCGTTCGACATCAACACGGTCTTCGCGGGCATCCTGGTGCTCACGGTGTTCGCGTTGCTGCTCGACTTCGCCGTGACTGGCGCCCGCGGCAGGCCGAAACCGAAGCGCTTTGAGGACATGACATGACCGACCTTCTCCCCGCGATCGAGATCGAGACCGCCCCCCAGCCCGACGCATCGGTCATCTGGCTGCACGGGCTGGGCGACACGGGCGACGGCTGGTCGCAGGTCGTCCCCGCGCTGAGCCTCCCGCCTTCGATGCGCGTGCGATTCCTGTTCCCGCATGCGCCGACGATGCCCGTCGCCATCAACAACGGCTACGTGATGCCCGCGTGGTACGACATCCGGGACGCCAACCTCTCCGAGCGCGCCGATCTCGCGGGCGTGCAGCGCTCGCAGGGCGCGGTCGAGGGGCTGATCGCGCGCGAGAAGGCGCGCGGCGTGGCCGACGCGCGCATCGTGCTCGCCGGCTTCTCGCAGGGCGGGGCCGTCGCGCTCTACACGGGGCTTCGCCATCCCGCGCGGCTCGCGGGCATCGTCGCGCTGTCGACCTACCTCATCGGCGCGGACAGGCTCGCGACGGACGCCGCGCCCGCGAACCGCGACGTGCCCATCTTCATGGGTCACGGCACTTTCGACCCGGTGGTCAAGCTCGCGTGGGCGGAGGCGTCGCGGCAGGCGCTCGACGCCGCGGGGTGGAAGGTGCAGTGGCACGTCTACCCGATGGAGCACTCCGCGGTGGTGGAGGAGATCGCCGCCATCGGCGCGTTCCTGCGCGTCGTGCTGGCCTGACGACGCGTCACTCGTCCTCGCCGCCGGCGTCGTCCTTCGGCTCGATCGTCGCGTCCGCGCGCGGGCGCACGCCGCGGCGGGCGAGGGCGTCGCGCAGCAGGAACTCGACCTCCGCGTTGGCGCTGCGCAGGTCAGCCTGGGCGAGGCGCTCGACCTCGGCCCATAGCGCGGGGTCGATGCGCAGGAGGAACGACTTCTTCGCGGCCATCGTCCTTGGGTTCAGCCCGCGCGCCGGAATCGCAGCATGAGGGCCCCCGCGAACGCGACCCCCAGGATCATGAGCACGATCACGAGGCCCAGCGCCGCGGACTCGTCGAGCTGCGGCGGCGTGCGCGAGTTGGCCTGCACCGTCAGCGCGTGCATGCCGGCGATGAAGAGCGCGATGACGATGCCCATGACGCAGCCGTACGTGCGCAGCGCCTCCACGCTCGCGGCACGCCGCTCCGGGGCGAGCCAGTAGTCGCGCCGCTTCGCCGCGAGGCGCGCGAGCGTCAGGCCCGGCATGAACGCCGTGACGCCGGCGACCAGGAGCGGCACGACGCTCGTCAGTGCGACGATGAGCGCCACGTACCCGTCGCGGCTCATCCACCCGTTCGCGTAGCCGCCGTGGCCGAAGTGCGTGGCGACGCGCTCGGGCAGTGCCGAGCCCGTCACCCACGCCACGATGGGCGTGACGATCACCGTGAGGCCGAAGAGCAGGCGCGCGATGGTTCCCACGGGCGCCTCGTCAGTTGTAGAGGGTGCCGGTGTTGATGACCGGCTGCACCTCGGACTCGGCGCACAGCACCGTCATGAGGTTCGACACCATCGCCGCCTTGCGCTCGTCGTCCAGGTCGACGACGTGCTTGGCGGAGAGCTCGGCCAGCGCCATCTGCACCATCGACACCGCGCCATGGACGATCTTCTGGCGCGCCGAGATGATGGCCTCGGCCTGCTGCCGGCGCAGCATCACCTGCGCGATCTCCGGCGCGTACGCGAGGTGGGTGAGACGGGCCTCCTCGACGACGACGCCGGCCTGGTCGAGGCGCGCCTGGAGCTCGCGCTCGAGCGCCCGGGCGATGATGTCGGCGCTGCCGAGGAGGGTGGGCACGCGGGTGTCCTCGCTCGACTCCTCCGCGTCATAGGCGAAGGCGGAGGCCAGGTGTCGCACCGCGGCCTCGCTCTGCACCTTGACGAAGGTCTCGTAGTCGTCGACGTCGAACGCCGCCTTCGCGGTGTCGTCGACGTGCCACACCACCACGGCCGCGATCTCGATCGGATTGCCGCGCTTGTCGTTCACCTTGAGGCGGTCGCCGTTCAGGTTGCGGGCGCGCAGCGAGATCTTCTTGCGGGTGTAGAACGGGTTGGTGGCGCGCAGGCCGGTCGCGCGGCTGGTGCCGCGGTAGGCGCCGAAGAGCTGGAGGATGGCGGCTTCGTTGGGCTGGAGCGTGTAGAGGCCGGCGAGGACGAAGACGCCCACGACCAGGATCACGATGGCCAGCGCGAGCATGCCCCAGCGCGGGCCCCCCGGATACATGAGCGACTGCGCGAGGACCAGGCCGCCGACGACCAGCAGGGCCAGGACGACGAGGAGGGCAACGAATCCGTTGGCGGTGCCGAGAGGGGTCTCGACGTGCGCCTGGCCTTGCGACTTGGGGTCCATTCTCGAATCTCCCGATAGGCGCGCGAATGCGCCTCGTATCAGAATGATATCACTTCGATAGCGATCGTCAAGAGGGAGATTCGAGACGACTCCCGCGTCCCGCATGTCCTAATGTATTGCCTGTACAATCTACTATATACTATTGTTTACAAGCGATATATTGGCTACATCGTGAGAAGCCGGATGTGGGCGCCGCCGGGTTCGTGCAGGACCGAAGACCGCCCGTGCGCCCGTGCGCTATAGTGTCGCCTTTCGGTGCATCACCTGACAGCGGCGCTACCCGAAGCGGCGCCGCGCCGGCCTTGGATACCACGCAACCCGAGTCGTTTCGCCGCGATGTCCGTGTCATCGGGCTCGTCGGCACTGCCCACGCGTTCTCCCATTTCTTCCAGCTGGCGCTGCCGCCGCTGTTTCCGCTGCTGCGCGCCGATTTCGACGCGTCGTGGACGCTCCTGGGCCTCCTGGTCGGCGTCTTCTACGCCGGGAGCGGCATCACGCAGTTCGGCGCGGGCTTCGCGGTGGACCGCTTCGGCGCGCGGCCCGTCCTGCTGGGCGGGCTCGGACTCCTCGCCGGCGGGACCCTTCTCGCCGCGCTCTCGCCGGGCGTGGCGTGGATGTTCCCGATCGTCGCGCTCATGGGCGCCGGCAACGGCGTGTTCCACCCCTGCGACTTCGCGATCCTGAACGCGAACGTTGCGCCGCGCCGCCTGAGCTACGCGTACTCCACCCACGGCGTCGGCGGCAGCCTGGGCTACGCGCTGTCGCCGGTGGTGAGCTTCGCGCTCGCCGCCGCGTTCAACTGGCGCGTGGCGCTCGCCGTCATGGGCCTCGCGGGCCTCGTCGCGCTCGCCGTGCTCGCGCGCCAGCACGTCTACCTCACGTCGCATCGCGCGCCCGAGGGCCAGTCGCACTCGCTGCGCGGCAGCATGGGGCTTTTCCTGCAGCCCGCGATCATGCTGTGCTTCGCGTATTTCGTCGTGCAGACGATGGCCTCGGTGGGCCTGCAGACGTTCCTGCCGTCGGCGCTCAATGCCGGGCTCGCGGTGCCGCTCGTGCTGGCCACGTCCGCCGTCACGGCGTATCTCCTCGGCAGCACCGGCGGCATCGTCGCGGGCGGCTTCCTCGCCGCGCGGACCGAGCGGCACGACCTCGTCGCGGCATCGGGGTTGCTGGCCGGGGCGACGCTCCTGGCGTTCGTCGGCGCGGGCGCGCTGCCCATCCCGGCCGTGATCCCCATGTTCGCGCTGATCGGCTTCGTGATGGGCTGCACCGGGCCGTCGCGCGATCTCATCGTTCGCAACGCCACCCCGAAAGGCGCGGCGGGACGCGTGTACGGCTTCGTGTACTCGGGCCTCGACCTGGGCGCGATGATCGGCCCCATCTGGTTCGGGCTCATGCTCGACCACGGCATGGGGCGCGAGATGTTCTACGCGGTGGCGGCGCTGCTCGCGCTCGCCGTCGGCACCGTGGTGCGAGTCCGTCGCGCCATCGTCACCGCCTAGCGCGCGGATTTACGGGACAGGACGAGGAGACACCTTCCACATGGATCTCGGCATCGCCGGACGCCGCGCGCTGGTCTGCGCGGCAAGCAAGGGACTGGGTCGCGGCTGCGCGCATGCGCTCGCTCGCGAAGGCGTGCAGGTGACCATCGTCGCCCGCACCGCGAGCGAACTCGAGAAGACCGCGAAGGAGATCGGCGCCGCGTCGTGGGTCGCATGCGACATCACCACGCCGGACGGTCGCGCGCAGGCGCTCGCGGCCTGCCCCGACCCGGACATCCTCGTGACCAACGCCGGCGGGCCGCCGCCCGGCGACTTCCGCGACTTCGACCGCGACGCGTGGATCAAGGCGCTCGACGCGAACATGCTCACGCCGATCGAGCTCATCAAGGCGACCATCGGGCCGATGACCGAGCGCAAGTTCGGGCGCGTGGTGAACATCACCTCGGGCGCGGTGAAGGCGCCGATCGACATCCTCGCGCTGTCCAACGGCGCGCGCAGCGGGCTCACGGGATTCATCGCGGGCGCGTCGCGGCGGCTCGCGCGCGACGGCGTGACCATCAACAACCTCCTGCCCGGCCTCTTCGAGACCGACCGCCTGCGCACGACGATGCAGGGCCGCGCCAAGGCGCAGGCCAAGGACTACGACGCCGTGCTCGGCGCGGCGCGCGAGGCCATTCCCGTGCGGCGCTTCGGGTCCGCCGACGAGTTCGGCGCGGTGTGCGCATTCATCTGCAGCGTGCAGGCCGGCTACCTCGTGGGCCAGAACATCCTCCTCGACGGCGGCGCCTACCCCGGGACCTTCTGATGATCGATCTCTACTACTGGACCACCCCCAACGGGCACAAGGTCACGATCTTCCTCGAGGAGACCGGGCTTGCGTACACGATCAAGCCGGTGAACATCGGCAAGGGCGAGCAGTTCAAGCCGGAGTTCCTGGCCGTGTCGCCCAACAACCGCATCCCGGCCATCGTCGACCATGCCCCGCCCGACGGCGGCCCGCCGCTGTCGCTGTTCGAATCGGGCGCGATCCTCCTGTACCTCGCCGGCAAGACGGGCCGCTTCTATCCTGCCGACATGCGCGGTCGCTGCGAGGTGTCGCAGTGGCTGTTCTGGCAGATGGGCGGGCTCGGACCCATGGCGGGGCAGAACCATCACTTCGCGCTCTACGCGCCGGAGAAGATCCCGTACGCGATCGACCGCTACGTGAAGGAGACGGGCCGCCTCTATCGCGTGATGGACAAGCGGCTCGCCGACCGCGAGTTCCTCGCGGGCGACTACAGCATCGCCGACATGGCGTGCTACCCGTGGATCCGGCCCGAGCGCCAGGGCCAGGACATCGAGGAATTTCCCCACCTGAAGCGCTACCTCGCGACGATCAAGGCGCGTCCCGCGGTCGGGCGGGCGTACGCCATCGTCGACTCGGTCAACCCGTCGGCCGGCGGCATACGCACCGAGGCCGAGCGCAAGGTGCTCTTCGGCCAGGACCAGAACACGGTCCGCTGAACGCGGGGCGCGGCAGCCGGCTGCGCGCCATCGCGGGAGCCCCCACCCGCTCGTGCCGGGTTTTCGCTCAGCCCGGCGCGAGCCGGATGACGTTCGCGGCCGCGCCTGCCGCCTCGGCGTCGGCCGCCGACTCGAGAAGGGGATCGACGTCGAAGGCGATGTCGCCGCCCTCGTCGGCGCGGCCCGTCGCGCGGATGGCGGCGAAGTCCACGAGGCTGCGG
>JBGAIS010000101.1:0-16106 GCA_044225355.1 Casimicrobiaceae bacterium | reverse complement strand
AGCACGAACGGCTGCGCCGTGAAGGACGGATTGAGGGAGCTCGCGACGGTCGTCGTCGTGGGCGCTGCGGCCAGGGCGAGCGTGGGTGCGAGGGCCAGCGTCGAAAACAGGAGCGATACGGTAGAGGGGTATCTCGCCACGGCGGCCTCGTTTATGCATTTGGCATATTCATGCGATCCTCGCCGCCGCGCGGGTTCCTGTCAACCGGCGCCAAGGCGGCCGGTCGCTTGGATTCGCGCCAGCCAGCCGCATTTACGAAGGCGTGGCCCCACGGCCCTACGGACCCCCGCCATGCCTATTGGAAACTCCGAAACCCGCCTCCTGGAGGAGGCCCTCGAGATGCTGCGCGAAGCCGACCGCATGCATCGTCAGTTCTTCACGCTGGCGCTGGGGCGCGCGGGCCCGTGCTGGGAGCCGCCCATCGACGTCGTCGAGGACGCCCGCGCCCTCGTCGTGCGCGTCGCGCTGCCGGGTGTCGACGTCGCCGACGTCGAGGTGCGCACGGACGGCGTCCGGCTGTCGGTCGTCGGACGCCGCGCGCTCGCCGGCATCGCCAACGCCACCATCCACCGACTCGAGATTCCCTATGGCCGCTTCGAGCGCAACATCGAATTGCCGGCCGGACGCTACGAGCTCCATCGGCGCGAATTCGCCGACGGCTGCCTCGTCCTGACGCTACGGAGGCTCGGATGAGCACGGACACCGCCACCCTCGACGCACCCGCGGCCGCCGCGCCGCTGCCGTCCGACGCGCTCGTCGTCGTCCCCGTTCGCAACCTCGTCCTCTTCCCGGGGCTCATCGCGCCTCTCGCGCTCGGCCGCCCGGAGTCGATCGTCGCGGCGCAGGAGGCCGCATGCACGCAGCGCCCCATCGGCCTCTCCCTGCAGCGCGACGGCGAGGTCGAGCAGCCGCAGACGAAGGACCTTCACACCGTCGGCACGGTGGCCACGGTGCTTCGCTACATCACCACGCCCGACGGCGCGCACAACCTCGTCGTGCAGGGCGACCAGCGCTTCCGCGTCGCGGAGTTCCTCGACGGCCGTCCGCAAGGCGGCGCGTCGAGCGGCTGCCCGACGCGTCGCCCGTGAATCCCGACGTCGAGGCGCGCATGCTGCAGGTGAAGGCGCGCGCGACCGAGCTCCTCGAGATCATGCCGCGCGTTCCCGCGGAGCTTGCGGCCACGCTCGACCAGATGCAGGCGCCCGGCGGGCTCGCCGACTTCGTCGCGGGCTTCACCAGCTACCGCTTCCGGCGAGAAGAGCAGGGGATTCTCCGAGACGCTCGTCCAGACGCGCCTCGATCGCGTGCTCGCCTTCCTCGCGCGCCGCATCGAGGTGCAGCGCATCTCCCGCGAGATCGGCGAGCAGACGCAGGGCCGGCTCGAGGGTCGCCAGCGCGAGGCGCTCCTGCGCGAGCAGCTCAAGACGATCCAGAAGGAGCTGGGCGACGATGACGGCAACGGCCGAGATCGAGCAGATCCGCGAGCAGATCGACAACGCGAAGATGCCGGAGGACGTCGACAAGCACGCGCGCAAGGAGCTCGGTCGCCTCGCGCAGATGTCCGACAGCTCGCCCGAGTACTCGATGGTGCGCACGTACCTCGACTGGCTCGTCGAGATCCCGTGGGCGTTGCCGGCGGAGGATCCCATCTCCATCGACGACGCGCGGCGCATCCTCGACGACGACCACTTCGGGCTCGCGAAGATCAAGCGGCGCATCCTCGAGTACCTCGCGGTGCGCAAGCTGAACCCCGAGGGCAAGACGCCCATCCTGTGCTTCGTCGGCCCGCCCGGCGTGGGCAAGACCTCGCTCGGGCAGAGCATCGCGAAGGCGCTCGGCCGCAAGTTCCAGCGCCTGAGCTTGGGCGGCGTGCACGACGAGTCCGAGATCCGCGGGCACCGTCGCACGTACATCGGCGCCATGCCCGGCAACGTGATCCAGGCCATCCGCAAGGCGGGCACGCGCAACTGCGTGCTCATGCTGGACGAGATCGACAAGCTCGGCCAGTCGATGCACGGCGATCCGTCCGCGGCGTTGCTCGAGGTGCTCGATCCCGAGCAGAACGGGACGTTCCGCGACAAGGTACCCGCTGGGCGTGCCGTTCGACCTGTCGCGCGTCGTGTTCATCGCGACCGCCAACGTCCTCGACCGCATTCCCGGCCCGCTGCGGGATCGCATGGAGGTGATCAACCTCCCGGGCTACACCGAGCAGGAGAAGCTCGAGATCGCGCGGCGCTATCTCGTCGCGAGGCAGTTGAAGGCCACCGGACTCACCGAGGCGCAGGTCGGCGGAGCGCGACGCGCTGCGCCTGCGGATCGCGGGATTTCCACGCGCGAGGGGCGTGCGCATCGGAGCGCGAGATCGAGGAATTCCTTCCGCCATGCTGCGATGCGGAAGGCGCGACCGGGGAAGATCGTCATCGGCACGGCGGAGGTCGCGGAGATCCCAAGGCGCGCAGCGCTTCGACAACGAGGTGATGAGCACGAGCGCCGCACCGCGTGGCCACGGGCCTCGCGTGGACGCCCGTCGGCGGCGACATCCTGTTCATCGAGACGTCGCGCACCCCTGGCGCCGGCAAGCTGATCCTCACGGGCCAGCTGGGCGACGTGATGAAGGAGAGCGCGCAGGCGGCGATGACGCTCGTGAAGGCGCGCGGGGCGTCGATAGGCGTCGACCCGGCGACGTTCGAGAAGAGCGACATCCACATGCACATCCCGGCGGGCGCCATTCCCAAGGACGGTCCGAGCGCGGGCGTGGCCATGTTCACCTCGCTCGCGTCGCTCGCGCTGGGCAAGCCGGTGCGGGCCGACGTCGCGATGACGGGGGAGATCAGCCTGCGGGGCCTCGTGCTCCCGGTGGGCGGCATCAAGGAGAAGGTGCTGGCCGCGCTGCGCGCCGGCATCACCACGGTGCTGCTGCCGGCGCGCAACCGCCGCGACGTCGAGGACATCCCCGCCGACGCCCGCGAGAAGCTCACGTTCCACTTCCTGGAGACGGTCGACGATGCGCTCGCGCAGGCGGTGGGCGTTGCCGCAGGTGCCGAAGCCGGGGGCGCCTGAGCCGCCCCTGGCGAAGCGTCGGGGCGATGCGTAAGCCCGCGGTAAGTCATTTGTAAGCCACGCCCGGCCGCGGCGTCATTCGTGGCGCCCCGTGCCGGGGGCGGCTACTTCATAAGTTAATTCAATGGCTTGGGGGCGATTTTCGAGGGCCGCGCCGACCCGTGCATCCGTCAGCCATCGGCCAGTGGGCTGCGCTCACACTCCGTTCCCATGACGAAGCGCCGGATCCTCCGGCGTGCGAATCGGGTAACGGAGACAGCCATGGACGGAAAACTCGGACGCCATCTGGTCGAACTGGGACGCCTCGTGCAGAAGGCCGGCCCCTACGTCGTCCTGGAGGTGGTGCTGCCGGGCGGGACGCTGTTCGCGCTCCTTCTCTACCTTCACCGCACGGGGCAGCTCCGCCGGATCGAGGGCGCAGCCCTCATGGCGGCACACGTCGCCGGCCGCGCGCTGGGGGCCTTCGCGTTCGCGCTCCAGCCCGCCGGCAGCCTGCGCGCGGCGCGGCGCAACGACGGCCTCGAGCTCCAGATGCTGGCGGCGTGCCGGTAGGGGCGTTGGAGGAAGGGCGGGAGACGTGCGTCGAGCCGTCGCCCAAAAAGAAGCGGCCGCGCGAGAGCGGCCGCTTCCGTCGCTTGTACAGGACCAGGGGAGTAGTCCTTTGCCCTTTCGCCGGATCGCTGCGTCCCGTGTCCGGCTTTCGCCGTCCTTGGGTGCATCGTGGATCCGCCTTGAGCTAGCACCTTCGACGACTCGATCATCGCGCGTGAGGGTGGGGCGGTGGGATAGGACAAACGCCTAAAGGCGTGTCGGACAAAGGCTGAGATTCAAAGCTGGACTCCGCGCGGCCGGGCGTTCGCGCCGAAACGTGGCGCGCAACGATGTCAGCTTGCCGCACATAAAAAAGCGGCCGCACTGATGGCGGCCGCTTGGGTCAAGAACACGAGGCTCGGGAGTAGCCTTTCCGGATCCGGGGAGAGTGCCTCACGCTAGGGTGGGGCTCGGCGTCTGCAGTTGCCCGCTACAGGGAGCCGGTGGACCGGGTTCGGAAAGTGTTCAGGACGAGCCCATGGTGCGCTTCCGCCAGGGGCGCCAATACCGGCCGAACTGCCATTGTCCTGTCGGAGGATTCTTACAAGGTCGACGCTGAAGTTACGCACACCGTTTCGCGTCGCGCCCCTCGCCGCGCGTGCGAGGGTCGGGGGTGAGGGCGGCGCCTTGCTTCCGGGCGCGCCCCTCACCCGCCCCGCCGGGCACCCTCCTCCCCGCGCGGGGCGAGGGGATGCGCAGCGCCTCGCGTCGCTCCCCTCCTCGCGCGCGCGGAGGGTCGGGGTGGGCGGCGGCGACTGCTTCCGGGCGCCCCTCACCCGCCGCCCCTCTCCCCGCTACGCGGGGCGAGGAAGATGCGCAGCGCCTCGCGTCGCTCCCCCTCCCCGCGCGCGGGAGAGGGTCGGGGTGAGGGCGGCGTTGCCTTGCTTCCGGGCGCCCCTCACCCCGCCCCACCCTCCCGCTACGCGGGGCGAGGGGAGATGCGCAGCGCCTCGCGTCGCTCCCCCTCTCCCGCGCGCGGGAGAGGGTCGGGGTGAGGGCGCAGTTGCTTCCCGCACCCCTCACCCGCCCTGTCGGGCACCCTCTCCCCGCTGCGCGGGGCGAGGGACGGATGCGCTGTCGACGTCAATCCCCCAGCGACTCCAGGAACGCCACAAGCGCGTCCACGTCGTACTTGTCGAGCCCCAGCGGCTTCACGATCTGCTCGCCATCCGCGTGGAGACGATCCTCCGGAAGGTTCGAATAGTGGCGCACGACCTCGCGCAGCGTCGCGAGGCTGCCGTCGTGCATGTACGGCGCGGTCGCCTTCACGCCGCGAAGCGAAGGCACCTTGAACTCCCCGAAGTTGCGATGATCGGTAAGCACGAGTCGCGTGCTGGTGGCCGTGCTGCGCATCGGGTCGTCGTTGTACGCGCCGAGCAGGTTGTAGCGGCTCGACGTGACGCGGGCGATGCCGCCGTGACGCCCGGGGTCGACGCGGCCGGGCTCGACGAAGAACGCGACGCCTACGTCGTGGAACTCGCCGTTCGATAACCGCGGTCCCGCGTGGCAAGCGATGCAATTGCCGCTGCCTACGAAGATGGCAAGCCCGCGTTGCGCAAGGATGGGGTAGCGTCTCATCGCCTCGCGGTCGCCGCGCGCGAGCGCGTCGCGGAAATCGTCGAACGGCGTGCGCGGCGTGACGAGCGTCTCGACGTACGCGGCCAGCGCCTTCGCGGCGTCGACCGCGACCGCCTCGTCGCCGGCGCCGGGCGCGTATCCGAACGCCGCGGCGTACGCTGCGTTCCGGGCACGCACGCGCGACGCGATGGTGGCGACGTCGCTTGCCATCTCCTTCGCGTCGAGCATGGGACGCAGGCTCTGCGCCCACAGGCTGTCGCTCGCGCCGTCCCACGCGTACCAGCGCTGGCCGCCGGCGTTGCGAAGGCTCTGCGTATTGCGGTCCCCGCGCGCCATGCCCTGCGCGCGCGGCAGGCCATCGGTGAACGCGCGGTCGGGCCGGTGGCACGTGCTGCACGCGATCTCCCCGGAGCGCGACAGCGCGGCATCGTGGAAGAGCGCCTCGCCCAGCGCGATGGCGGCGGCGTTGCCGGACGCGCGATTGGACGGGTCGCGCGCCGCGGGCGGCGGCCATGGACCCAGCGAGAGGATGCGCGCGACTTCGTCGCTCGTGAACTCCACCTGCGGCGGCTGCGATTGCGCTTGACAGTGCGCGCACGCGGCGGCCAGCGCCCACGCGGCCAGCGCCATCACGCGCATCACGGCACGTCCATTCGCATCGCGAGGCGGTCGACGCGGCTGCCGTCGACGGCGTCGAACGTGATCTCCCAGTGCCCGCGCATGTGGAAGAGGAGCCCCTCGGCGCGATACACGCCGGGCGCTGCGCGGGTCACGACGGCGCGATAGTTCATGCCGTGACGATGCTCCGGCATGTGGCCGTCGACGCGCACGCTCGCGGGCGCGGGGACGCCGGCGCGCGGGCACACCGCGAAGTCCACGACGAAGTGCTCGCCGACGACGATGCGTGCCGGTAACGTCACGAACGCGACGACGTAGCGATCGCCCTCGACGCTGCGCCTCTCGCCCTGCAGGGAGTCGCCGCACGCGAGGGCTTGCGCCGTCGCGAATGCGAGGACGGCCGCGAGCGCGCGCGTCACTGCGTGAAAGCAGGTTTCCAGGACGCGAAGAGCGCGGTGCCGTTGCGCCATGCGATGCGCTCCGCGAGAGGCGGCGGAAGGTCGGCGAGCCACGCGCGCGACCAATTCGCGTGCTCGACGATGTAGTGCCAGCGCTCGGGCGTGAAGGTGTCGGTCCCGACGGTGAAGCGATCGGGGAACTCGGTGAACAGCGCGCGCCACTCCGGCGGCACCTTGCCCGCCTGCCCGTGCTCGCTTCGAAACGCGAGATCGCACCAGAGGTTGGCATGCTTTCGGAGCAGCGCGCGCACCGCCTCCGGTCGCTCGAAGCCCGAGTGCGCCCACAGCACGCGCGCGCCGGGGTCCTGGCGGAATATGCGCTCGAGCGCATCGACGTCGGAGTGCGCATGGAGCACCAGCTTGTGCTGCTTCGCGAGCGCGATCATGCGCGTCGGCACCGGGAGGTCGGCGTCGGGGCCGTAAAGGTGGAACTCGCCGATCGCCGCGTAGCGGCTCCTCGACAGGCGCTCCTCGAGGAACGCCGCCACCGTGTCGTCGCGCACCCACGTGGAGATGTCGCCGCGCGTGCGATACGGCCGCAGCGACGGCACGACGAGATCCGGGGCCAGCGCGACCAGCCGCTGCGTGCCGTCATCGCCCGAGCTCGACACCAGCGCGCGCACGAGCCCCGCCTTGCGCAGGATGGCGACGGCGTCCGCGGGCGGGAGGTCCTTCCACGCGTCGTGGCTGTAATGCACGTGCGCGTCGAAGACGGGCATCTGTGCCGGCACCGCGACGGGCGCCGCCAGGCACGCGGCCAGGACCACGAATCGTGCGAGCATGCGCGTATCTTCGTGGTTTAATCGACGCATGCCAAGTGCCGGCCCCAAGCGGTGCCCGTGGTGCGGCGAGGACCCGCTGTACGTGGACTACCACGACCGCGAGTGGGGCTTCCCCGTCGCCGACGACACGCGCCTTTTCGAGAAGCTGTGCCTCGAAGGCTTCCAGTCGGGGCTCGCGTGGATCACCATCCTCCGCAAGCGCGAGTCGTTCCGCGAGGCGTTCGAGGGGTTCGAGGTCGATCGCGTGGCGCGCATGGGCGATCGCGACGTGCAGCGCCTCTTGGGCAACGCCGGCATCGTGCGCCATCGCGGCAAGATCGAGTCGGCCATCAACAATGCGAAGCGCGCTCGCGAGCTCGCGGACGAGCAGGGGTCGCTCGCCGCCTACTTCTGGCGCTACGAGCCCCCGGTGTCGGCGCGACCCAAGCGCCTGACCGCCGAGGCACTGGCGGCCATGCCCACGTCGCCCGAATCCGTCGCGCTCGCGAAGGACTTGAGGAAGCGCGGCTGGAGCTTCGTGGGGCCTACCACCGTCTACGCCTTCATGCAGGCGATGGGCCTCGTCAACGACCACCTGCACGTGTGCGCCACGCGGGCGGCGGTGGACGGCGCCCGCTCGCAATTCAAGCGGCCGCGCGCCGCGTCCTGACGCTCCCGCGCGTGGCTTGGTACGATCACGCCTTTGCGCGAAGCGAAGGCGGACAAGGGATGGCGATCGACCCGAAGGTGATTGAGACGCTGTCGCGGATCACGACCGCGACGATCACGACGCTCCTGCTCAAGAAGGGGCTGCGCAACGTGTGGATGCGCGGCACGCGGCCGCTGTCGCCCGGCTACCCGCGCATCGTGGGCCCGGCGTTCACGCTGCGCTTCGTGCCGGCGCGCGAGGACCTCGCGACGCCCGCGTCGTGGTCGAGCCCCATCTCGACGCGCGCGGCCATCGAGGCGATGCCCGAGGGCTGCGTCGCGGTGGTCGACGCGATGGGCGTCACCGACGCCGGCATCTTCGGCGACATCCTCTGCGCCCGCATGCGCAAGCGTGGCGTCGCCGCGCTCGTCACGGACGGCGTGCTGCGCGACGTCGCGGGCGTGCGCTCGACGGGCCTGCCCGTGTGGTGCCAGGGCGCCGCCGCGCCGCCGTCGGTGGCCGGCCTCACGTTCGTCGCGTGGCAGCAGCCCGTCGGTTGCGGCGGCGTGGCCGTCTTTCCCGACGACGTCGTGGTGGTCGACGACGACGGCGCCGTGCTCATTCCCGCGGCGATGGTCGACGGTCTCATGGCCGACGCGCTTGAGCAGGAGCGCCTGGAGGAGTGGATCATGGGCGAGGTGGCGCACGGCGCCGCGCTGCCGGGCCTCTACCCGCCCAACGCCGAGAACCTCGCGCGCTACGAGAAGACGAAGAAGTGAAGCTCCCTTCCAGCATCCGCGGTGTGTACGTCATCGCGCCCACGCCGTTCCATCCCGACGGCCGCATCGACGACGCCTCGATCGATCGCATGACCGACTTCTTCGTGGAGTCCGGTGTGGACGGCATCACGCTCCTCGGGCAGTTGGGCGAGGCGCCCAAGATGACGCACGAGGAGTCCGTCGCCATCGTGGCGCGCGTCGCCGCGCGCGCGAACGTGCCCATCATCGTCGGCGTGTCGGCGCCGGGCTTCGCGCCGATGCGCGAGCTCACGCACGCGGTGATGGACAAGGGCGCGGCGGGCGTCATGATCGCGCCGCCCAACACGCTGCGCACGGACGACTCGATCGCGGCGTATTACCGGCAGGCATCGGAGGCCATCGGCGCCGACGTTCCGTTCGTGATCCAGGACTACCCGCTCACGTTCTCGGTGCAGATGACGCCCGGCGTCATCCGCCGCATCGCGCAGGAGAACGCGTCGTGCGTGATGCTGAAGCACGAGGACTGGCCGGGGCTCGAGAAGATATCGCAGCTTCGCACGTGGGAGGACGAAGGGTCGATGCGCCACCTCGCGATCCTCACCGGCAACAACGCGCTGTTCCTCGACTTCGAGATGGAGCGCGGCGCCGACGGCGCCAACACCGGCTACTGCTTCCCCGACATGCTGGTCGACGTCGTGCGGCTCTCGGCGCAAGGCAAGCGCGACGAGGCGCACGACCTCTTCGACGCGCACCTGCCGCTCATCCGCTACGAGCAGCAGCCGGGTCCGGGCCTCGCGGTGCGCAAGTACGTGCTGATGCGTCGCGGCATCATCGCCTCCGATGCCCTGCGCAAGCCCGGCGCCGCGCTCACGCCCGCGGCACGCGAGGAGGTCGACTACCTCCTCGCGCGCCTCGCGAAGAAGGATTCCCGGGCGCGCGTGTGACGCGCCGTCACTGGCCGACGGCGAAGAGCGTCGCGTTGTTGATCGCGTAGATCTTGCCGTCGGCGCCTATGGCCGTCGGCGTGTACGACTCCGCGTAGCCGTTGTTGAAGCGCACGGTCTGCGAGAGCGTATTCGACGGCAGGTGCCAGCGATACAGCCGCCCGTCCTCGCTGTTGACGAGCACCGAGCTCGTCGCGGGGTCGACCGCGACGGTGTTGACGCACCACTCGCGCACCGCGCCCGGCACGCCGGTCTCCGCGGTGGGTCCGAGGACCGTCAGCACCTCGCGCATCACGGGAATGGGCGTGATCGTGTCGATCTGCGACGCGCCGGGATCGAGGATCGCCATCTCGTTGCGCCCGTTGCCGGTGCCCACGCCGAAGTAGTTGTTGTACTTCGACACGATAAGGTACGACGACGTGCCCGTGTATTGCGGCACCATCGCCGCGGGCACGACGGAGACGGTCTGGTCCCAGCCGAAGGAGCCCGGAAGCTTGCGCACGTTGAGCGTCGAGTCGAAGTGAAGCAGCCAGCCGCGGAAATTGTGCCCGGGCGTGTTGGACTCGAGCACGCCGAAGTAGACGTCGCCGTCGGGGCCCACGGTAGGCGAAGCGGTGCCGTTGTCGCTGACCCATCCGAGCGCGCCGGTCGCGGGGTCGCGAAGCTCGGCCACCCCGCGCGTAGCGAGCGTGCTCGCGTCGAGGGAGAGGAGCATGCCGAAGGGATGCTCGCCCTCGGCGGGCGTGCTGGTCACGGCGACGTAGACTGTCGAGAGGTCGTTCGAAAGGGCAGGCGCGCTGTTGGTCGCGGGCTTCGAGAGCCGTGCGTCGCCGGCGGCCGCCTTCACGCTCACCCACGTCCCGGTGCCGTCGGGCGCCACGCGCGCGATGCCGCTCTGCAGGCCCAGCGGATTGGTTGCGGTGACAACGAATCCGAAGTAGACGTTGCCGCGGGGGTCGACCGTGAGCGGCGTGTTGATGACGACCGCCGCGTCGTACGTGGCGCGCGCAGCGGCGTAGGCCTCGCTTCCGTAGAACACCGCGGACTGCGTCGCGCTCGTCGCCGAGTCGGCGTCGTCTCGATAGTAGAGCTTGCCGCCCGCACCGGGCCAGTACAGGCGATTGCCCTGCGTGAGCGCGATGCCGTAGCTCGGCACCCAGTCGTGCGGCGGCATCACGTAATCGGTGGTGGCCGTCCACAGGAGCGTGCCCAGGCCTCCCGCGCGGCCCTCGACGCGGAAGGCGTTGCTGCGGTCGATCTTGACGGGAAGGACGACCGTGTTGCGCGCCGTGATCACCGGCGAGCCGTAGTGGATGAGGAGCACGTTGTTGCCGACGTAGGGTGGGGCCAGGTCGACCGGCGTCTGCCACACGATGCGCGTGAGCGCTTGCGTCGCGACGCCGCTCTGCGCCGCGTGCTGCGCGTCGCGGCCGAATCCCCACCACGCGGGGCCCGTCACCGTAGGAGGCGAGGGCGGAGCGTCGCCTCCCCCTCCCCCTCCGCCGCCTCCGCATCCTGCGAAGGCGAGCGAGGCGAGGAGGGCGAGCGCGAGCGCGCGGCAGCGAAGGGCATCCATCGTCGTGTCCCGGGGTGAGGGTGTCGCGCCATCTTTGGCACGCCGGCGCGGGGTGTCAAGCGTAGCGCGTGGCACAATGGCGCCCCGCTTGCCACCGGAGCCGTCCATGAAGCTCGCCGCGTTCCTCGCCTGCCTCGCGATCGCGACGCTCGCGCACGCCGCCACGCCCGCCCAGGAGAAGGAGTTCGCCGACACGTACCGCAAGGCGTACGAGGCCAAGGACGACAAGACGCTGACGTCGCTCCTGTACACCAAGGGCGCCGATCCCGCGGCGCTGTCGTTCTACAAGATGATGATGAGCGCGCAGACCGGCGGCAAGGTGACGGCCGTCGAGCTCATCGACGTGAAGCCCGAGGACATGAAGCGCATCGAGAGCATGAAGTCGCCGGACGGCAAGCCCGCGGAGCTCGTGCTCGCACCCACCAAGAAGCTGGTGGTGAAGACGAAGACCGAGGACAAGAACGGCTCGTCGACCGGCAGCAGCGAGATGTTCGTCGGCGAGGCCGACGGCAAGCTCTGGATCCTGCTTCCCGCGAAGTAGGGCGTCAGGGCGAGGGCAGGCGCTGGCCGCGGTCGAAGCCGCCGCGCGCGTCACGGGCGTCGGCGGGACCCGAGCCCGCGTCCTGCACCGCGAAGGTGGCCGCGTCCGCGTCGCGCAGGACCTTGTCCTGGAAGTAGGCCTGTCTCGCGTCGACGGCATAGCCGCGCTCGAGCTCCTTGAACGACGCGGGCTGCGCGCCCGCGAGCGCCACGGCCTTCACGTACGGCGGCTTGCCGGCGTCATCGAGCTCCACGCCGCAGTAGTAGACGCGGGTCGCGTCCCGCGCGTAGTGCGCGCCGAGGCCCGCGAACGTCGCGCCGTCGCTTCCCGCGATCGGCTCGAGGTGGCAGTAGCCTGTGACGCGGTCGCGCGAGAAGCCGTAGTCGAGGAGCGCGAACGTCGCGGCGTCCTTGAGGAGATAGCGCGCGCCCTGGAAATAGGCGCTGCTCGCATCCACCGCGTAGTCGCTCGCGAGGTAGCGGAACGTCGCGGCGTCCGCGGCCCCGAGCACCCTCACGCGCGGGTGCGCGACGGTGAAGTACTCGCGGCCGTCGCGATAGGTGTCGGCGTAGTAGACGCGGGCGCGATCCTTCGCGTAGTGCTCGCCGAGCGGCGTGAACGTTGGCGCGTCGGCGCCGGGAACGGGGATGGATTCGTAGTGCCACACGCCGTCGACGCGATGGAACGGCGCGGGCGACTTCTCGCATGCCGCGACCAGCAGGGCGGCGGCGATGGCGACGACCGGGAGCGCGTGCGCAAGGTGCATTCGGCAGAAGGCGGCGGATGCGGCCATCGCGACATGATCGCACCCCTCGCCCGCGCGTGTCTCGCCTCGTCGGCCCTCTCGCCCGCGCTTTTGCATCCACGATCTCAAAGTACGCGTCGCGTGCGACCGGGAGGCGCCCGTCGCCGACGCGTGCCTCAAGCGATGCGCGTGCGTGAGCAGGACGCCCGGCGGTGGGACCACGCCACGAGCTCGCGAAGGTAGCCTTCCGGGAACGCCGCCACGTCCACGATCGTGATCCACCCGTAGCGGCCGCGGTAGCGCGCGGGCTTGACGCCGGGGACCTCGGTCAGCTCGACGAAGCGATCGGGCGTGACGCGCGTGCTGAAGCGCCACCGCTCGGGCTCGCTCGTCTTGAAGTACGCGAACTTCCTCCCGCGCACGGCGTACACGAGGAAGTTGTACGGCTCGCCATGGTCGGTCTCCACCGCGCCCGGAAGCGCGCGGCAGTAGCGCTTGAGCTGCCCGACGTTCATGCCATGGACGATCCGTGCGTCTCGCGCACGGGAATGCCGGAGCGGTCGAAGTCCTCGAGGCAGAACACGTTGATGCCCAGGAAATCGGGCGTCACGCGCTTGCGATGGAAGGGGTAGATGCCGCACACCTTGCAGAAGTAGTGGCGCGCCGTACCGGTATGGGCGATACTCGCGCAGGCTCGCTTCGCCCGCGATGAGCCGGAAGCGGCTCTCGTGGACCTTCACCATCAACGCGTTCTTGCGGCGGCAGATCGAGCAGTCGCAGGTGGTGAGCTCGGGCGCGTCGGTCGCGATCTCGAACTGCACCGCGCCGCAGTGGCACGATCCGCGATACGTGCGAAGCGGCGACGATTCGCTCGCATCGGGCGATCGCGCGGCGTCGGCGTTGCCGTGGAGCTCGGCGCGGACCGCCGCCTTCACGGCGCTCCGCTCCCCTTTCCAGAACGCGCGGCGGAGGATAGGCCGCAAGTGGCGCGCCCACTCGCCGGTGACGGTGACCTGGCCCATGCGCTTGTTCGCCATGATGGTGGCTTCCCCTTCGTCGTTCAGTTCGCGATGCAAGCGGGCCGCCTCACGGCGCGTCCTCTTGCGGGCCGCAACGTCCGGGCTGCGCGAGCCACTCCGTGGCGGCCTTGCGCGTGACGTCCTCGTAGCGGCCCGTCTTGTGGACGCGGAGCGCGGCGACGGTCTCCTCGTCGGGCACGACGTACGGCACGTACGCGCGGCCGTCGCGGTCGGTCATCTGGGCGACCGCGAGGAAGAGCGTGGCATCGTCGCGCAGGTGGAAGCCCGCGTTGGCGGTGGTGAGCCCCGCGGTGTGCCATCCGAAGCTTCGCGTCGAGGGACGCTCGCGGAACGCGATGGCGATGGCCTCGCCGGCGCTCGCCGTGTCGGTGCCGAGCAGGATCGCCACGGGCTTCGTCGACGCGGACGCCGCCGCGGGCGCGGCACCGGCGCTCGCGATCACGTTGTCGTCGATCATCGCGCGCGCCGCGTCGAGCCGCCATCGCGAGAGCGTGCCGTCGCGCGTGCGGAACGCGCCCACCACGCCCTCGCCCAGGAGAGGCTGCAGGCCGAGGAGCGCGGGCCACATGTTGCCGCCGGGGTTGCGCCGAAGGTCCACGACGTAGCCGCACGCGCCTTCGCGCTCGGCGTCGGCCAGGCCTTCGCGCAGGCCCGCGACGTAGTCTTCCACGCTTCGCGGATTCGTGCCCGAGAAGCCGCGCACGTCGACGTACGCGATGCGAGTCGACGGATTCGTCAGCACGCGATCGCGCCTCGATTGCGGATCGGCGAGTCGCGCGGTCCATCGTGCCGACGTGACGCGGCTGTGCCGATCGACCTCGCGCAGCGCATCCTCGACGATCGCGTGCACGCCGGCCGCGGACGTGGCGCGACGCGCCTCGGCGGGGGCGCGCGCGCGGATCGCAGGCCCGCGCTCGGCGTCGGCGGCGACGCCGAAGCGGTCGACCAGCGCGAGTGCCTCGCACGCGTAAGCGGTGGGCTCGTGAGCGGGTGGCTGGCCGGCGGCGCAAGGGTCGGTGGCGCCTCGAGCGGCGGAGGCGACGAAGAGCGCCGCGGCGATCAGGGTGCGCCTCGCGAGCGCGCGCGCGGGACCGCGTGGCGTGCGGCGTTGCGAAGGCGGCGTCGTCGAAGGCTTTTGCATGTTGGGTGGCCGGCCGCTCGCGCCGGCCGCGCGACGACATTATGGCCGACCGCGCGGGCGCGCGGCGCGGCGCGAAAGAGGCGCTCAGGCGGCCGCGATGGCCGGATGCAGGTTGGCCACGAACTGCCGTGTGGAGGCTTCCCACGACGATTCGAGCGCATGCGCGCGCACCCCGTCCCGGGGCAGGTCGAGCGCGCGCAGCGCCGCTTCGCGCAAGTCGTGGTCGAGGACGCCCGAGCAGCCCGGTCGCACGACGTCGACGGGGCCCGTGACCGGAAACGCGGCGACGGGCGTGCCGCACGCCATGGCCTCCAGCATCACGAGGCCGAACGTGTCGGTGCGGCTCGGGAACACGAACACGTCGGCCTGGCGATAATGCCACGCGAGGTCCTCGCCCGACTTCATGCCGAAGAACACCGCGCGCGGGAAGCGGCGCTGGAGGTCCGCGCGCGCGGGGCCGTCACCGACGACCCACTTGCTGCCGGGAAGGTCGAGCGCAAGGAAGTCGGCGATGCTCTTCTCGACCGACACGCGCCCGACGTACAGGAACACGGGCCGCGCGATGCCGCGGTCGTCGCGCGGGCCCGGCCGGAAGAGGTCGGCATCGACGCCGCGTGACCACATCGCGAGGTTGCCGAAGCCGCGGCCGGCCAGGCGCCGCCGCACGTCCGGCGTGGCGACCATCAACGAGCGCGCGGGATCGTGGAACCAGCGCATCCACCGGTACGAGATCGAGAGCGGCAGGCGCGTCCTCGCGTGCACGTACTCCGGAAACTGCGTGTGGTACGCCGTGGTGAACGACGTCCCCGCGCGAATCGCGTGACGGCGCGCGGCAAGGCCGAGCGGGCCTTCGGTCGCGACGTGCATGGCATCGGGCTCGAACGCGTCGATGAGCCCGGCGACGCGGCCCCGCGCGAACAGCGACAGGCGGATCTCGGGATACGTGGGGCAGGGCAGGGTTCGGAAGCCATGGGGCGTCACGAGGCCCACGACGTGCCCCATGCGCTCGAGCTCGCGTATCGTGTTTCGCAGCGTGACCACGACGCCGTTGACCTGCGGCGCCCATGCGTCGGTGACGATGAGGATGCGAAGCGGCCGCGGCGCCGACCCGCTCCTCATGCGGGCTCCGCGACGCGCGGCCCCGGCGGCGCGATCCTCGCGAGGTCGGCCGTCACTTCCGTCCAGCGCAGGACCGAGATCGCGCCGTCGTCGGACTCGACGAGCGCGGTGAGGCTCTCGACCCAGTCGCCCGAGTTGCAATAGAGCACGTCGCCGATGGGGCGCACTTCCGCATGGTGGATGTGCCCGCAGACGACGCCGTCGAATCCGCGCGAGCGCGCCTCGCGCGCGAGGGCGTCCTCGAACGCCGTGATGTAGCTCACCGCGTTTCGCACCCGCAACTTGAGGAACTGCGACAGCGACCAGTACGGAAGCCCCATGCGCGCGCGCAGGGCGTTGAAGTGCTGGTTGGCCTTGAGCGCGAGCTGGTAGGCGTGGTCGCCGAGGAGCGCGAGCCACTTCGCGCAGGTCACGACGGCATCGAAGCGATCGCCGTGCGTGACGAGCAGGCGCTTGCCGCTGCGCGTGACGTGGACCGCCTCGTCGCGGATCGCGATGCCGCCCAGGTCGATGCCCACGTAGTGGCG
>JBGAIS010000100.1:0-17020 GCA_044225355.1 Casimicrobiaceae bacterium | reverse complement strand
GTGCGCATCGACGTCAACGACGGCCGCGCGCGTCCGGCGGCTCGGCGCCTGCGCAGGTCTACGGCAGATGGGCGACGCGTGCTCCCGACTCGACGATCCTCGCGCCCGCGACGTTCTTCGACCTGCGCGGATCGCGCGAGCGCATCCTCGCCTACCACGACATCGCCGACGGCGACGCTTCGCGACGCTCGCCGAGATGGCGTCCGCGTCGCGTTGCGGGCTGACGTCGAGCTCGAAGCCCACGCCGACGTGCTCGCGACGCTCTTCGCCGAGGAGCCGGGCGCGGTGGCGCAGGTACGCCGCGACGATGTCGCGGCACCAGCGACGCGCCCTCGCGTGCGATCGGTGGTCGGCGCGCCGGTCGCGGGCGATTGCTTCCGCATCATGCGCGCCGGGACGATGCTCCTCGACGAGTCGCGCGTCGACATGCACCGCGCGTGGTCGTCGACGACGCACGCGATGCAGCGCCTGCGCGACAACCCGGACGCCGCCGACGCGGAATACGCGCGCATCCTCGATCGCGACGACCCTGGCCTGGCGCCGCGCCTGTCCACCCGGACCTCGACGTCGCGGCGCCGTTCATCGCGACGGGCGCGCGCCCGAAGGTGGCGATCCTGCGCGAGCAGGGCGTGAACGGCCAGGTGGAGATGGCCGCGGCGTTCGACCGCGCGGGCTTCGACGCCTTCGACGTGCATGAGCTGACCTGGTCGCCGCAATGCGTCTCGCCGAGGCGTCTACGGGTCGGTCGGCTGGCGGCGGCTGTACGGGCGACGTGCTGGGCGCGGGCGAAGGCTGGGCGAAGTCGATCCGCTTCAATCCCGCGGTGCGCGACGCGTTCGCGGCCTTCCTCGCGCGCACCGACGTCTTCGGGCTGGGCGTGTGCAACGGCTGCCAGATGATGGCCGCGCTGCGCGACATGATCCCGGGCGCGCAGGCGTGGCCGCGCTTCGTGCGCAACAAGTCCGAGCAGTTCGAGGGGCGCTACGTGATGGTCGAGATAGAGCCGTCGCCGTCGCTCTTCTTCGCGGGCATGGAAGGCAGCCGCATTCCCGTGGCCACGGCGCACGGCGAAGGGTACGCGGAGTTCAAGGACGCGGCGGCCGTCGCGGCGGCGCAGCCGCTCGTCGCGATGCGCTATGTCGATCACCGCGGCGCGCCCACCGAAGCGTACCCGTACAACGTCAACGGCTCGCCGCAGGGCATCACGGGACTCACGACGCCGGATGGCCGCTATACGATCCTCATGCCGCATCCGGAGCGCGTGCATCGCAGCGCGCAGATGTCCTGGCATCCCGACGGCTGGGGCGACGCCTCGCCGTGGATGCGCATGTTCCGCAACGCACGCGTCTGGGTGGGATGACGATGGAGCTCACGGTATATATCGACGGCATTGCGCCGGTGGTGGATCCGACGGCGTTCGTGCATCCGTCCGCGGTGCTGATCGGTGACGTGCTGGTCGGTCCCGGCGTCTATATCGGTCCTTGCGCGAGCCTGCGCGGCGACTTCGGTCGCCCGGGAGGTGCGCGCGGGCGCCAACCTGCAGGATAGCTGCACGATGCACGGCTTCCCCGGCACCGACACCATCGCCGAGGAGGACGGCCACATCGGCCACGGCGCGGTGCTGCATGGATGCATCGTGCAGCGTAACGCGCTCGTCGGCATGAATGCCGTGGTCAACGACAACGCGGTGGTCGGCGAGTCCGCGATGGTCGCCGCCATGGCGTTCGTGAAAGCGGGCTTCATGGTGCCGCCGCGCATGCTCGTGGCGGGCGTGCCGGGCAAGCTCGTGCGCGCGCTGACCGACCAGGAGCTCGCGTGGAAGGTCGAAGGCACGCAGAGCTACCAGGAGCTCACGCGCCGCAGCCTGTCGACGATGCGCGCGACGGCGCCGCTCGCGCGCGCCGAGGCCGATCGCCCGCGCATCCAGGTGGGCGAGATGCTGCCGCTGTCCGTGCTGAAGCAGGGCAACCGGTGATGCGCGCGGCGGCGGCGGTGATCGCCATCGCGTGGGCGCTGGGCGCCGCAGCGCAGCCGCTGCCGCCCGCGCCCGCGACGCAGGTCAAGTTCACGCCGCCCGATCCTTCCACCATTCCCGACACGCCGCTCGGCGACATGGTGCGCATCGGCCAGGACGTGTTCACCAACACGCAGCGCTACGCGAAGCCGTACGTCGGCAATAAGCTCAACTGCGTCAACTGCCACCTCGAGGCGGGGCGCGCGGCGGGCTCGGCGCCGATGTGGGCCGCGTACGTCGCGTACCCTGCGTTCCGCGGCAAGAACGAGCAGGTGAACACGTTCGCGAAGCGGCTCGAGGGCTGCTTCCGCTTCTCGATGAACGGGCGCGTGCCGCCGGAGGACAGCCTCGTCATCACGGCGCTCACGACGTACGCATTCTGGCTCGCGACGGGCGCGCCCGTGGGCGCCTACCTCGAGGGCCGCGGCTTTCCCGCCGTGAAGGAGCCCGCGCAGAAGCCCGACGCCGCGCGCGGGGAGGCGGTGTACGCCACGCATTGCGTCGCGTGCCACCAGGCCGGGGGCGGCGGCCTGCAGGCGAACGGCACGTACACGTTCCCGCCCGTGTGGGGCCCGCAGTCCTACAACAAGGGCGCGGGGATGCACAACGTCGCGACCGCCGCGGCGTTCATCAAGGCGAACATGCCGCTCGGGCAGCCCAACACGCTGACTGACCAGGAGGCGTGGGACGTCGCGGCGTATATTAACGGCAAGCCGCGGCCGGCCGATCCGCGCACGGTCGCGGCGAAGCGCCCGCAAAATTAAGTAGGGTCAGAGTCGACTTAATTTGCGCGCGCGCTGCCGCGCCTGGCCGCACAGATTAAGTAGGGTCGGAGTCGACTTAAATCTTCGGCCGCGCCCGGCCGATCCACGGAGGGGCACGGCGAAGCGCCCGCAAGATTAAGTCGACTCCGACCCTACTTAATCAGAAGCCGGCGGCCTGGCCGTCGCGGCGAGGGTCGGAACCTGCGACGTAGCCGTCGCCGTGCCGCACGATGAACTGTCCCGCGCCGAAGTCCATGTACGAGTCGGGCTGGTCGGCGATGACGTGGCCCATCGCGATGAGCTTCTCGCGCAGCACGGGCGAGGCGCTGGACTCGAGGTCCACGGAGCCGTTGGGCGCGACCTTCCAGCGCGGTGCGTCGAGCACGGCCTGCGGATTCATGCCGTAGTCGACGAGCCGCACGAGCGTCTGGACGTGGCCCGGCGGCTGGATGGGGCCGCCCATCACACCGAAGGCCGCGAGCGGTGCGCCGTCCTTCGTGACGAACCCGGGGATGATCGTGTGATAGGGCCGGTGACCGCCGCGCACCTGGTTCGGGTGGCCTTGCGCCAGCGAGAAGCCGGTCCCGCGATTTTGCAGGCTGATGCCGGTGCCCGGCACGACCACGCCGGAGCCGAAGCCCATGTAGTTCGACTGGATGAGCGAGACCATCATCCCGCTCGCATCGGCGGCGCATAGATACACCGTGCCGGCGCGAGGCGGGTCGCCGGGACCGAAGTTGCTCGCGCGCGAGCGGTCGATGCGCCTGGCCCGGCTCGCGAGATACGAGGGGTCGAGGAGGTCGTCGCTCTTGACCGTCATGGTCGCGGGATCGCTCACGTAGCGATACGAATCGGCGAAGCCGAGCTTCATCGCCTCGATCATGAGGTGCTGCGTCTCCGGGCTGTCCGGGGGCATCGACGCCAGGTCGAAGTTGTCGAGGATGCCGAGCGCCATCAGCGCCGCGATGCCCTGGCCGTTGGGCGGGATCTCGTGGACGGTGACGTCACGGTACTTCCTCGCGAGCGGCGTCACCCAGTCCGCGGTGTGCGAGGCGAAGTCGTCGAGGGTGTGCGCGCCTCGCGCGGACTGCGAATGGCCCACCATCGCCTGCGCGAGCTCGCCGCGGTAGAACGCCTCGCCGTCGGTGAGCGCGATCTTCTCGAGGGTGGCGGCGAGCGCGCGGCTCGACCACGTCTCGCCGGGGACCGGCGCGCGGCCGCGCGGCATGAAGTGCTCGAACCAGCCCATGTCCTTGGGCATCAGCGGAACCGCGAGCGCCCATTTCTCGGCGACGATGGGCGACACGGCGAAGCCGTCGCGCGCATAGCGGATGGCGGGCTCGAACAGGTCGGCGAACGGCAGCGCGCCGAAGCGCTGCGAGAGCGCGCGCCACCCCGACACCGCGCCGGGAATGGTCACCGTCTCCCAGCCCCGCTCGGGCATCGAGCGACGCCCCTCGAAGCGCCCGGGATGCCACGCCGCCGGCGCGCGCCCTGAGGCGTTGAGGCCCACGAGCTCCGAGCCGGTCCACAGGATCGCGAAGAGATCGGAGCCGACGCCGTTGCTGCACGGCTCGACCACGGTCAGCGTGATGGCGGTGGCCAGCGCCGCGTCGACGGCGTTGCCGCCCTTCGCGAGCATCGCGACCCCCGCCTGTGTCGCGAGCGGCTGCGACGTGGCGACGGCGTTGCGGGAGAACAGAGGCTGCCGTCGCGAGGCGTACGGCAGTCTCCAGTCGAGGGAGGAGGCGTGGCGGGAGGGGGCGTTCTCGTCGGGCGGCATGCGAAAGACCGGTTGGGCGCGCGCGGGAGGCGCGCGCCCTTGCAAGTCTACCCGAAGGCCCCGGCTACGCCTCCTGGAACGCCTCTTCGCGCTTCTTGCGGATCGACGGCGCGACGATGATGAGGAGAAGGCCCACGGCCATGGCCAGCATCACCGCGCTGATCGGGCGCGTGACGAACACGCTCGGATCGCCGCGCGACAGGAGAAGCGCCCGGCGCAGGTTCTCCTCCATCATGGGCCCCAGGATGAAGCCCAGGAGCAGCGGCGCGGGCTCGCACTCGACCTTCACGAAGACCCATCCCAGCACGCCGAAGATGGCCGTGAGGTAGACGTCGAACACGCTGTTCTGGATGCTGTAGACGCCGATGCAGCAGAACAGCACGATCGCGGGGTACAGCAGGCGATAGGGGACCTGCAGGAGCTTCACCCAGATCTGGATCATCGGCAGGTTGAGCACGACGAGCATCAGGTTGCCGATCCACATGCTGACGATGAGCCCCCAGAAGAGCTGCGGGTTGCTCGTCATCACCTGCGGGCCCGGCTGGATCGAGTGGATGGTCATGGCGCCGACCATGAGCGCCATCACCGCGTTGGGCGGGATGCCGAGCGTGAGCAGCGGGATGAACGACGTCTGCGCGCCCGCGTTGTTGGCGCTCTCGGGACCCGCGACGCCCTGGATCGCGCCCTTGCCGAAGCGTGACGGGTCCTTCGCGATCTTCTTCTCGAGCGTGTACGACGCGAAGGCGCTGAGGAGCGCGCCGCCGCCCGGCAGGATGCCCAGCACCGATCCGATGCCCGTGCCGCGGATGATGGCCGGCAGCGCCTCCTTGAACTCGGACCACTTGAGCCAGAGGCCCGAGACGTTCTTCGTGAAGACCTCGCGCTTCTCCTTCTGCTCCAGGTTGACGATGATCTCCGCGAAGCCGAACAGTCCCATCGCGACGGTGACGAAGCCGATGCCGTCCGACATCTCGGGGATGCCCATCGTGTAGCGCTGGAGCCCGGAGTTCACGTCGGTGCCCACGATGCCGAGCAGGAGGCCCAGCACGATCATGCCGATCGCCTTGACGAGCGACCCGCTCGCGAGCACCACGGCGGCGATGAGGCCCAGCACCATGAGCGAGAAGTACTCCGCGGGGCCGAACTTGAGCGCGACCTCCGCGAGCGGCGGCGCGAACGCGGCGATGAGCATCGTCGCGAACGAGCCCGCGATGAACGAGCCGATGGCCGCGACCGCGAGCGCCTTGCCCGCCTTGCCCTGTCTCGCCATCTGGTAGCCGTCGATGCAGGTGACCACCGACGACGATTCGCCCGGCAGGTTGACGAGGATGGCGGTGGTCGATCCGCCGTACTGCGCGCCGTAGTAAATGCCCGCGAGCATGATGAGCGCGGAGACCGGCGGCAGTGCATACGTGATCGGCAGCAGCATCGCGATCGTCGGCACGGGCCCGATGCCGGGCAGGACGCCGATCAGCGTGCCCAGGAGCACGCCGAAGAACGCATAGAGGATGTTCTGGAACGTGACCGCGACCTGCAGCCCGACCATCAGGTTGTTGAGGAGATCCATGTGGGCCCTTTCAGCTCATCAGGAATGCGGGCCACACGGGCAGCTGCAGCTTGAGCCCGTACGAGAACGCGATCACGGTGAAGATCGCGAGCGCGATCGAGGAAATCACGGCTTCCTTCCACCGGAACTCGTCGCTCGCCGCGCTCGATACCAGGATGAGGAGGACGGTCGCGATGACGAGGCCGAGCGGCCCTGCGGCGAGCCCGAACACGACGACGCTGCCGAGGACGACGAGGATCGGCTTGAAGGATCCGAACGACATGCGCGAGCCGGGGACGCGCAGCGCCCGCAGGCACAGGAACGCGCCGATCGCGATCAGGATGATGCCGAGGCCGCGGGGGAAATATCCTGGGCCCATCCTGCCCGCGGAGCCGATCGGGTAATTCAACGCGACGATGATGGCGCCGGCGCCGAATGCTATGTAAAGGATCCCCGCCCAGAAGTCCTTCGGGTTCCTGATGAACGTCATCGATTTCCCTCCACCTGTAGTCATGGCGGCCGTCCATGGCGACCGCCGAATCGGGCAGGGAAATTCCTCGCGCTCCCTGCAGCGCGAGGCAAAGGGTAATGTGCGTGACGGGGTTGTGTCCAGGGTCAATACTGAAGGGCATTCACCAAGTCATCGCCCTTGTGGCAAAAAGGAAGGGCAGGGCCTTTCGGCGCCTGCCCTTGCCTGGGTGGGACGATTCTGGTGTTAACCCCTGAACCTTCCCGCGAGCGCGTGGCCCGCCGCGAACCCGGCGCTTATACGCCGCCCTTCGCGCGAAGCTCCTTGAAGTACTTGTCGAGGTAAGCGGCCTGCACGCGCTGCTGGAGCTGCGGCTTCACTTCGTCGAACGACGGGACCTTGGCCTCGCGCACGTCTTCCACGAGGATCACGTGGTAGCCGAATTGCGTCTGCACCGGCGTGGCCGTGAACTTGCCCTTGGGCGTCGCCATCATCGCGTCGCTGAACGGCTTCACGAATCCGCCCGGCGCGTTCCAGTCGAGGTCGCCGCCGCGGTCCTTGCTGCCCGGGTCCTTCGAGCGCGCCTTCGCGAAGCTCGTCGAACTTGGCGCCCTTCTGGAGCTGGGCGATGACGTCCTTGGCCTCGTCTTCCTTCTCGACCAGGATGTGCTTGACCTTGTATTCCTTGTCGCCCATCTGTGCCTTGATGGCGTCGTATTCCTTCCTGAGCTCGGCGTCGGGAATGGGGTTCTTCTTGATCCAGTCGGTCACGTAGGCACGCACGAGGACCGTCTGGCCCGCGAGGTCCATCTGCTGCTTGATGTCCGGGTTCTTGTCGAGGTTCGCCTTCTTCGCTTCGCGCATCAGGAGCTCGCGCGTGTTGAGCTCCTCGCGGATGGCGTTGCGGAGCTCGGGGCTGTCCGGCGCGCCTTGCGCGAGACGCTCCTTCAGCATGAAGTCGAACTGCGACTGCGGGTAGAGCGCCTTGCCCGTCGACGCGGCGGCCGGCGCGGCCGCGGGCGCGGCGGCGGGGGCGGCTTGCTTCGGAGCGGCAGGTTGCGCTTGCGCGACGCCCGCGACGGCAAAGGCCGTCAGCACGGCGAGGGCGATTCTGGTTCGAGTCATTTCTATACGTCCTTTCGGTCAGGAAGGAAATTCGTCCGGTGCGTAGGCGCGAATGGCAAGCGCGTGGACGGGATGGGGAATCATGTCGCCCACCCGGTCGAGGACCGCGCGGTGGCGGGCGACACGGGTCAGGCCGGTGAACTGCTCGGACACGATCAGGAGCGAAAAGTGCCCGCCGCCGCCCGCCGCGCCGGCATGCCCGGCGTGCTCGGCGCTGTCGTCGGCGAGCTCGAGCACGGACGGCGCGAGGCTCGCGAGGCGGCCCTTCAACGTATCGGCCACCACGTTCACGTCTTGCCCTCCTGCATGTGGCGGGCGAGGAACACGCCCTGGACGAGCGCGAACGCGAGGAAGAGCCCGATCCCGCCCCACACCTTGAAGTTGACCCAGGTGTCGGTGGGGAAGTGGAACGCCACGTACCAGTTGAGCACGGCCATGCCGGCGAAGAATCCCGCCCACGCCAAGGTGACTCGCGTCCACACCGCCGGCGGAAGCGTGAGGTCCTTCAGGACGTACTGCAGGAGGTCGCGGCCGAAGGCCAGCTTGCCGACGGCGAGCACCGCGCAGAACGCGCCGTAGAGGACCGTGGGCTTCCACTTGATGAAGACCTCGTCCTGCAGCACGAGCGTGGCTCCGCCGAACACGGCGATGATGGCGAACGAGAGCCAGTGGATGGCGGAGAGCTTGCCCTTCCACTTGAACCAGGCGATCTGGCAGACCGAGGCGACGATCGCGACCGCGGTCGCCACCATGATGCCCTGCCACTTGAACGCCAGGAAAAAAAGGATCAGCGGAAAATAATCCGCGAGAAGCTGCATGGATAACGTCTAGCCTCGCCTGCCCGGCTTAAGGGAGCCTTATCGGGGAGTCACGTCGAGACCGCACGGCGTTGCGACGCGCTGTCGGGCTGACGGCTCCGGCTCTTCCGGGCGGGGCCACTGCGGCGCCCCAGGTTTTGCCCGGTTAAACAATGGATTATACCCCGAAACCGAGGGCGTCGCACTAGATCGCTCGGGGGAGCCTGGAGGCGCCTGTGATGGCCGCCAGGCGGTCCCAGTCGAAGGCGGGTCCGGGGTCGGTCTTGCGGCCGGGCGCGACGTCGCTGTGGCCGGCCACGGCCTCGATGGGGTATCGCTGCCTGAGCGCAAGGAGCAGGGCCCCCAGGCGCCGGTACTGGGCGGCGGCGTAGGGGACGTCGTCGGCGCCCTCGAGCTCGATGCCGATGGAAAAGTCGTTGCAGCGCTCCCGCCCCCGCCAGGAGGACACGCCCGCGTGCCACGCGCGCTCGCCGCAGGACACGAACTGGACGAGCCCGCCGCGGCGGCGGATGAAGAAGTGCGAAGACACGCGCAGCCCAGCGATCGTCGCGTAGAAGGGGTGGGCGGACGTGTCGAGCGTATTGGTGAAGAGGCGTTCGACACCGTCGCCGCGGAACACGCCGGGCGGCAGCGAGATGCCGTGGACCACCACCAGCGACGGCGCCACGCCAGCCGGCCGCGCGTCGAAGTTGGGGGACGCGATCCACCGCGCGGCCGCGACGCGGCCGGCGTCGTCGACCGCGAGCGGGGCGGGGCTCACTTGATCCCCAGCCTCTCCATGCGGTACCTCATGGCCCTGAACGTGATGCCCAGGAGCTTCGCCGCCGCGGTGCGGTTGAAGCGCGTCTTCTCGAGCGCCTCGTTGATCGCCGAGCGCTCGACGCGATCGAGGTAGTCCTGCAGCGGCCACTTCTCGCCGGGCGGCATGGCGCCGTCGGAGTCGTCGCCGACGGGCGTGAGGTGCAGGTCCTCGGCGGTGATGCGCTGCGGATCGGCCGCGAGCGAGAGGCCGCGCTCCAGGATGTTCTCGAGCTCGCGCACGTTGCCGGGGAACGGATACTGCTCGAGCGCCACGAGGGCCTCGGGCTCGAGCTTCGCGGTGCCGCTCCGCGTGAGCTTCGCGAGGATCGCGTTCGCGATGCCCGGGATGTCCTCGCGCATCTCGCGCAACGAGGGCATCTGCAGCTCGATCACGTGGAGCCGGTAGTAGAGGTCCTGGCGGAAGTTGCCGCCTTCGACCAGCGCGGCGAGCTTCTTGTGCGTCGCGCTGATGATGCGAACGTCGACCGGCTCCTCCTGCGTATTGCCGACCTTGCGCACCTTCTTCTCCTGGATGGCGCGCAGCAGCTTGACCTGCATCGGCAGCGGGAGGTCGGCCACTTCGTCGAGGAAGAGCGTGCCGCCGTTGGCCGCCTGGAAAAAGCCGTCGCGGTCGGTCTCCGCTCCCGTGAACGCGCCTTTGCGGTAACCGAAGAACTCGCTCTCCATGAGGTTCTCGGGAATGGCGCCGCAGTTCACGGCCACGAAGGGCTGCTCGCCGCGCGGTCCGTTCATGTGGATGGTGCGCGCCGCGAGCTCCTTGCCGCTGCCCGACTCGCCGTTGATGAACACCGGCGCCTGGCTCTTCGCGAGGCGGTCGATGAGCCCGCGCACCTGCTGCATCGCGGGCGATTCGCCGAGGAGCTGGTAGGAGGAGGGCGGCTGCGTCTTTTCCGGGACCTTCAACGCCTGCTTCACGAGCGCGCGGAGCTGCTCGAGCGCGACCGGCTTGGCGAGGTAGTCGAACGCGCCCGCCTTGAGCGCCGCGACCGCGTTCTCCGCGCTTCCGAACGCCGTGATCACCGCCACGGGGACGTCGAGGCCCTTCTGGTTGATGTGCTCGACGACGCGCAGGCCCTCGCCGTCGGGCAGGCGCATGTCGGTGAGGCACAGGTCGTACGGGTCCTTGTCGAGCAGGCGGATCGCCTCGCCGACGCTCTCCGCGCGCGACGTGTCGAGGCCCATGCGCGAGAGCGTGAGCTCGAGGAGCTCTAAGAGGTCCGGCTCGTCGTCGACGACCAGCACCTTGGGTTGACCGCGAATTCTCCTAGACACGACAGTCCTCCTCCCCTTGCGTCACGCCGAGCGCTCCGGCGTGGATGCGCGCTTGAGCGTCATCCTGAAATGGGCGCCCGGTCCCTTGGGCAGAAGCTCGAGGGCGGCGCCGTTGGCGTCGGCCAGCTCGCGAGCGATGTAGAGCCCGAGCCCGGTGCCGCCGGGCCGGGTGGTGAAGAAGGGCTCGAAGATCTGCGGCCGAAGCTCGGCCGGGATGCCGGGGCCGTCGTCCATGAGCTCGCAGATCACGGCGTCGCCCATGTAGCCGGCGCGCGCGAGCACGCGGATGCTGCCTTCCTTCTTCTGGCAATGCTGCCACGCGTTGCGAAGCAGGTTCCACACGATCTGGTTGAGGTGCCCGCGGTCGAAGATGATGAGGAGGTCGTCGGGAATCTGCAGCACCACGCTGCCGGGCGGCATGTTCTCCGCCTGCACGATCTCGTCGGTCAGCGTGCGCATGAAGTCGCCGAACGGCACGGTCTCCGGCTGCTGGCGATCGCGCCGGTTGAGCTGCAGCACCTCGCCCACGATGCGATCGATGCGCTTCGCGTTGTTGCGGATCATGCTCAGGAGGCGAGCGCCCTCGGGCGCCACCGCGCCGTCCTCCTCGAGGAGCTGCGCGGCCTGGTTGATGGCCGACAGCGGGTTGCGCACCTCGTGCGCGATGGACGCGGTGAGCCGGCCCATCGCGGCCAGCTTCATCTGCTGGGCCTCGCTTTGCGCGCGCCCCAGGTCCTCGAGGTAGATAAGCGTGCCGCCGTTGAGCCCCGTGCCGATGCGCACGAGGCGCACGCGCAGCAGCCGCTGCGTCGCGTCGACCTTGAACGGCGGCAGGGCCTCGGTGAAGTCCTCCTGCCATCGCCGCCAGTAATCGTGCAGCGTGGTGGAGAATTCCGCGAGGCGCATGCCGCCGCGCATGCGTCCGAAGCCGCCGAGGAGGCGCGTGACCTGCGCGTTGTGCCCGCGCACGACGCCGTTGAGGTCGACGACGAGCACGCCGTCCTGCATGTCCTGGATGATGAGGCGATTCACCTGCTCGAGGTTCGCGACGTCGATGCCGCGCTGCGCCGCGAGGTCCTCCGACTGCTTCGTGTAGCGGCCGAGCGCCACGGCGATGCCGACGGTGGCGAAGAAGCCGAAGCCGATGATGCCCGTCTGGAACACCTGCGGCGGCCCGATGGTGCCCTGGAGCGCGCGATAGCCGTCGAGGCCGAGGAGGCAGATGGCCGCGAACGCCGCGTGGAAGAACGCGGTCTGCGTGCGCAGGATCCACCCGGCCGCCGCGAGCTGCGGGAAGAGCAGGATGGGCAGCGGCGCGCCGAAGCTGCCGCCCGCGAACATCACGAGGGAAAGGAAGAAGACGTCGCCGGCGAGGAGCGAGAACAGCATCGTCGGCAGGGGCATGGGCAGGCGGTCCTGCTGCACCCACCAGAACGACGACAGCCCGAAGACGAAGTACAGCCCCGTTCCCGTGATGAACGCGTTGGGCGTCGCGATGTTGAGCGTGCGCGCGTCGAGCAGCAGCGCGGCGCCCAGGAGCGTGGCGGCGCAGATGGCGCGGTAGAGCCCGACGATCCACAGGATGCGCCGGCCGGAATCGCCCATCGACTGCGGCAGCGGGGGCGGCTCGAACGGCGGGATGGCGGGCGCGGGCTGCATGAAGGCGGTTATAGCGACCGTGCAATCCCGGCGTCAATGTCGGCCGGCGCAGGCCGGGTCCGTGCAGCGGAAGCCGGCGTCGGTCTCGCGCGCATCGGGACGCGGCAGGAACACGCCGCAGCCCACGCAGCGGACCATCGATTGCGCGGACTTGGCATCGCGCGAGGACGGGCGTCGCGCGCGGGCCTTGGCCACGTTCAGCATGCGAAGCGCGAAGAGGCCGACGAAGAAGACCACGATCCAGAAGATGATCTTGCCCATTACAGGACCTTGCCCGGGTTCATGATCCCCGCGGGGTCGAGCGCCGCTTTCACGGCGCGCATGAGCGCGACTTCCGTGGCGTCCTTGTACCGCACGAGGTCGTCGCGCTTCTGTTGCCCCACGCCGTGCTCGGCGCTGAAGCTGCCGCCGTACTTCGCGACCAGGTCGTGCACGATGCGGTTGGCGCGCTCGCCGTTGTCCATGAAGCGCGCGGCTTGCGTGCCCTCGGGGCCCGACAGGTTGTAGTGGAGGTTGCCGTCGCCCAGGTGACCGAAGGTGACGAGCCGCGAGCCGGGAAACGCCGCGAGCAGCGCCGCGTCGCATTCCTCGACGAACGCCGCGATGGCGGACACGGGCAGCGAGATATCGTGCTTGATGTTCGGGCCCTCGCGGCGTTGCGCCTCGCTGATGTTCTCGCGCAGCGCCCACAGCCGCATCGCCTGGTCGCGCGATTGCGCGATCGACGCGTCCGCGGCGTCGCCCGCGTCGATCGCTGCGGCGAGCGACGCCTCGACCATCGCCGCGAGCGGGGCGTCGGCAGCGCTCTCGTCGGCCTGCACGAGGACGTACCACGGGTGACCCGGAAGGAGCTCGGCCGAGCCCGCGTGATGCTTGCGCGAAAGCGCGAGCGAGAAGGCGCTCATGAGCTCGAAGCCGACGAGGCGGTCGCCCAGGGCTTCCTTGAGGCGCGCGAGCAGCGCGCTCGAGCGCTCGACGGAAGCGACCGCCGCCAGCGCCGTGACCTGCGTGCGCGGCGCGGGAAGAGCTTCATCACGGCCGCCGTGACGATGCCGAGCGTGCCTTCGGCGCCGATGAAGAGCTGCTTGAGATCGTAGCCCGTGTTGTCCTTGCGAAGGCCGCGCAGGGCGTCGAGGACGTGGCCGTCGGCGAGCACGGCCTCGATGCCGAGGGTGAGCTCGCGCGTGTTTCCATAGCGAAGCACGGCGGTGCCGCCCGCGTTGGTCGAGAGGTTGCCGCCGATCGTGCAGCTTCCTTCGGAAGCGAGCGAGAGCGGGAACTGCATGCCGGCGCCGGCCGCGGCTTCCTGGACCGCCGCCAGCGGCAACCCGGCCTCGACCGTGATGGTCGCGTTCGCGGTATCGATGGCGCGAACGCGGGTCATCCGCCGCAGCGACACGACGATCTCGCGCCCTGCGCCGTCCGGGACCGCGCCGCCGCACAGGCCGGTGTTGCCGCCCTGCGGGACGATGGGGTTGCGGGCGTCGGCGCATGCGCGCACGACGGCGGACACCTCCGGCGTGGACGCGGGAAGCACGACGGCGCGGGCAGTGCCGCGATAGCGGCCGCGCCAGTCCGCGACGTAGGGTTCGAGGTCCGCGGGCGCCGTCAGCACGTGCGAATCGCCGACGATGCTGGCCAAGCGCTCGAGCAAGGTTGCGCCGGTGTCCGCCATAGGGGAGGATAGTAGCAAACCGTCGCATGACACCGCATGCCAACAGGAGGACCCGATGCCCCAGGAGCCGCCGCCCGACGCGGGCGCACCGCCCAAGTTCCCGTTCTCGCCGCAGGACGCGCTCGAGTTCATGCAGCGCATGTGGAACCCGCTCGGCATCCCCATGCCGGGCTTCGCGCCCCAGGCGGGCGCGGCGCCGGGGGCGCCCGGCGCGATGCCCTTTCCCAACCCCGCCGCGCTGTTCGCCGCGCTCGACCCCGCCGAGGTGGACCGCAAGATCGCGGAGCTTCGCGTCGTCGAGAACTGGCTCACGATGAGCCTCTCCATGATGCAGATGAGCATCAAGACGATGGAGCTGCAGAAGGCGTCGCTCGAGGCGATGCGCGGCGGCGGAAGCGGGGCGCCGCGATGATCGTCCTCTACTACGGGTCGGGCTCGCCTTACGCGTGGCGCGTGCAGCTCGCGCTCGAGCACAAGGCGCTTGCGTACGAGCGGCGCGTGCTGTCGTTCTCCGACGGCGATACGCGCAAGCCCGAGTTCCTGGCGCTCAATCCTCGCCATCGCGTGCCCGTCATCGTCGACGGCGACTTCGTGCTGTACGAGTCGAACGCCATCGTGGAGTACCTGGACGAGGCGTACCCGGGCCGCGGATCGCCGCTCTTCCCGGGCGACGTGCGCCAGCGAGCGCTGGTGCGGCGCCTCGTGGCCGAGGCCGACAACTACTTCGACAAGGCGACGGACCCGATCGTCGACGAAGCGTTCAAGAAGAAGCCCGGCGAGCGCGACGCGGCGGCGCTCGAGGCCGGCATGAAGGGGCTTCGCGAGGAGTGCGAGCTCTTCACCCGCTCGATGAAGGGCGACTTCCTCGCGGGGCCGTTGAGCGCGGCCGACTTCGCGCTGTACCCGCTCGTCGCGTTCCTCGATCGCTGTGCACTGAAGCTCGAGGGCTTCGACCCGCGCGCGGTGATGACGCCGCAGTTCGCGGCGTGGAAGGCGCGCGTCGAGGCGCTTCCCTACTTCGCGGGGACCGTCCCGCCGCACTGGCAGAAGAAAGGCTGACGATGAAGCTCACCACCACGGCGTTCGCGGACCATGGCGCCATTCCCGGCGAGTGCGCGTTCGCGGATCGATCCCGCGACGCACGTGCGCCTGTCCGCGAATCGCAATCCGGACTTCGCCTGGAGCGACGTCCCGGCGGGCACCAAGTCGCTCGCGCTCGTGTGCCACGATCCCGACGTGCCGTCGCGCGGCGACGACGTGAACCAGGAGGGCCGCGTCGTGCCCGCCACGCTCGCGCGCGTCGACTTCTACCACTGGGTCCTGGTCGACATTCCCGGGGGACACGCTCGCTCGCGCGCGGCGCGCATTCGGATGGGGTCACGCCACGCGGCAAGCCGGTCCGCACGCTCCGCGCGAGGGCCGTCACGGCATCAACGACTACACGGCGTGGTTCACCGGCGACAAGGACATGGGCGGCGACTACTACGGCTACGATACCCGTGCCCGCCATGGAACGACGAGATCCCGCACCGCTATGTCTTCACGCTGTACGCGCTCGACGTGCCGCAGCTCGCGCTCGACGGCCGGTTCACGGGCGCCGACGCGCGTCGCGCCATGGACGGGCACGTCCTCGCGCAGGCGTCGGTGACGGGCCGCTACACGCTCAATCCGAAGGTCGCGCTGTAGCGATTCGGCAAGCCGGCAAATCAAGTAGGGTCAGAGTCGACTTATTCTCCGCCCGGTCTGGTGCTGGCAAGGCGAGGGCGGCGACCTGGGAGCGTGGGTTGCGGGCAGCAAAGGGCATTAAGTCGACTCTGACCCTACTTAGTTGGGGGCGAGCCAGGCGTGCCGGCGCGCTTGCGCGTCGGCGGGCGCTGCGGGGTCGATCGTGAGGTAGCACGTGTCCGCGGGGGGCTCGGCGAGCGTGACGCGGAACGACGCGAGCTCGTCGCGGCGGAACGCGTGCACGTCGACCGTCTCCCCCGGCGCGCGGCGATCGAGCATCATCGCGACGCGCTCGGGCGTGGCCTTGAGGCCGTCGACCGCGACCAGCACGTCGTTGGCCGAAAGTCCCGCGCGCGCGGCGGGACCGCCGTTCAACACCGCGGACAGGCGCTGGTCGGGGCCGACGCGCGCGCCGAGCGTCGAGCGCGGCGGCACGCCCGCCGCAGGCTTGCCGCCGCGATCCTTGGCGCCCGCCGACGGCCGCAGGTGCGCGACGATGCCGACGCTCGCCAGGAGCTCCGGCAGCGGCGGATCCTCGGTGCCGTAGACGTAGCGCGCGAAAAACTCGCCCAGGTCGCGTCCGGCGATCTCGCTCGCGATCTTCGGAATCGCGTCTTCCGGCACGCCCACGCCGGGACGTCCAAAGCGCAGCCACAACGCGCGCATGACGTCGTCGAGGCTCCGGCCGTCGCGGCGCAGCGTGAGGTCGAGCGCGCATCCGACGAGCGAGCCCTTCGTGTAGTAGCTCACCACCGCGTTGGGCGCGTTCTCGTCCTGGCGGTAGTACTTGATCCATGCGTCGAAGCTCGATTCGGCCACGCTCTGAGCGAGGCGGCCGGGCGCGCGCTGCACGAGCGTGATCGCGCGCGCGAGGAGCTCGAGGTAGCGCTCGGGCGCGATGAGCCCGCAGCGTACGAGGGCGAGGTCGTCGTAGTACGAGGTGAGTCCCTCGAAGGCCCAGAGCTGGCGCGTGTACGCTTCGCGCGTGAGGTCGTAGGGCACGAACGCCGCCGGCTTGATGCGCTTCACGTTCCACGCGTGGAAGTATTCGTGGCTCGCGAGTCCCAGGAACGTGAGGTAGCCGTCGTCGATGTCCGCGCTCGCGGAGGTCGGCAGCTCGTCGCGCCGGCAGATGAGGCTCGTGCTCGACCGGTGCTCGAGCCCGCCGTAGCCGTCGCCCACCGCCGTGACCTGGAAGAGATAGCGATCGAACGGCGCCTCGCCGAAGAGGTCGATCTGCCAGTCGCAGATGCGGGCGAGATCGCGTCCGAGGCGCGCGAGGTCGGCGTCGTGGCGGCCCGTGATCGCGACCTCGTGCGGAACGCCCCGCGCGTCGAACGATCCCCAC
>JBGAIS010000099.1:0-16437 GCA_044225355.1 Casimicrobiaceae bacterium | reverse complement strand
CGCGCGACCCTGCGCCAGGAACTCGCGTGGGCCGGGATTCGGCGAGATCGGTCCGCGGCATTCGTCATCCGCACGAGGCGGGGCGCGCTGCCGTCGATCCTGTCCGCCGGCGGCCACATGCGGGGAATGTGACCGCCGTGCTCACGACCGATCCTCCCGGGCCACCGTCCCATGGCCGCGCTCGCCGGAAGCGCGTGGGACCTGCGCGCGCGGCGATGGACTACCGGCGGTTCCTCGCGCGATTCGGCGGCGTCATCGAGCACTTCCGCGAAGGTCGGGAGCACGATCCCGCGCAGTGCTTCGCGGTGCGCACGCTCCTGATCCACGCGTATCGCCGGGTGCTGTTGCGCGACCCGCTCCTTCCCGCGTCGCTCCTGCCGCTCGACTGGCCCGGCGCCGCGGCAGCCGCGCGCTTTGCCGTGATTTCTACCGGCTCACGCATCGCACCGCGGAGCGGCACCTCGCGAGCACGCTGGCGGGGCCCGACGACGACTGGCCGCCCGCGAACGACGCGTTCCGGGCGCGCTTCCCGGGCCTCGACGGCTGAGGGGCCGGTCGTCGTGCTGGTCAAAGAGGGCATCGACGGGCCGGCCCTGCTTGCAGGCTCGATTGCGCCCGGAAGCAAATGCGGTGCGTCTCAATGCCGCGCTCGGGCGTCGTCGGTGCGTCTTGACACTGTCGGTTTAATGTATACGATCGGTTCCTCTGGATGACGAGCCGCCGGGGCACCCCGCTTCGCGACGACGCGCGCACGACGCGCTGGCCGCGTCCGCATGGAGGAGATCCTGATGCGCACGCCGTATCGCATTCTGCTTTTGGGCGCCTCGTACGGCTCCCTGCTCGCGATCAAGCTGCTGGCCGCGGGGCACAAGGTGCACCTCGTGTGCCTGCCCGCGGAAGCCGACCTCATCAATGCCGAAGGCATTCGCGTGCGCATCCCCGTGAAGGGGCGCGAGGGCCTGGTCGAGCTCGACTCGCGATCGATGCCGGGCGCGCTGTCCGCCTCCGGTCCCGCCGGCGTGAACCCGCGCGACTACGACCTCGTGGGCCTCGCGATGCAGGAGCCGCAGTACCGCTCGCCCGGCGTGCGCGAGCTGCTGGCCGCGGTGGCCGAGTCGCGCGTGCCGTGCATGTCGATCATGAACATGCCGCCGCTGCCGTACCTCGCGCGCATCCCCGGCCTCGACGTCGCGTCGCTGCGCGATTGCTACACCGATCCCACGGTCTGGGACGGCTTCGACCCGGACTGCATGACGCTGCAGCCCCGACCCGCAGGCGTTCCGGCCGCCGGAGGACAAGGTGAACGTCCTGCAGGTGAGCCTTCCCACCAACTTCAAGGTGGCGCGCTTTCCCTCGGACGCGCATACGGCCATCCTGCGCGACCTCGAGGCCGACATCTGCGCGGTTCGCCACGAGGGCCTCGAGCTGCCCGTGAAGCTGCGCGTCCACGACTCGGTCTTCGTGCCGCTCGCGAAGTGGAGCATGCTCCTCACCGGCAACTATCGCTGCGTGCGGACGGGCGAGGTGCGCTCGATCCGCGACGCGGTGCACAGCGACATAGCGCAGTCGCGCGAGGTCTACGATTGGGTGAGCTCGCTGTGCCGCTCGCTGGGCGCGGCCGCGGCGGACCAGGTCCCCTTCGAGAAGTACGCTGCGGCCGCGAACGGACTCGCGCGGCCGTCGTCGGCGGCGCGGGCGCTCGCCAACGGCGCCCCCAACATCAGCGCGTCGACTCCCTCGTGCAGCACATCGCCGCCGAGCGCGGCCTGCACAGCGATACCGTGGACCAGGTCGTCGCGGCCGTCGACCGGCGCCTGTCGGAGAACCGCCGCCCGCATTGAATCCGCGACGCCCTCGCTCCGCTCAAGAAGCAGAGTCGGAGTCGACTTGATTCCGGCAGCGCCGGCGTCGACTCGACTCCGCGGCGGGCCTGCAATCGCCACGCGCTCGTCGCCTAGTGCAGCAGCGGCCGCGGCGGCGGCCCCGCCACCTGCTCCTCCGGTACCGGGCCCTCCTCCGTCGCTTCGTAGTCGACGTCCTCCTCCTCGGGCTCGTCCTCGCAGCTGTACCGCTTGCGCGGAGGGATGTCCCGCGCCCGAAGCGCGAACGCGAGCGCGACGCCGATGACGGCGGCGGCGAGACGTCTCCGACACACGCCGACCTTGATGGGCAGCACGCCCCACACGAGCGTCCCGTACAGGAGCGCCACCAGCACCGACGCGGCCCACGCGCGACGATCGCGCCGCAGGATGCCCGCGACGAACACGTAGCTCACGATGCCGTACACGAGCCCGCTCGCGCCGATGTGGATGGAGTCTCGGCCGAAGAGCCACACGAGGAGGATTCCCGGCCCCACGTACACCGCCGGCAACACATAGCGCGACGAATCCGGATAGAGATAGAGAAGCGCGGTGCCGCCGACGAAGAGGGGCACGACGTTCGACACGAGGTGCGTGAGGTCGCCGTGCAAGAGCGGCGCCGCGACGATGCCCGCGAGCCCCAGCGGATCGCGCGGATGCACGCCGAAGCGCCCGAGGTCGAGCCCAAGCGCCCATCCCGCGAAGTGGATGAGCATGAGGCCCGCCACGAATATCGCGGACACGATGAGCGCGCCGCGGAAGCGCTCGTGCGAGTCCGCGGAGTGGTGGTAAGCGGGGTCCGGGACGTCGACCTGCATGGCGGTATAGTCGGTGCTCGTGGCGCCTTTTCAATGGCCGCCCGTCCGGGAGAACGATGAAGCTCGCACTCGCAGGTTCGCGCTACTTTGGGGCGCTCGTCTTCGACACGCTGCACAAGGAGGGCTTCGCGTTCGCCCAGGTGATCGTCCCCGCCGCCGACGATCGCCTCGCGGTGGCCGCGACCAAGGCCGGCGTCCCCGTGCACGTGCTCGCCAATCCGAAGATCGTCCCCGGCGAGGCCATTCCCGAAGCCACCGATCTCATCGTCGCCGCGCACACCCACGCGCGGGTCAGCAACGACGCCCTCGCGCGCACGAAGCTCGGCGGCATCGGATACCACCCGTCGCTTCTGCCGCGGCATCGCGGCATCGCGGCCGTGGAGTGGACCATCCTCGAGAACGATCCCATCGCAGGCGGCTCGGTCTATCACCTGGCCGACGGCTGGGATGCGGGTGCCGTCGCCAAGCAGGACTGGTGCTTCGTCGCCAAGGGCGAGTCGGCGCGCGACCTGTGGGAGCGCGCGCTCGCGCCGATGGGCTTGCGCCTCCTGAGCGACGTCGTGCGCCACGCGCGCGATCACGGCAACCTGCCCGCATTCAAGCAGGACGAGCGATTCGCGACGCGCGCGCCGATGGTGCGCAGGACCGTAATGCTGACGGAGGACAATAAGCCCATGGTCACCTCGCTGGTCGTCACCGTCGTGGGCCCCGACCGCCCCGGCATCGTGAGCCTTCTTTCCGCGAAGGCCCAGGCATTCGGCGCGAACTGGGCAGGCAGCCGCATGGCGAGCCTCGCCGGTCAGTTCGCGGGCATGGTGCACTTCGAGGTCCCACCCGAGCATGCCGACGCGTTGTCGGCCGCGCTCCTCTCGCTCGGCTCGGCGGAGCTCAAGATCCACATCGAGCGCAGCGAGGGCACGTCCGTGCCGGCGGGCCGGCGCATCGTCCGCCTCGAGCTCGTCGGCCACGATCGCCCCGGCATCGTGCGCGACCTCTCCGGCGCGCTCGCCCAGCGCGGCGTGAGCATCGAGGAGCTTCACACCGAGATCGTGAGCGGCGCCATGACGGCCGAGCACCTGTTCAAGGTGAAGGCGGTGCTGCTGGTGCCGAAGACCGTCACCAACGAGGACGTGCGCCACGCGCTCGAGGCGCTCGCCAACGAGATGATGGTCGACATCGCGCTCGGCGAGTCCGCCTGAGCCTCGCACGCCGGAAGCAGGGCCGCCGTCGAGGTGTCGCGGCCTTGCGCGGCCTTTCAAGATCGACACTGGCACGGTCCCGCGCCCGGCGGGCGTGAATCGACCCGCCATCGTTCCCTTTGTCCTCGCCTCCTGCGTGGCGCACGGGCTGCGCTCGTCGTTTTGTAAATCTTGCAAGCAGCCGCGACTGGGCAGTCGCTTGTAGTAATTTTACGCTTTTATTACATCGTCATTGCGAGTACCGTGAAAACACCAGCTCGACCAGCTGGCCATCGGCTTTCACTTGGCACGTAACTTTCGGACCAGAACAATTCAAGGAGCGAGCATGGAATTGAAAGGACGGGCATTCCTCGCGGCCGCGGCGTTGGCGCTGCTGCCGCTAGTCGCAACAGGAGCGAACGCGGCCACGAGCGTCGTGACCGAGCGCGCGTCGCTCGGATTATCGACGCCCTTCGACAGCGCGATCGACCACATGGTGGCGTATCGAACGTCACGCGACCAGCTCTCCCCCGCGCAAGCAGCGGTCGTGCGCGAGCAGATGCAGGCGCAGTTCTCGTCCCTGCCCGCCGCGGCGCAGGCCAAGCTCCTCGATGCTGCCGCAAGCATCAACAGCCCGGAAGCCGCCGGGCAGCTCGTCGCCGCGCTGAACGGCGCCGTCGCGGACTCGGCGCGCGCGTCCATGGCGGCGACGATCACGCCGAAGCTCGGCACCGACGGGGACCTCGTCTACTACCCTACCGCCGGCCCCTGCCGCGTGGCCGATTCCCGCTTCTGGTTCGGACCCCTCTCGCCGTCACAGGCGCAGCAGGTGTACGTCTACTCGGTCAATACCACGTACCCGTGGAGCGACCAGGGCGGAACGGGACAGGCACAGACCGGCAATTGCGTCGGTGACTACTTCCCGGGAACGGCGCCACAGGCGGTCGTGGCGATCGTCACCGTCGTCAACACCGCGGGCACCGGCGCACTTCAGGCATGGAACGGCGGCCCCACGCTCTCCGGCGGCGCCGTGCTCAACTGGACGGCGGGACAGCGCCTGTCGAACACGACGGTCATCCCCGTCGATCGCAGCGCGTCTGCTTTCCCGAACAGCGGATTCAAGCGCGACATCGCCGTGAACAACAACTCCACGGGCACGGTCGATTTCGTCGTCGACGTCGTCGGCTTCTTCGCGGTGAACCAGGCGACTCCGCTCGACTGCACGACGGTTGCCGACACGAACTTCTCGCTCGGCGCGGGCGCGAGCACGCTGCGTACCGCACCGGCGTGTCCCACCGGCTACACACGCATCATGGGTCAACCGGTGACGAACGTGTTCGGCGTCTACACCGGAACCATCCTCCAGGACTCGTGCCGCATCAACAATGCGACGGGCGCCACCGTCGGCAACCTCGCCTGCAACCAGCTCTGCTGCCGCATCCCGGGCCGCTGATCGCGCATCGCCGTCATCGAAAGGGCCCGGGATCTCCGGGCCCTTTTTGTCATGCGGCTTCCGCCTCGCCGATCTGCTGCAAGAGATAGAGGCGCTGGTAGACGCCGCCCTCGATCGCCATGAGTTGGTCGTGCGTGCCCGACTCGGCGACGCGCCCGTGGCGCAGCACCACGATGCGGTCCGCGGCGCGGATGGTCGACAGCCGGTGCGCGATGGCGATCACCGTGGTGCCGCCCGTCGCCTCGGCGAGCGCAGTGCGTACGTCCTGCTCCGTCTCGCTGTCGATGCGCGACGTCGCCTCGTCGAGCAGGAGGACGCGCGGCCGTCCCGCGAGCGCGCGCGCGATGGCGACGAGCTGCTTCTCGCCCGCGGACAGCCGGGCCCCGCCTTCGCCGAGCGGCGTGTCGTAGCCGCGCTCGAGGCGCTCGATGAATCCATGCGCATGCGCCGCGGCCGCCGCCGCCGCGATGGCCTCGGCGGACAGGCCGCGCCCCATGTCGATGTTCTCGCGCACGCTGGCGGCGAGCAGGAACGGCTCCTGCGGCACCAGGCCGACGCTCGCGCGAAAGCTCGCGGTGTCGATCTCCGACAGCGGGATGCCGTCGATCTCGATGCGCCCGCTCTGCGGCGCGTAGAAGCGCAGGAGGAGCGACAGGAGCGTCGACTTGCCGCTGCCCGTCGACCCCACGATGCCCACGAAGCTCCCGGCGGGAATCGCGAGCGAGACGTCGTGCAGGACAGGATGCGCGGGGTCGTATCCGAAGCTCACGTCCGCGAACTCGACCCTGCCCGCCTCCACCCGGCGCGAGTGCGTCGGGCTGGGCGCGGGGGCCTCGCGCAGCAGCGAGTCCACGCGCGATGCCGCGATCACCGACTGCTGCAGGAGCGAGAATTGCATCGTGATCTGGGTGAGCGGCTCGACGACGCGCGCGACGTAAGCGATGAACGCGTAGAGAAGCCCCACCTCCACGCCCTCGAGGCGCTGCGTCCCGACGGCCGCGACCAGCGCGACGACGAGCAGGACGTTGACGAAGTCGAGCGCCGGCCGCAGCAGCCAGGCGTTCGCGCGTATCTCGCCCAGGCGCGCCGCGTAGTGCGCGTCGTTGGTGCGCGCGAAGCGCGCGCCGAAGCGCCGCGCGGCTCCGGCGGCCTGCAGCACGCCCATGCCCGCGATGCCCTCGGCCATCTGCGCGTTGATGTCGCTTCGAAGCTCTCGCGCACGCGTCACCGCGCCGGCCGACATGCGCTGGTAGCCCCACACGATGCCGATCGTGGCCGGCACGAGCAGCAGCACGATGAGCATCAGTCGCCAGTCGAGCCACAGCATCGCGACCGCGACGCCGCCCAGCACCGAGAGGCCCAGCAGGACCTCGAACAGCACCTTCGTGTAGAGGTCCTTCACCGCTTCCGTGTCGTTGGTGATGCGGCTCACGAGCTGCCCCGTGATCGCGCGGTCGAAGAAGCTCATGGGCAGGCGCAGCACGTGCGCGTACACGCTCTCGCGCAAGCGCCGCACCGATCGCGTCGCGAGCCCGGCGAGGCGCACGAGCTGGAAGTAGCGGATGGCGGTCGCGGCCCATCCGGTCAGGAGCATCCCTGCGAGCAGCAGCGCCATGCTCGCGCCGTCGTAGTGATGCGGCAGGAGATAGTGGTCGATGAAGCGCTTGCCGAAGATGGGGCCGGCCGCCTCGAGGAGGCCGGCCACCGCGAGGAACGCCGCGGCGCGCCAGATCTCACGCCGGTCGGGGCGCGCGGCCCACCACAGGAGCGACGCGGCGCGGCGGCGGTCGTCCGCGCCGACGCGCTGCAGGTCGGGATGGTCGGCGTGGTCGTCGGCGCTCACGCTTCCGCCTCCAGGCTCTGCTCCAACTGCTGGTAGCGCCACTGCGCCGCGTACCAGCCATCGTGCGCGACGAGCGCCTCGTGCGTGCCCCGCTCGACGACCGCGCCGTGCTTCAGGACGACGATCTCGTCGGCGTCCGCCACGGCCGACAGGCGATGGCTCACGATGATCGCGGCCCGGCCGCGCGCGCCTCCCGCAGGTGAGCGAGGATGCGCGCCTCGGTGAGCGTGTCGACGGCCGAGAGCGCGTCGTCGAGGAGAACAACGGGCGAAACCAACGCCCGCGCGATGGCCACCCGCTGCCGCTGGCCCCCCGAGAGGGTCACGCCGCGCTCGCCCACGCGCGTCTCGTAGCCGTCGGCGAAGCGCATCGTCGTCGTGCAGGTCGGCCATGCGCGACGCATGCAGGACCTCGTCGCGCGTCGCGTCGGGCCGCGCGAGCGCGATGTTGTCGGCGATGGTCGCGGAGAAGAGGAAGGGCTCCTGCGGTACCCACGCGAGTGCGGCGCGCAGCGCCGCCAGCGTGTACTCCGCGATGGGCGCGGCGCCGAAGCGCAGCTCGCCCGATTGCGGCGTGTAGTGACGCAGGACGAGGAGCAGGAGCGTCGACTTGCCCGCGCCGGTGGGGCCGACGACGCCGAGCGTGCGGCCGGGCTCGACGCGAAGCGTGACGTCGCGCAGCGCCGGCGCGAGCGCGGCCGCGGGCTCGGAGGCCGCGACGGACGGATAGGCGAACGTCACGCCGTCGAAGCGCAGCGCGCCGGTGGGCAGGGACGCGATCGTTCCCGTGTCCTCGATGGCGAGCGGCGCGCGTAGCACCGGCTGCAGGCGCGCCCAGCCGGCCAGGCCACGCTCGACGAGGGCCAGCACCCAGCCTGCCGCGAACATGGGCCAGGTGAGCTGCCCGAGGTACATCGTGAATGCGGTAAGCGCGCCGATCGTGACTCGCCGTGCCACACGAGGTAGCCGCCCACGCCGAGGGCGAGCGTCGCCGCCGCGGCAAGCGTCAAGCCTACCGCCGGCTCGTATGCGTACTCCCACCGCTGCGCGTCGAGGCTGACGCGCGCCGCGGCGTCGACGCGCCGCGCAAAGTCCTGCCCCGCGCGCGACTCGAGTCCCAGCGCGCGCAACGTGCGAACCGCCGCCATCGACTCCTGCACCTGGTCGTTGAGATCCGAGAAGCGATCGAGCGACGCGCGCCACGCGTCGTGCACGTGACGCGACACGACGAAGAACGCGTACGCCATGAACGGGAACGGGAGCAGGCAGACGAGGCCGAGGCGCCAGTCGACGCCGAGCGTCATCATCGCGACGACGAGCACGAGCGTGAGCGTGCCGTCGAATCCCGCGAGGAAGGCCTCGCCCGCCGCCATCTCGACCGCGTCGACGTCGTTGGTCGCGCGCGCCATGAGGTCGCCCGTGCGCTCGCGATGGAAGTACTGCGGCGTCTGCTGCGAGAGCCGTTCGAAGAGCTCCGTGCGGAGCTCGACGCCGAGCCTGAACGCCGCGCTGAAGAGCTGCATGCGCCAGCCCACGCGCAGCAGGTAGATGGCCGCGCCCATCGCGAGCAGGATCGCGATCTCGCGCCACATCGCCGCCCCCGCGAGGTCGCCGGCGACGAGGCCGTCGATGATGTGGCCCACGCGTCGCGGTATCCACACCGTCATCACCGCGATGCCGACGAGCATCAGCGCAGCGCTGGCGTAGGCATGCCAGTGCCTGCGCGCGAAGGCGAGGACGAAGGCGGCGAGGGACACGGACGGAAGGAGCGACTGTCGGCCCCGATTCTACCGCGAGGCAACGCTGCGCCTGCCGTGGATTCGCACGTTCGCGCGCAGCCCAATGCAAGACAATCGCTTTGTTCCCGCCGTTTGCGCGCGACCACCGCCGAGCGGCGACCAAGGCGGCCGCCCGATCGGCATTCGCCGTTCCGGCTGCAAAGGGCGCGGCGCCGGCGTCACGCCATGCGCCGTCCCCGTACGCCTTTCGCAGATGTTCCTTAAGCGGCCGGCAGCCGGATCTCGAAGCGCGCGCCGCCGCCCGTCGCGTCGGTGATCGCGAACTCGCCCGAGTGCGCGAGCGCGATCTCGTTGGCGATCGCGAGCCCGAGGCCGGTGCCTCCGCCGGGCGTCGCGTTGTCGCCGCGGTAGAAGCGCTGCACGACGCGACTGCGCTCCTCGGGCGCGATGCCGCGACCCGTGTCCTCGACCACCACCGCGGGCTCGGGCAGGAGGCGCACGGACACCGTCACGCGCGTGCGCGGCGGGCAATACTTGAGCGCGTTGTCGAGGAGATTGTTGATCGCCTCCGCCACCAGGGCCGCGTCGACCTCGACGATGGGATGCGGTGACGCCTCGTCGAAGCCCAGGTCGATCTGCGCGACCATCGCCGCGGGCACCCATGCGCGCGCCGTCTCGAACGCGAGGTCGTACAGGTCGGTGGGCCGCCGGTTGGCGCCGGACTGCGCCTCGGGTTCCGCGCGCGAGAGCAGCAGGAGCTGGTTCGCGAGGCGCGTCGCGCGGTGGACGGCGTCCTGCAGCCGCTCGACGGCCGCCGTCATCTCCGCGAGGCTCCCGCAATGCAGCGCCTGCTCCGCCTGCAGGTTGAGGGCGGTCAGCGGCGTGCGCAGCTGGTGCGCCGCGTTGGCGATGAACGTGCGGTGCGCGAGCGCCGCAGCGTCGAGCTTGCCGATGAGCGCGTTGAGCGCCTCGATGAGCGGCTGCATCTCCGCCGGCGTGTTCTCGCCGGGCACGGCGGAGAGCTTGCGGTAGCTCATGTCGCGCAGCGACACCGACAGCGCGTGGATCTTGTCGGTCTGCACGACGATCGCGCGATACGCGATCCATCCGCGAGGAGAGGAGCGCGATCTGCGGCACCCACACCGAGAGCAGGATCTCCTCGGCGAGGCGGTCGCGCTTTCGCATCGTCTCGCCCACGCGGATCGTCACCTCCTCGCCCACCGGCGGCAGGTTCGGCGCGAGCTCGACCCAGCGCATGAGCGCGCCGTCGGCCTCGGCGTCGTAGAAACGCACGTTGTTGAAGCGCTCCTCGTTGCGCCCGGTGCGCGGGACGTCGCGCCCGGAGATGAGGCCGCTGCGCGAGCCCTCGACGCGGAAGAGCACCCGGTCCTCGGCGTCGAACTCGAACATCTCCTGGGCGACGCGCGGCAGGTTGAGCGCGGCGTGGCCGCCCGTGAGGCGCACCTGCTGCACGAGCGTCTGCGCCGAGTCGTAGAGCCAGCGGTCGTACACGTGATCCGCGTAGCGGCGCGCGGCCCACGCCGACAGCGCGCCGTCGAGGATGAAGAGCAGCAGCATCGGCAGCGCGAGCTGCAGCAGGAGCTTGCGCCGCAGGCTCGCCGGCGTGCGACGGCGCGACGGCTCGGGCTTCGGAGGCGGGGCGTCGCTCGGCGTGGACACGGCGGGAAGGTCGGAACGGGCGCTATCGCGTCGCGACGCGCAGGAGATAGCCGAAGCCGCGCACCGTCACGATCTCGACGTCGTTGCCGTGGATCTTGTGGCGGATGCGATGCACGTAGACCTCGACCGTCTTGTCGCCGATGTCCTCGTTGAGCGCCGCGAGCACCTCGGTGAGCTGCGCCTTGGTGACGACGCGCCCGGCATTCTTCATGAGCCTTCGCAGCACCGTGAGCTCTCGCGGCGTGAGCCCCAGCGGGCCGTCGCGGCCCATGACGCGGGCGTCGTCGTCCGCGAGGCGAAGGCTGCCGAGCACGAGGTCCTGCGACGCCGGGCGATCGGAGCGCCGCAGCACCGCCTGGATGCGCGCGTCGAGCTCCGAGATGTCGAACGGCTTCACGATGTAGTCGTCGGCGCCCGCGCGCAAGCCTCCAACGCGCTCGATCGGCCGGTCGCGCGCGGTCAGGCAAATCACGGGGAGGGTATCGCCCGAGGCGCGCAGCTCGCGCAGGACGTCGGCGCCGTCGCGGTCGGGCAGCCCCAGGTCGAGCAACAGGAGGTTGGGCGCGCTCGCGCGAAGCTGCGCGAGCGCATCGGAGGCCGTCGCGGCCGTGCGGATTCTGTATCCGAGCCGGCCCAGCTCGAGGGTCAGCAGGCGCGCGATGTGGGGGTCGTCCTCGACCGCGAGTAGTCGTATCTGCACACGGCGACTGTACCCGAAGGCACGAAGCGCCGGAATTGAAAGCGTTTTGAAAGGATGCACCCCTATTCTTGCGGGGTTTCCTTTACTCGTGTGCCCCAGCACCCCGACCCTCATGTCATGGATTCGCAGTCCGAAGGATTTCTGGTCAGGGGTGCTCTTCGCCCTCCTGGGCATCGGCGCCATCGCCGTCGGCTCGCGCTACCCCCTGGGAAGCGCCGCGCGCATGGGGCCGGGCTACTTCCCGTGCATCCTCGGGATTCTCCTGATCTTCCTGGGCGCCATCATCGCGCTGCGCGGCATGCGCGTCCCGGGCGAGCCCGTGCCCCGGTGGCACTGGCGCCCGACGCTCGTCGTGCTGGGCACGGTGATCGTGTACGGCCTCATCGTGGCCACCGTCGGCATCGCCATCTCGACGGTGTTCCTGATCGTCGCGGCCTCCGCGGCGAGTCACGAGTTCCGGTTCAAGGAATCGATCGTCGCGGGCGTGCTCCTTTCCGCACTGGCCGTCTTCGTGTTCGTGATGGGGCTCGGGCTGCAGCTTCCCATCTGGCCCACCTTCCTCCGCTAGAAAGCGCCGCGCCGACATGGAACTCCTGAGTCACCTCGCGACCGGCTTCAGCGTCGCGCTCACCCCCGGCAACCTCCTCTACGCGCTGGTCGGCTGCCTCCTCGGCACGCTCATCGGCGTTCTACCGGGCATCGGGCCGGTCGCGACCATCGCGATGCTCCTGCCCACCACCTACGCGCTCCAGCCCGTCTCGGCGCTCATCATGCTGGCCGGCATCTACTACGGCGCGCAGTACGGCGGCTCCACCACCGCGGTGCTCCTCAACATGCCGGGCGAGTCGTCATCGGTGGTGACATGCCTCGACGGCCACCAGATGGCGCGGCGAGGCCAGGCCGGGGCGGCGCTCGCCATCGCCGCGCTGGGCTCGTTCTTCGCGGGCACGGTCGCGACGATGCTGGTCGCGGGCGTCGCGGTCCCGCTGTCGGAGCTCGCGCTCAAGTTCGGCCCCGCCGAGTACTTCTCGCTGATGGTGCTGGGCCTCATCGGCGCCGTCGTGCTAGCGAGCGGCTCGCTCATCAAGGCCATCGCGATGATCATCACGGGCCTCCTGCTCGGCATCGTGGGCACCGACGTCAACTCGGGCACGCAGCGCTTCGCGTTCGGCATTCCCGAGCTCTCCGACGGCATCGGCGTCGTCGGCGTCGCGATGGGCCTCTTCGGCTTCGCCGAGATCATCACGAACCTCGAGTCCACCGAGAAGCGCGAGCTCGTGACGAACAAGGTGAAAGGCCTCTGGTTAACGAAGGAGCAGTTCCGCGCGGCGTGGCCCGCCGTGTTGCGCGGGACTGGCTTAGGCTCCATCCTCGGCATCCTCCCCGGGGGTGGCGCCATGCTGTCTTCCTTCGCTTCTTACACGGTCGAAAAGAAGATCGCGAAAGACCCCTCGCAGTTCGGCAAGGGCGCCATCCAGGGGGTGGCCGGGCCCGAGAGCGCGAACAACGCGGGTGCGCAGACGTCCTTCATCCCGCTCCTCACGCTCGGCATTCCGGAGAACGCGGTGATGGCGATGATGGTCGGCGCGATGACCATCCACAACATCCAGCCGGGCCCGCAGGTGATGACGTCCAATCCCCAGCTCTTCTGGGGGCTCATCGCATCGATGTGGGTAGGCAACTTCATGCTGGTCGTGCTGAACCTCCCCATGATCCACATGTGGGTGAAGCTCCTCACGGTGCCGTATCGCCTCCTGTACCCCGCCATCCTGCTCTTCTGCGCCATCGGCGTGTACACGGTCAACAACACCGACGTCGACGTCTCGATGACCGCCTTCTTCGGCTTCCTGGGCGTGCTCTTCATGAAGCTCGGCTGCGAGCCTGCGCCGCTGCTCCTGGGCTTCGTGCTGGGACCGATGATGGAGGAGAACCTGCGGCGCGCCATGCTCCTGTCGCGAGGCGATCCCAGCGTATTCCTGACCCGGCCCATCTCCGCGTGCATGCTCGCCGCGGCGGTGCTGCTGGTGCTGATCATCGCGCTTCCGAACGTGAAGAAGAAGCGCGAGGAGGCGTTCCAGGAAGCGACGTAACGAGCAGGCGGAGGGGAGAAAACGCAACGCCCGGCGCGGGCGGCCATTGCCGCACAGCGCCGGGCGTTGTCACTTTTCGGGACGGCTTCCCTTCCTTACGCGTCGTCGTCGAAGTCGTCGTCTTCCTCGTCCTCGTCGTCTTCGTCGCCGTAGCCTTCGTCGTCCTCCGGCTCGCCGATGGGGATGGGATCGTCGTCGGGCCCGCGGGCGCGCGGGCCTCGGGCCGTCACAGCGGCGGGATGCGCAGCACCTGTCCCGGGTAGATCTTGTCGGGATGCTGCAGCATCGGGCGATTCGCCTCGAAGATGACCATGTACTTGTTGGGATCGCCGTACTGGGCCTTCGAGATCTTCGACAGGTTGTCGCCGGAGACCACCGTGTAGTACTGGGCCTCGGGGGCGCTCTGGTCGACGCTCATCATGTTGTTGACCGCGACCACGCCGGCGACGCTGCTCGCGCAAAGCGCGATCTTTTCCCTTCGTCGCCTGGTCGGCGGCCACGCCGAACACGCTGGCCGTAGCGGTGGCGCCGTCGAACGTCACCGTGAGGCCGGTGGCGGAGAGGTTCTGCGTCTTGATGTAGTCGAGGATGGCGTCGCCGGCGGCGGCGTTGGCCGCGGCGATCTTCGCCTCGTTCGCGGGATCGGACTTGACCTCGGTCATCGCGGCTTGCGCGCGTACCGCGGCCAAACAGCTTCTCGCCCGCCTCTTTCACGAAACTGATGAGGGACATACGATGCTCCTTTGTTGGAATACGTCCGCGACGCGGTCGCGTTGCGAGCTTACACCAGGCCCGGAGGGCCCCGACCTAAACGCCGGCGGCGATTTTGCGGTACCCTTGGCCGACTCGTCCCCGAAAGGTCCGGCGTGAAGATCGTCGTCTGCGTGGTGCTCGCGTTCCTGCTCTCCGGTTGCATTCCCATCGGCGCGCGGGTGTCCAACATGTACGCCGGGGCGCAATCCGCGGTCGCGCCGGCGCCTTAGGGAGGCCCGTCCCGGCGTTGGTCGCGGGACGCTAATCGGGCTCCGCGGGAATCGCCCGCACCGACAGCACGCCCTCGATGCCCGCGAGCGACGCCACCACCGCGTCGTCCACCGGACTGTCCACGTCGACGAGCGTGTAGGCCATCTCGCCGCGCGACTTGTTCACCATGTTGTGGATGTTGAGCCCGGCCTGGGCCATGGTGGTGGAGATCTGTCCCAGCATGTTCGGCACGTTCGCATTGGCGATCGCCACGCGGAACGGCGACTCGCGCGTCATCTCCACGGCGGGGAAGTTCACCGCGTTGCGGATCGAGCCGTGCTCCAGGTACTCGCGCACCTGGTCGACCACCATCACGGCGCAGTTCTCCTCGGCCTCCGCCGTCGACGCGCCAAGGTGAGGCAGCGCCACCACGCCGGGCCGGCCGAGGAGCCGCGCGCTCGGGAAGTCGGTCACGTAGCCCGCGAGTCGCTTCGCCTCCAGCGCCGCGACCACGGCGTCGTCGTCGACGATGCCGTCGCGCGCGAAGTTGAGCAGCACCGCGCTGCTTTTCATGAGCGCCAGCCGCTTCGCGTCGACCAGGTTTCGCGTGACCGGCAGCAGCGGAAGGTGGAGCGTCACGAAGTCCGCCTGCTTCATGAGCTCCTCGATGCCATGCGCGCGACGCACGCCGGAATGGAGCCGCCATGCCGCGTCGACGGTGATCTCGGGGTCGAAGCCCACCACCTTCATGCCGAGCTTGATCGCGGTGTCCGCGACGAGCCCGCCGATGGCGCCCAAGCCGACCACGCCGAGGGTGCGGCCGGGAAGCTCCACGCCCGCGAACTGCTTCTTGCCCTCCTCCACGCGCGCCTCGAGGTCGCGCGCCGACGCGTCGAGCCGCGCGACGTAGGAGAGCGCAGGCGCGACGTTGCGCGCGGCCATGAGGAGCGCGGCGAGCACGAGCTCGTTCACCGCGTTGGCGTTGGCGCCGGGCGCGTTGAACACCGGGACGCCGCGATGCGACATCGCGGACACGGGAATGTTGTTGGTCCCCGCGCCGGCGCGGCCGATCGCGCGCACGCTGTCGGCGATGGGCGTGGCGTGCAGGTCGTGCGAGCGGACGAGGATCGCGTCGGGACGATCGCACGACTTGCCGACGGTGTAGCGCGCCGACGGAAAGCGCGCGAGCCCGAGAGCGGAGATCGCGTTCAGCGTGAGTATCTGGCGCTTGGCCATCGCGACCCTATCCGTGGCGCTTCTCGAACTCTTTCATCCAGTCGACGAGCGCGCGCACGCCGTCGATGGGCATGGCGTTGTAGATCGACGCACGCATGCCGCCGACCGCGCGGTGCCCCTTGAGCTGCACCATGCGGCGCTCCTTCGCGCCCGCGAGGAACGCCTCGTCGAGCGCGGGATCGGGCAGCTTGAACGGCACGTTCATGAGCGAGCGGTCCTCCTTGCGCACGGGATTCGTATAGAAATCCGTGGCGTCCAGGAAATCGTAGAGGAGCGCCGCCTTTTCGGCGTTGAGCTTCGCCATCGCGGGCAACCCACCCTGGGCGAGCAGCCACTCGAACACGAGGCCCGCGACGTAGATCGCGTACGTCGGCGGCGTGTTGAGCATCGAGTCGGCCGCGGCCTGCTCCTTCCAGTGGAATGCCGACGGGCACACCGGCAGGGCGCGGTCGAGGAGGTCCTTGCGCACGACGACGATCGTGAGCCCCGCGGGGCCGATGTTCTTCTGCGCGCCGCCGTACATCACACCGAACTTCGACACGTCGAGCGGGCGCGAGAGGATGGTCGACGACACGTCGGCCACGAGCGGCACGTCGCCCGTCTCGGGAATCCAGTGATACTCGACGCCGCCGATCGTCTCGTTGAGGCAGATGTGCACGTATGCGGCGCCCGGCGTCAGCCGCCAGCCCGCGCGATCCGGGATCCGCGTGAACTGCTGCGCTTCCGACGACGCCGCGACGTTCACCTTGCCGTACTTCGCGGCCTCCTTGATCGACTTTTTCGACCACTCGCCCGTATGGACGTAGTCCGCGGTCGTATGCCCGCCCATGAGGTTCAGGGGAACGATCGCGTTCTCCCCGATAGCCCCGCCCTGCAGGA
>JBGAIS010000098.1:0-16448 GCA_044225355.1 Casimicrobiaceae bacterium | reverse complement strand
GTCGCCATCGACCTGGGCGCGCCTTTCGACCGCCTCACGATGGCGGCGGCCATCAACCAGTACAACCCGGAGCATCCGACCGAAGGCCTCGCGAGCACCGACTACCTGCGCGACAAGCTCGTGAAGCTCGGCGTCGAGGTGTTCCCGACCGACGGCCTCGGCCTCCTGCAGCTCAAGCTCTTCGAGGCCACGACGGAGTCGAAGCTCGTGCAGCCGACGTTCATCGTCGCGCATCCGACCGACGTCTCGCCTCTTGCGCGCGCCAACGACGCGAACCCCGCGGTGACCGATCGCTTCGAGCTCTTCATCACCGGCCGCGAGATGGCCAACGGCTTCTCGGAGCTCAACGATCCCGAGGACCAGGCCGCGCGATTCAAGGCGCAAGTCGACGCGCGCGCGGCCGGCGACGAGGAGGCGATGTACTACGACGCCGACTACATCCGCGCGATGGAGTACGGCCTGCCGCCGACGGCGGGCGAGGGCATCGGCATCGATCGCCTCGTGATGCTGCTCACGGACTCGCCGTCGATTCGCGACGTGATCCTCTTCCCCCAGCTCAAGAGCGAGGGCTGACGGGCGCCGCCTTGGTGTTGAACACGCGCCGGCATCGGAGTAACGTCGACCGTTTGCGGTAACCGACCGGTTGCCGGCACGGGGGAATGTGATGATCGATCGTCTCGGCCCCGCAGGTCGCGGCCTCCTGGTCGCGCTGCTCGCCGCATTCGCGGCGCTCGCGGGCTGCAACGGGGGCGGGGGCGACAGCCATACGCTCAAGGGCGCGGTGCGCACCGGCAACGTGGGCCTCGCGGGCTACACCGTGTCGCTGTACGCGAGCTTCGTGGATCGCGCCGACGCCTGGCAGTTCCTGGGCCTCACCACGACCGACGCCAGCGGCGAGTTCCAGATCTTCTACGATCCGCCGTCGGAGCGCGCGGTGATGATCGTCGAGGCCGACCGCGGCCCGGTCACGCTCGCGAGCGCCGTCGGCGAGGCCACCGACCTTCCCGCGCGGGTGATCGTCAACGAGCGCACGACCGTCGCCACCGGCAACGCGTTCGCGCAGTTCGTGAGCGGCCGCCGCGTGGTCGGCAACCCCGTCGGCATGCGCAACGCCGTGCACATGGCGGCCAATTTCGCGCATCCCGGCACCGGGGACGCCGGCGCGTTCGTGTCGCGTTCGCCCAACGGCACCGAGACGACGACGTTCGCGACGTTCAACTCGCAGGCCAACGCGGTCGCGGCGTGCGTCGCGAGCGACAGCGCGTGCGCGAGCCTCTTCAGCGCCACGAAGCCACCCGGCGGCGCGGCGCCGGACAACGTGCTGCAGGCCATCGCCAACCTCGTGAAGAACCCGTCGTTCGCGACGAGCGCGCCCGATCCCATCCTCAAGCTCGCGCAAGCCGCGCCGGTGTACCAGCCCGCGCTGGCCGCGGCGCCGACGAGCTGGCTCCTGTTCCTCAAGATCACGGGTGGCTTCTACAGCGAGCAGGCGAGCACCAACCTCATGGACGGGCCCGGCAACTTCGCGATCGACGACCTGGGCTACATCTACTTCGACACCAACTACATCCCGGAGCCCATCGGCACGTACGCGTGCGCGAGCAATCGCGCGGTGAAGCTGACGCCCTGGGGCGAGAACGCGCCGGGGTCGCCCTTCCTCAACGGCGGGCTGAGCGGCCAGGGCTTCGGCGTCGCGTTCGATCCGTCCAACCGCCTGTGGATCGCCAACTTCGGCTTCCAGGATCCGCCGTGCGAAAACTCGCCGCAGGCGGCGACCAAGAACAGCGTGTCGGTGTTCACGCGCGATGGCACGGCGATCACGGGACCGCTCGGCTACACGCAGGGCAGCGTCTCGTGGCCGCAGGGGCTCGTGTCGGACCGGCAGGGCAACATCTGGATCGCCAACTGCGGCAACGACTCGGTGACGTACTACCCCAACGGCGACCCGTCGCGCGCGAGGAACATCCTGGTCGGCGCGGCGCCGCATGAAGGCGATCCGCAGATCAAGCCGTTCGGCGCCGTGGTCGACGCGCAGGGCAACCTGTGGGTGACCGGCAACCGCAGCAACGCGATATACGTGTTCTCGCCGGCGGGCGAGCTCATCGACACCCTGCCGGGCACGGTCGACGGCAGGGTGCTCATCGCGAAGCCCATCGGCAACGCGATCGACAGCAAGGGCAACGTGTGGGTCGCCAACTCCGACTGGCTCGATGCGCCGTGCCCCACGCGCTCCGACCTGGGCACCGCGCAGCACGCGTCCGTGACCCTGTATCGCGGGAGCGACCGCACGCCCGCGCCCGGCTCGCCGTTCAACGGCGGCGGCATCACGCTGCCGTGGGGCGTGACGGTCGACGGCGACGACACGGTCTGGGTCCTCAACTTCGGCGCGACGCCGCCGGGTCCGGGCAGCGATCCCACGGCCCTGAACGCCGTCAGCCGGCTCTGCGGCGCCGATACCTCCCGCTGCCCGCCGGGAATGAAGACGGGCGACCCGATTTCCCCGCCGACGGGCTATCGCAGCAACGCCCTGCAGCGCATGACGGCGGGCGCGGTGGATCAGTCGGGCAACCTCTGGGTGACGAACAACTGGAAGATCGACGTGGACGCGTTCCAGAACCCCGGAGGCAATGCGGTGGTGATCCTGGTCGGGGCCGCCGCGCCGCTTCGCCAGCCGGTGATCGGGCCGCCGACGTCGTTCCGGTAGCGGAGCGGACGCATCCGCCGACAATACCGGCAAGGGGTATCTTGACATATACCTGGTTGGGGTATATGTTGGACGAATGAGCACCGAAGTCGCCGAGCGCGTCGACCTGGGCCTCACGGGAATGACCTGCGCGGCCTGCGCGACGCGCATCGAGAAGGTGCTGAACCGCCTTCCCGGCGTCACCGCCACCGTCAACTTCGCCACCGAGACCGCGAGCGTGGGCTTCGACCCTGCGCGTGCCGACGCGGACGCGCTCGTCGCGGCGGTGGCGCGGGCGGGCTACGGCGCGCGGGTTCGCCGCGACGTGGAGGAGGACCGCAGGCAGGACGCCGCGCGCAAGGCCTCCGAGCTGCGTACGCTCGAGCGCGAGCTGATCGTGGCGGCGGTGCTCACCGCGCCGCTCCTCCTCATGATGATCCCGATGGTGACGGGCGCGCACCACGAATGGCTGCCGCGCTGGGCGCAGCTCGCGCTCGCCACGCCCGTGCAATTCTGGATCGGTCGCCGCTTCTATGTCGGGGCATGGCACGCGCTGCGCGGCGGCGGTGCCAACATGGACGTCCTGGTGGTGCTCGGCACCACGCTCGCGTACGTGTGGAGCGCGGTGGTGACGGCGAGGGGCCTCGACGGCCAGCACGTCTACTTCGAGTCCGCCGCGGCGGTGATCACGCTCGTCTTCCTGGGCAAGGTGATGGAGTCGCGCGCGAGGGCCGGGACGTCCGCGGCGCTCGAGGGCCTCCTGCGACTCGCGCCGAAGACCGCGCACGTGGTCCGCGACGGCGCGGCGGTCGACGTGCCGCTCGTACCGGCGACTACGCGGGGGTGCTGCTTTACGCGACGCTGCACAAGTTCGGTTACGCCAGCGCGCCGGAATCGATTTCCAGGGACGATGGCCTCCGGCTCGTCGACTGCCGCATCACCAACCGGCGAGTTCGGGCCGGCCGCCGCCGGTGCCAGGTGTTCGCCGGCACTGCGGACCAGGAAGAAGGCCTCCTCGTGCGAGGAAGCCACGGGCGTAGGCAGCGCCGGCGATGCTCTGCGGGCACGTGCGCCTCGTCGGGCAGGCGAGTAGGCCTCGAAGGCCTCATCCAGCGCGGCATGGGGTCGATCGCGGTTGGCGGTGGCCGCCATCGCGGATCGTCGTCGCGCTGATCACGCTCGCGGCCACGTGGCGGGACGGGCGACGCCGCGCGCGCTCGTGCACGCGCGGGTCGCCGGTGTTCGTCGGCCTGCGCGCCTGTGGCGCGCTGGGCCTCGCCACGCCCACGGCCATCATGGTCGGCACCGGGCGCGGCGCAGAGCGGCATCCTCATCCGCAACGCGCGTCCGCGCTCGAGCAGGCGGGGCGCCTCACCGCTCGTCGTCGACAAGACGGGCACGATCACGGTGGGCCGGCCCGCCGTCGACGAGGTGATGGCGTTCGACGGCGCGACGCGCGCGGACGTGCTCCTCGCGGCGGCGAGCCTCGAAAGCAGCTCGACGCATCCGCTCGCGAGCGGATCTCGCCGCGGCGCGTGCGGAAGGCATCGCGCTGCTGCCGGTGGCCGGGTTCGAGAACGGACGGGCCGCGGCGTGCGAGCGCGCATCGGCGACGACGCCGTCGCGTCTGCGCTGGCCTGCCCGAGCTCGTGGCGGTCCCGGCGGGATTCGCGCGCAATCGCACCGTCAAGGTCGAGCGCGCGGGGCGCGTCAGGGCGCCCTCGCGCTCGTCGACGCCGTGCGTCCCACGTCGGCCGCGGCCATCGCGCGGTCTGCGGCCGACGGCATCTTCGCCATCATGCTCACCGGCGACAACGAGGCGACCGCGCGCGAGGTGGCCGCGGCGGTCGGCATCCACGAGTTCCGCGCGGGTAGCTGCCGCAAGGCGCTTCGACGCGGTGCGAGCTCGCGGCGGCGGGCGCCGTCGTGGGCATGGTGGGCGACGGCGTCAACGACGCGCCGGCGCTCGCCGCCGCGAGCGTGAGCTTCGCCATCGGCGCGGGCTCGGATATCGCGGTCGAGGCCGCGGACGTGACGCTCGTGCGTGACGACCTCTGCGCGGTGGCCGACGCCATCTCGCTCTCGCGCGCGACGCTCTCGAAGATCCGGCAGAACCTGTTCTTCGCGTTCGCGTACAACGTGCTGGGCATACCGCTCGCCGCGGTGGGCCTCCTCAACCCCGTGATCGCGGGCGCCGCGATGGCGGCGAGCTCGGTGTCGGTCGTCGGCAACGCGCTCCTGCTGCGCCGCTGGCGCCCGCGGTCCTGATCCCAACCAAGGAGACGAGAATGGAAACGATCACGATGGGCGTGAACGGCATGACGTGCGGCGGCTGCGTCGCGAGCGTGACGCGCGTGCTGAAGGCGGTGCCGGGCGTGAGCGACGTCGAGGTGACGCTGAAGCCGGGCGCCGCGAAAGTGACGTTCGACCCCGCGCGCACCGGCCAGCCTGCCCTTCGCAGCGCGGTGGAGGACGCGGGCTATGACGTCGTCGCGTAAGGCGGCGCCCGAGCACCCGGCGGTCGCGCGCACGGACGCCGCGGCGCTCGGCAAGCGCATCAACCGCATCGAGGGCCAGGTCCGGGGCATCGGCAAGATGATCGCCGAGGACCGCTATTGCATCGACGTGCTGACGCAGGTGAGCGCGGTGCAGGCCGCGCTCGACGCCCTCGCGCTGCAGCTTCTCGAGCACCACCTGCACGGCTGCGTCCAGCACGCGGTCAGGTCGGGCGACGGCAAGCACGCGATCGACGAGGCGCTGTCGGTCATCCGCAAGTTCGCGAGGTGACGCGGGAAGGGGCCGGGTTCTGCCCGGGCCGTGCGCCAGCCCGCATCGGGCCTGGCCGCCGTCCCGTGAATCTTCTGGGCTAGACTTACGCCACATCCCGCCCAAGCGGGAGAAACCGATCCAGGGAGGAACGCCATCATGAGACTACCCCTCGCGCTGCGTCGCGCGGCGCTCGTCGCCGCCGCCATCGGACTCGCCGCGTGCTCCACGCCTGCGACGCCCCCATCGGCGGTGGCGCAGCAGCAAGCCACGCCTCCGCGACTCATCGTGTTCATGGTCGTGGACGGGCTGCCCCAGCGCCAGATCGTCGACTACCGCAGCCAGCTCGCGCCCGACGGGCTCGTTCGCTTCCTCGATCGCGGCGCGTGGTTCGCGAACGCGAACTACGGCTACGCGTTCACGGTCACGGCCGCAGGCCACGCGAGCATGCTGACGGGGACGTACGCCTACCGCCACGGCATCATCGGCAACGACTGGCGCAACCCGCAGACCGGCGAGATCGAGTACTGCACGGGCGACACTCGCTACACCTACATCGGCAACGCCACCGGCAAGCTCGACGGCACGAGCCCCAACAACCTCATGGTGGAGACGGTCGGTGACGTGCTGAAGCGCACCGACTCGCGATCGAAGGTGATCGGCATCTCGGGCAAGGACCGCGGCGCCATCCTCCCCGCGGGCAAGAGCGGGACCGCGTACATGTACATGTCGAAGTCCGGCGAGTTCGCGTCGACGACGTTCTACATGAAGGAGCATCCCGCCTGGGTCAAGGAGTACAACGCCGCGAAGCCCGCGGACCGCTACTTCAAGAAGCCGTGGAAGGCGGTGCTCGAGGAGTCCGCGTACGCGCAGTCGATTCCCGACGACCAGCCGTGGTTCCTCGTCAAGGGCGCGAAGCTCCCGATGACGATGGGCGCCGCGCAGGACAAGCCGGACGGCGCGTACTACAGCAAGCTCCTCGCGAGCCCCTTCGTCGACGAGATGTCGCTCGAGTTCGCGCGCGCCGCCATTCGCGGCGAGGGCCTGGGCCAGGACGACTCGCCGGACATCCTCTCCGTGAGCCTGTCGGGGCACGACTACGTGAATCACGCGTTCAGCGCGGAGTCGCGCCTGTCGCACGATCACCTGCTGCAGCTCGATCGGCTGTTCCAGGCGTTCTTCAAGGACCTGGACGCGATGGTCGGCAAGGACAACTACGTCGTCGTGCTGACCGCCGACCACGGCTTCATGCCCGCGCCCGAGACGAGCAAGGCCGCGGGACGCGACGCGGGGCGCATCAGCAGCAGCCAGTCGCTCGCGCGGATCAACGCGGGCCTCGCCGCGAAGTTCGGCGAAGGCACGTGGGCGAAGTACTACTCGGCGTCGGCGCTTGTGCTCGACGACAAGCTCATCGCCGCGCGCAAGGTCGACCGCCTGGCCGTCGAGGAGGAGGCCCGCGCGCTGCTGCTGAAGGAGGAGGGCATCGGCGCGGTGTACACGCGCGAGGAGCTCGAGGGCAACACCAAGGCCGGCGCGCCCTTCTTCGACCCGATGCGCAAGTCGTGGAATCGCGAGCGCTCGGGCGACCTCCAGGTGGCGCTGAAGCCCTACTGGATGTTCAGCTCCAGCACCGCGACGACCACGCACGGGTCGCCTCATCCGTACGACACGAACGTGCCGCTGCTCTTCTACGGCCCGAAGTGGATCAAGCCCGGCAAGTACGACGCCCGCGTCGAGATCTCCGGCGTAGCGCCTACGCTCGCGCTCATCCTCAAGGTGCCGCCGCCGTCGGCGTCGGAGGGAACGGTGCTGCCGGTGGTGGCGCGATAGCGGTGGCGACGCGCGGCGGCGGCTACGCCGCGTTGCGGTCGACCCACTTCGCGAGGGCCTGCACGAACTTCGCGAGGAAGTCGCGCGTGGCGTCGCTCGTGACGTGGCCGTCGGCGTCGAACAGGCTGCCGGCCTGCGCGATGTAGGCCTCCGGTCCCGGCATGGCGGCGACGTTCACGCCGACGAGCGTCTGCCGGAGCGCCTGGTTGCCGGCGAGCCCGCCCAGCGCGCCCGCCGTGACGCTGATGACGCCGGCGGGCTTGCCGCTCCACGCGCTCTTGCCGGTCGGTCGCGATCCCACGTCGATGGCGTTCTTGAGGCCGCCCGGCAGGCTGCGGTTGTACTCCGGCGTGACGAAGAGGAGCGCGTCCGCAGCGCGGATCGCATCGCGAAACGCGACCCACGGCGCGGGTGGCGTGGCCGTCTCGAGGTCCTGGTTGTACAGCGGCAGGTCGCCGATCTCGACGAAGTGCATGCGAAGCTCGGGCGGCGCCGCGGCCATCACGGCCTTCGCGAGCTTGCGGTTGAACGACTCCTTGCGGAGGCTGCCCACGATGACGGCGACGCTTCGGGATGTGCTCATGCGCCTATCTTAGCAACAGCGCGGCGGGGGTTCGCCTTGTGGCATCATGCGCGGCGATTCGGGAGGGAATCGGAGGATGAGCGAGTTCGTCGTCGCCAGCATCGTGTGCGCCTGCATCGCGGTGGGCACCGCGCTCGGCGCGTGGCTGCGCAACGTCCTCCCCGCCGAGCACATGGCGGAGCCGTCGCGCCAGACCGTGAACGTGGCGATCGGCCTCGTCGCAACGCTCTCCGCGCTGGTCCTCGGGCTTCTCGTCGCGTCCGCCAAGAGCTCGTTCGACGCGCGCAACGACGAGATCAAGCAGAGCGCGGCACGCCTCGTGCTGCTCGACCGCGCGCTTCGACAGTACGGGCCCGAGACGGCGTCCACTCGCGTCCTCCTGCAGGACCTCACGCAGCGGCGCATCGACCACACGTGGAACAAGGCGGCGCCGGCGCGCGATCACGTGCGCATCGTGCGCGAGGACGCGTCGAGCAGCGAGATCATCCGCGCGCGCCTGTTCGAGCTCAAGCCCTCGACCGAGGCGCAGCGGTGGCTGTACGCGCGCGCGCTCACGCTCACGGCGGAGATCGAGCAAGGCCGCTGGCTGCTGGTCGAGGGCGACCAGAGCTCGATCCCTCGGCCGTTCCTCGTCGTCCTCGTCTTCTGGCTCTCGGCGATCTTCGCCGGGCTGGGACTCTACGCCCCGCGCAACGCCACCGTCTACGCCGTCCTCTTCGTCGGCGCCCTGTCGGTCTCGACCGCCGTGCTGATGATCCTCGAGATGGACCAGCCGTTCGAAGGCTTCCTGCAAATCCCGAGCACGCCGCTCGTGTCGGCCGTCGACGAGATGAAGCGATGATTTGCCGGTGTCGCGATGCCGGTGGCAAAATGACCGGTTCGGGGTGTAGCGCAGTCCGGTAGCGCGCTTGCTTTGGGAGCAAGATGTCGCAGGTTCGAATCCTGTCACCCCGACCCATCCGCAAGCGACGCGTCCCGGCTTATCGCGTCGCCACGATGAAGAGCCGCGGGAACGGCAGGAGCACGGTGCCGTCGTCGTACGCGGGGTAGGCCTCCGCGATCCTCGCGGTGTAGATGCGCAGGAACTCGGGCCGCTCGTCCTCGTCGAGCGCGTCGAGGAACGGCCGCAGCGCGGTCCCCTTGAACCACTCCACGACCGCGGAAGGCCCGCCCTCCAGCACGTGGTAGTACGTCGTGCGCCACACGTCCACGGCGCGGCATGCACGTCGCAGGAGCCCGTAATAGAAGTCCGCGGCGTGCCGCTCGAGGTGGCGCACCGTGCCGATCCTGTCGCGCCACGGTCCTTCCGCCGCAACCTCGCGCGCGATGCGATGCGCGGGCTCGGCGAGGTTGTCGGGCGTCTGCACGGCCAGTGCGCCGCCGTCCGTGAGGAAGCCTGCGAGGCGCGGATAGAGCGAGGCGTGATCGGGGACCCATTGCAAGGACGCGTTGGCGAGGATCACGTCGTATCGATTCGCCGGGCTCCACGTGGCGATGTCGGACAGAGCGAACTCGACGGCGGGCAAGCGCTTGCGAGCGGCGGCGAGCATGTCCTCGGAGTTGTCGGTGCCGCTCACGTCGGCGTCGGGGAAGCACTGCAGGAGCACCTCGGTGGAATTGCCGGGACCGCACCCCAGGTCGATCGCGCGACGAGGTGAATCCACCGCGATGGCCGCGACGAGATCTCGCACGGGGCGCGTGCGCTCCTGCTCGAACTTCGTGTATTGCCGTGCGGACCAGGACATCGACGCTCCTCGTGCCGCTCGTGCGACGGCGATTGCCGAGCGCGGGTGACGAGCCGCGACTGCGATGTTACGCCGACGGTCCCGAGGTCACCCGATGCAGCGCCGACGCCGGCGCGATCTCGCGAGGCTTCATGAGGCGCGCCTCACGCCGTCTGCGGCGCGGCGTCGTCCGCGATGCGATGAACCGTTCGCGTGTCGGGCAGCCATGTCACCACCAGCAGCGTGAGGGTCGCGAGGCCCGCCATGATCCACAGGAGGACGGTGAACCCGGCCTCCTTGACCACCGGGCCGAGGAGCCACACCGCGAGGGAGCTCGCGCCCAGCGCGACGGCGAGCCGCATCCCCGCCACGCGCGAGCGCATGCGATCGTCCACGTAGCGCACGATCATCGCGTCGGTGAAGGGAATGGCGCCGAAGATCGCGATCATGAACAGGAGCTGCAGCAGGTAAAGCGCCCACCCGTCGGCGTGCGCGGCGAGCGCGAGGAACGGCACCTGGAGTGCCAGCACGACGAGGTAGAACGACTTGAGCTCGAAGCGATCGAGGAGCTTGCCGACGACGAGCTGCGCGAGCGAGGCGACGGCGTAAACGGCGCCGAGCAGCACGCCGAGCTGCGCAGGGTCGCGCGAGATGGCCGACAGGCGCTCGTGCAGGAGCTCGTAGTTGCCGTTGGTGGAGAAATTGAAGAGCAGGCTCGCGCTGGTCGCCGCGAGCGTCATCACGAGGAAGACGCGGGAGAGCAGCGCGCGCGGCAGCTCCACCTGCGTGGCCTTGCGCTTGGCGGGAGGCGTCGTCTCCTCCTTCGACGTCATCCAGAACGCGATGCCGCACGCGAGGCTGATCACTCCGGGGATGGCAAACGCCATGCGCCATCCGAGCTCCTTCACGAGGAAGCCCGTGACGACCGCGGCGAGCGCCACGCCCAAGTTGCCCGAGAAGCCGTTCACGCCGATCACCCAGCCGGGCCGCTGCGCGCCCTGCAGGAGCATGGGGATGCCCACGGGATGGTAGATGGACGCGAAGCAGCCGAGGACGGCCAGGGCGAGGGCGAGCTCGAGCGGTGAGCGCACGGTGCTCACGACGAGCGCCGACGCGCCCATGCCCAGGAAGAAGAGGATCATCATCGACCGCCGGCCCCAGTGGTCGCCGAGCTTGCCCGCCGGCAGCGCGCCGATGCCGAAGCAGAAGAACGCGGCGGCGCTGTAGGGCATGAGGTCCTCCCAGCGCGTGAGGCCGAATTCGCGCGCGATCGTCGTCACGGCCGTGGCGAAGATCAGGAGGAACATGTGGTCGATCGCGTGACCGACGTTGAGGAGGAGGGTGGTCGAGGGCTTGTGCATGGGCCGGATGATCCGCCGTGCCGGCGTGGCCGTCTCGCCGTAAAATGCCACGTATGCGTCCAAAACCGCCATCGTTGCGCCGCCCGCCCAGCGCGAACGCCGACGTCGCGACGGCCAATCGCGTGCCGCGGCCGGTCGCCGCGCTCGCGAATTCGTATCCCGCGGGCCACGACATCCCCCCGCACCATCATCCGCGCGCGCAGCTCATCTACGGCTTGCACGGCGTGATGACGGTGCGCGCCGCGGGCTCGGTGTGGACGGTGCCCGCGAGCCACGCGCTGTGGATGCCGAGCGGGGTCGAGCACGCGGTCCACATGGACGTCCCGGTCGAGATGCGCAGCCTGTACTTCGACGTGCGTCGCGTGCGCGGCACGCCGAGAGTGTGTCGCGTGCTGTTCGTGACGGCGCTGCTGCGCGAGCTCATCGTGCGCGCGATGGAGATTCCGCCGCTTTACGACGAGCAGGGCCGTGACGGCCGCGTCATGAAGCTCATCGTGGACGAGATCGCGGCGCTGCGTCCCGAGCCGCTGGAGCTGCGCATGCCGGGCGACGCGCGGCTCGCGCGGCTGTGCGAGATGCTGCTCGCCCGGCTTTCCGAGACGGTCTCCATCGCGGAGCTGGGCGCGCGCGTGGGCTTGAGCGAGCGCAGCGTCATCCGCCTCTTCCCGCGCGAGACCGGCCTCACCTTCGGGCGATGGCAGCAGCAGGCGCGCCTGCAGAAGGCGTTCGCGCTCCTCGACCTGGGCCGCTCGGTCACCCAAGTCGCGCTGGAGCTGGGCTACGCCGGCCCCAGCGCGTTCACCAAGATGTTCCGCCGCGCGCTCGGCAACACGCCGACCGCGCTCATGCAGGCGCGCGGCTAGCGGGCGCGCGGGGGCTCGCTGCCCGCGCGCTTCACGGCTGCCACTTCACGCCCGCGAACACCGTGGCCCCGCCGGTCGAGTAGTCGGCCGCGAGCTCGTAGTTCTTGTCGAAGACGTTGTTCCCGCGCACGAGGAGGCTCCAGCTCTTCGCGAACGGCCACTCGAGCGTCATGTTCACGATGCCGTAGCCCCCGAGCCTCACGAGGTTGGCCGCGTCGTCGTAGCGCAAGGACGAGGCGACGTACTCGACGCCCACCTGCACCGGCCCCGCTTGCTGGAGCACCTGCAGCGCCCCGTGCTGACGCGCGCGCCTCGGCAGCAGGTTGCCGTTCGCGTCGTTCTGCGGGTCCTGCAGGTCGAGCGACCCGACGATGTGCGTATCGCGCCACGTCGCGTCGATGCCGAGCGTCACGCCTTCGAGCGTCGCGCGGTTCACGTTGTCCGGGCGGCAGTTGAAGTCGGCGTCGCAGCCGAAGACGATCAGGTCCTTCACGCGGTTGTGATACGCCACGGCGCGAGCCTCCCAGCGGACGCCGGCGTACGAGCTCGTCCAGTAGACGCCGGCCTCGACGTTCTCCGATTCCTCCGGCACGAGATTCGGATTCGAGAAGCCGGGGTAGTAGAGGTCGTTGAAGCTGGGTGCCTTGAAGCCGGTGCTGTAGCCCGCGGTCACGCGCCACGCGGGCGAGAGCTTGTAGCCGATCGCGATGCCCCCGGTGGTCTTGTCGCCGTACTGGCTCGAGTCGTCGTAGCGAAGGTTGCCCTGCGCCGCCCAGTCGCCATGGCGCACCTGGTACACGCCGGTGACGGAGTTCGTGTTGCGCGACGTGACCGCGAACGCGGCGTCGGTGGCGAGGCGCTCCTCGCGGCGCTCGAGGCTCGCCGAGAGCGTTCCGACGGGCAGCGTGAAGTCGTTCTGCCACGTGTACTGGTGCTGCGTCGTCTTGAACGGCGAGTCCCCGAACGCCGATTGCGAGACCGAGTCGTCCGAGCCCGCGCCTATCGTCAGCGTCGACAGCCAGCTCGCGTTGACCTTGTTGCGGCTGATGACCGACCACGCCTCGAGCGTCGTCACCGTGCGGTCGTCGAAGTCGGGGCCGCCGTCGGCCTGGTTGTTGAGGCGGTTGTTGAAGTACTGGACCGCGAGCTCCTGGCCCGGCATCCACGGCAGCACGACGTTGGCGCCGACGTTCTGCGTCGAGTATCCGTCGCGGTCCGGGTTGTAGCTGAAGTTGTCGGGGTTGACGATGGCGTTGAAGCCCGTGCTTCGCGTGCCGCCGCCCGTCACGGAGAACTGCAGCGGGCCGAGCGAGCCGCGCAGCGTGGCATTCGCGTTCCACGTGTCGTACGTGCCATAGCCCGCGCTCGCGCTGCCGCCCCACGTTTCGCCTTGAGCGCGCTTCGTGAACACCTGGATCACGCCGCCGATCGCGTCCGCGCCGTAGAGGCTGGACGCGGGACCGCGCAGGATCTCGACGCGATCGATCTGGTCGAGGGGAATGGCCTCGAGCGACGTCGCGCCCGTGGACGACGAGCCGACGCGCAGGCCGTCGATGAGCACGAGCGTCTGCCCCGCGTTGGCGCCGCGCAGGAAGGCGCCGGACGTAGCACCCGGCCCGCCGTTGATCGTCACTTCCACGCCCGGCTGGCGCTGCAGCAATTGCGGCAGGCTCTGCACGCCGCTGCGCACGATCTCGTCGGCCTGGATCACCGTGAGGTCGGCCAGGATGTCGCTGATGGGCTGCGCCGTCCTCGTTGCGGTGACCACGACGGGATCCAGCGTCGCGCTGGTCGCGGGCGGCCGCGCCGTCTGCGCGCTCGAGGTGCCCGCTGCGAGGGCGGCGAGCGTTGCCGCGTGCAGCGCGAGCGTCCGTGCGCGCCTCCTCTGTCTTTCAGGATGACCTTGGTTCTTCATCGATACTCTCCGCGTGATGCCGCGCGTCCCCGCGAGGCAGTGCTTTGCGAAGCGCGAGAGAGTCGGGCACGAGCGGGCGCGAGGTCGACGACGGTGCACCCACGTCATGCGCAACGCCGCCCGCGCCGTGCCTGGCTTCCCTGCATGGAACGCAGGGGCTTGTCGCAGGCCGGTCTCCGGGCTTGGCCTTGCGGACCGCTTTGCCTTCCCGTCGCGTGCGCGACAGTGGCGTCGTCAAGCGGCCCTGAATGGGCCTTACCGTTGCGGGGGCAGCTGCGGCTTTCGCGAGGAGGCATCCACGCGGCACCGCATTCCCGTTTCACCCGCCGCGAAAGAAGATCGCGGCGGACACCTGCTGGGCGGGATTCTACCCGGTCGGCCCCGGGAATCGTCGCCGGCTTGTTGGCAGGCGCCGTTGAAGGCAAGATGTCGCGAGCCCGAAGCCCCGAGAGACAGGCAGCACAACCCTTGCTTACCCTTCGACCTGTCTCGGTCCTTGCCTGGGCGCTGGCCGTGCTTCTCATCGCGCTCCCGGCGGAGGCGGCCGGTCCCAAGCGGGTGCTGATCCTCCATTCGTTCGGCCGCGACTTCGCACCCTACGATGCGATCGCGTCTACGTTTCGCACCGATCTCGCGCGGCGCTTCACGCAGCCGATCACGTTCGTCGAGGCGAACCTCGACTACGGTCGCGCGGTCAACGAGAAGGAGGAGCGCGTCTTCGTCGAGTACCTGCGCGCGCGCTTCGAGAGCTCGCCGCCGGATGTCGTGGTGACCATCGGGCCGCCGGCCGCGCGGTTCTATCTTGGCCATCGCGAGGAGCTCTTCGGGCGCGTGCCGATGGTGATGGGTGCGCTCGACGAGCGGCTCCTTCGCGGCAATTACGTCCTGCTGCCGGGCGATGCGGTCGTGGCCGGGAGGGTCGAGCTCCCCAGGCTCGTCGAGAATATCCTCCAGCTCTTGCCCACGACCCGGACGATCGCCGTCGTGGGAGGCGCATCGGAGCTCGAGCGCTTCTGGCAAGCCGAGCTGAAGCGCGAGACGGCGCCTTTCGCGGACCGCGTGAAGTTCGAGTGGCTCAATGACCTGTCGCTTGCGCAGATGCAGGAGCGCGTCGCGAGCCTGCCGCCGCATTCCGCCGTGCTCTACGGCCTCTTCATCCTCGACGCGGCCGGCATCCCGCACGAGCGCCAGGAGGCGCTCGCGAGCCTGCGTGCAGCGACCAGCGCCCCGATCTTCGGCCTCTACGAAAGCGAGCTCGGCAAGGGGGTCGTGGGCGGGCCGTACACGTCGCAGCGCAAAAGCGGCGAGTACATCGCCTCGGCCACCCTTCGCGCACTGGGCGGATCCGCCCCCGCAGGCTCGGGGCTCGAGATCGTCGAGTTCGCCGCGCCCGTGTACGATTCGCGCGAGCTCGCACGCTGGGACATCCCCGCTTCCCGCCTTCCTCCCGGCAGCGAAGTTCGCTTCACGCCGCCGTCGATCTGGGAGGAGCACCGGACGGCGGTGGTGGCGACCGCCACGGCCATCGCGATGCAGGCGCTGCTCATCATGGCGTTGCTGGTGCAGCGCGTGCGCCGCAGGCGCGCTGAGCGCGAGGCCGCGCACCTGGGAGGCCGCATCCTCACCGCCCAGGAGGACGAGCGGCGACGACTCGCGCGCGAGATGCACGACGACGTGACCCAGCGCCTCGCCGCACTCGCCATCGATGCGGCGAAGGCGCAAGGCAGCGCCGCGGGCTCGCCGAGCGGCACCGCGCTGGAGGGCATCCGGGAGCGCCTGGCCAAGCTGAGCGAGGACGTGCACGCGCTTTCGTATCGCCTCCACCCGTCGATGATCGAGGACCTGGGGCTCGTGGCGGCGTTGCGCGCGGAGTGCAATCGCGTCGCGCGCGAGGAGCCGCTGCGCGTCGGCTTCGAATCGCAGTCTATTCCGAGGAAGGTGCCGGCCGGCACGTCGTTGTGCCTGTTCCGCGTGGCGCAGGAGGCGCTGCGCAACGTCGTGCGTCACGCCAGCGCGACGAGCGTGGATGTCTCGCTCGAGATGAAGCACGGCGGCCTCGCGCTCGCCGTGCGTGACGACGGCGCGGGCTTCGACGCCCGGGGCAGCGCCCCCCGGACCAGCCTGGGCCTCGTGAGCATGCAGGAGCGCGTGCATCTCGTGGGCGGGCGCATCGAGATCGTGACCCGGCGCGACCACGGCACGTCGGTCGTCGCCTGGGTTCCGCTGAAGGAGGCCGCATGACGCGACCGCGCATACTGCTCGCCGACGACCATCGCATCGTCGCGGAGGGCCTGAAAGGCATCCTCGCCGCCGAGTTCGAGCTCGTGGGCGTCGTCGAGGACGGGCAGAAGATGGTCGACGCCGCGAGGACGATGCGCCTCGATGCGATCGTCGCGGACATCGGCATGCCGGTGCGCAACGGCATCGAGGCGCTCGAGGCGCTGAGGCAGGAGGACATCGATGTTCCCGTGGTGTTCCTCACCATGCACCGCGAGGCCGACTATGCGCTCCTCGCGCTCGAGGCCGGGGCCGCGGGCTACGTCCTCAAGCACGCGGCGCCTGAGGAGCTCGTGCAAGCGGTGCGTGTCGCGCTCGAGGGCGGCACGTTCGTCAGCCCCGCGATGGCGGGCGAGGTCTTCCAGGCCACCAGGGGACGTGCGCGGGACAACGCGGAGCCATTGACGACACGGCAGCGCGAGATCCTGCGCCTGCTCGCCGACGGC
>JBGAIS010000312.1:0-3040 GCA_044225355.1 Casimicrobiaceae bacterium | reverse complement strand
ACACGAATACCGCGGACAGCGACGAGCCGTAGCGCGACAGCGCGTGGGCGATGCCCGACGCATACACGCCGTGGACGTAGTCGAACGCCTCGGCGCCGTTGTTGCCGAAGCCGAGCAGCACGTGCTGGTGCGGCGCGAGGAGGGTGGCGAGGCTCGACGCGAGGGAGCCCCCGGGAAGGGGATACCAGAACCACGAGTCGCCGATCGCGAGGATCGACGGCACCGCGCCTGCGTCGCGCATCGACGGCTCGTGCCACCAGATGTTGTCCGGCATGGCGCCTTCCTCCTTCGTGCTATCCCTTGCGGTGAAGGTAGGCGCCGCGCCGGAAGGCCGTCAATGGCGAATATTCGCCTTGCTCAGCCGTCGTACTTGAACGAGAGCATGATGCGGGCGCGGTAAGCCACCACCTTGCCGTCCTCGACCTTCATGTCGAGCTTCGAGATCTCCGCGATGCGCAGGTCGCGCAGCGTCTTCGCTGCCGCCGTCACCGCGTTCTTGGCCGCGTCCTCCCACGAGACCGTGCTGCTGCCGATCACTTCGGTGACGCGATAGACGCCATCGCTTGCCGATTTCTTCGCCATGCTTCCTCCTTGGGGTGGGTGCTGCTACTTCGGGCAATCGCACTCCGGGTTGCCCTTGTCGAACACGATACGCCAGACGCCGGGCGATTCCTGCCGCCAGATCGACGTGAACGTGGCGATCTTCCTGCCGGATGGATCGAACACGGGCCCCGAGCTCAGCGCGAGGGTGCCGGAATCGAGGACCTCGACCACGTCGGGCGACCACGAGAAGGGTGCCTGCGGCCGCTCGTAGAAGCGCTTCCAACCTGCCGCGACCTGCGCCTTGCCGCGCAGGGGGGTGGGGCCGGTGAAGAAGACGGCCTCGTCGGAGAGGAAGCTCGCGAACGCCGCGTGATCGCGGTCGGCCATGGTCTTCGCGAACGCGCGCTCGGTATCGGACACCTGCTTCGCAAGGTCGGCGACGGGCATTTTCGCGGGCGTCGCCGCGCACGCCGCGAGCGTCGCCGCGAATAGGGTCGGGAGGACGCGCATGGGCGGCATCATTGCACAGGCGGCTCGGTCGCGGGTAGCGGGTGGGCTACCATTGCAATCGTCTTCCCCGCTTCGGCGAGTCGCCGGCCCCGCCTTCCATGCCCAATCCGTTCGTGCACGTGGTGCTGCACACCGGGGACCTCGCGAAGGCGAGGATTTCTGGCCGGTTGTTCGGCTGGAACTCCTGGACCTGCCGACGCCCAGGAATCCCTTCGCTCATCAAGGTGGGCGAGGGGACGGGCGGGGGAATGATGAAAAACCCCGAGCCCTCGACGCCGCCGCACTGGCTCGCCTACGTCGGCGTGGACGACATCGATGCCGCGTGCGCCCGGGCGGTCGGGCTGGGCGGCACGGTGGTGCATCCCGTGACGAAGGTCGGCTTCGTGGGCTCGATGTGCGTGATCCAGGACCCTACCGGGGCGCATGTCGCGCTGTGGCAAGGCCGCAAGGGGTGGTTTTGAAGGCGCCCCCGGACGCTACGACTACATCGTGGTCGGCGCCGGCACTGCCGGATGCGTGCTGGCCAATCGCCTGTCCGCCGATCCCGCGACGCGCGTGCTGCTGGTCGAGGCCGGCGGCCGCGACAACTATCACTGGATCCACATCCCGATCGGGTACCTGTACTGCATCGGCAATCCGCGCACGGACTGGCGCTACCGGACGCGCGGCGAGCCTGAGCTCAACGGCCGATCGCTCCTCTATCCGCGCGGGCGCGTCCTCGGAGGCTCGTCGTCGATCAACGGCATGATCTACATGCGCGGCCAGCGCGAGGATTACGACGGCTGGGCGAGGCACGCGGGCGACGACGCGTGGAGCTGGGAGGCGGTGCTGCCTCTCTTCAGGCGCAGCGAGGATCACTATCGCGGGGGAAGCGAGTTCCACGGTGAAGGCGGCGAGTGGCGCGTCGAGGCGCAGCGCCTGCGCTGGGAAATTCTCGAGTCGTTCATCGAGGCGTGCGTGCAGTCCGGCATTCCGCGGACGCGCGACTTCAACACCGGCGACAACTTCGGCGTCGACTACTTCGAGGTCAACCAGCGCGCGGGATTCCGCTGGAACGCGTCGAAAACGCTCCTGCGGCCGGTCGCGTCGCGCAGAACCTCGTGGTGCTCACCGGCGCGCACGTCGAGCAGCTCACGCTCGCAGGCGGCCGCTGCACCGGCCTCGTGTACCGGCGCGGCGGCGCCACGCACGCCGTGCAGGCGGAAGAGGAGGTGATCCTCGCCGCGGGAGCCGTCGGCTCGCCGCAGCTCCTCGAGGTCTCCGGCATCGGCGCGCCGCAGGTCCTGCGCGCCTGCGGCATCGCGGTCGAGCACGCGCTTCCCGGCGTGGGCGAGAACCTGCAGGATCACCTGCAGCTCCGCTCGGTGTACCAGGTCAGCGAGACGCGCACGCTCAACACGCGGGCGCGGACCCTGGGCGGCAAGCTCCGCATCGCGGCCGAGTACGCATGGCGGCGGACGGGTCCGATGAGCATGGCGCCGTCGCAGCTCGGCGTCTTCGCTCGCTCGTCGCCCGACGTCGAGCGCCCCGACATCGAGTATCACGTGCAGCCGCTGTCGCTGCCCAAGTTCGGCGATCCCCTGCACGCCTTCGATGCGTTCACCGCGAGCGTCTGCAACCTGCGGCCCACGTCGCGCGGCACGGTGCACGTCGCCGGGCCGGATGCGGCGACGCCGCCGGTCATCGCGCCCACCTACCTCTCGACGGCGGAGGATCGCCGCGTCGCGGCGGCGTCGCTGCGCATGACGCGGCGCATCGTCGGCGCGCCGGCGCTCGCGCGCTATCGACCCGACGAGATGCTGCCGGGCCCGATGCTCACGACGGACGAGGAGCTCGCGCGCGCCGCCGGGGACATCGGCACCACGATCTTCCATCCCGTCGGCACGTGCCGGATGGGGCCGGCGAGCGACCCCGCGAGCGTGGTCGACGCGCGCCTTCGCGTGCATGGCGTCGCGGGCCTGCGGGTGGCCGACGCGTCGATCATGCC
>JBGAIS010000097.1:0-16603 GCA_044225355.1 Casimicrobiaceae bacterium | reverse complement strand
ACGGCATCGGCCTCGCGCCTCGCCTCGCGAGAAATGCCCTTCGCTCCTCTTGCTTCGGCATTCGCGGGACAGGAAACTAGCGATGCTCTACCGCGAAGCCGGCCAGTTCAAGACGTCGTACGAGAAGGACGCGGCGATCTTCCCCATCCGCCAGGACAGGATCGCGCTCGCGATGATCCTCCTGGCGGCGTTCGTCGTGGTGCCGTTCGTGGCCACGCCGTACATGTTCACCGGCATCCTGATCCCGTTCCTCATCCTCTCGCTGGCGGCGATCGGCCTCAACATCCTGACGGGGTACGCGGGCCAGCTCTCGCTCGGCACGGCGGCGTTCATGGCGGTGGGCGCGTTCGCGACGTACAACTTCGTCCTTCGCGTGCCGGGCATCCCGATACTCGTCGCGTTCGCGCTGAGCGGCGTCGTCGCCGCGCTCGTGGGCATGCTGTTCGGGCTGCCGAGCCTTCGCATTCGCGGGCTCTACCTCGCGGTCGCGACGCTCGCGGCGCAGTTCTTCATCGTGTGGTTCTTGACGCGCGTCGGCTGGATCACCAACTACTCGACCTCCGGCGTGATCACCGCGCAGCAGGTGGTGATCCTGGGCTACGCGTTCACGACGCCCACGGCCAAGTACCTCCTCGTGCTGTCGATCGTGTGCGTGCTGGCGCTCGCGGCCAAGAATCTCGCGCGCGGCAACGTCGGCCGCTCGTGGATGGCGGTCCGCGACATGGACGTGGCGGCGGAGGTGATCGGCATCAGGCTCATGCGCGCGAAGCTCCTCGCGTTCGCGGTCAGCTCGTTCTACTGCGGCGTCGCGGGCGCGCTCTTCGCGTACGCCTACCTGGGCACGGTCGAGCCGGAGGCGTTCAACCTCGACCTCTCGTTCCGAATCCTGTTCATGGTCATCATCGGCGGCGTGGGCACGATCCTGGGCTCGTTCCTGGGCGCGGCGTTCGTGACCCTCATGCCGGTGCTGCTGTCGACGACGGTCCGCTTCCTCGACAGCGTGCTGGGGCTCCACATCGCCGAGAGCACGATCAGCAACCTGGAGCTCATGGTGTTCGGCGGGCTCATCATCTTCTTCCTGATCGCGGAGCCGCACGGGCTCGCGCGGCTATGGCAGATAGCGAAGGAGAAGCTGCGCTTGTGGCCGTTTCCCCATTGAAATGGAGAAGCGTACGAACCTGCTTTTCGCCGGAAGTTCGGTAAGTGACGAAAGGCCTGGGACGGCCCGGCGCCTTTCGTGGAAAGAGCGCTCGAGGACGAGCATGGTGCACGCGAAGTTGGGTTCCGTTTACTAAGGAGGATGGAATGAAGGCAATCAAGAGTGCGCTCCTGGGCGCGGCGCTTCTCGGCGCGGCGACGTTCGCAGGCGCGCAGGACCAGCAGTACCTGCCGGTGCTGTCGTATCGCACGGGCCCCTCCGCGGCGGGCGGGTCGGGGTACTACGGCGGCGCGATCGACTACTGGACGCTCGTCAACATGAACGGCGGCGTCAACGGCGTGAAGCTCCTGTGGGAGGAGTGCGAGACGGAGTACAACCCGTCCAAGGGCGTGGAGTGCTACGAGCGCCTCAAGAAGAAGAACGGCGGCGGCACCACCGTCGAGCCGCTCGCGACGGGCATCGCTTACGGCCTCTTCGAGCGCGTGGCGACCGACAAGATCCCGATGACGACGTTCGGCTACGGCCTCGCCATTGCCGCCGACGGCCGCGTGTTCCCGTGGGTGTTCCCGCTCGGCACGACGTACTGGGACCAGATGGCCGCGATGATCGCCTACTTCGGGCAGAAGGAAGGCTCGGTCGACAAGCTCAAGGGCAAGAAGATCGCGTTCCTCTACCACGACTCGGCGTTCGGCAAGGAGCCCATCCCCGTGCTCGACGCGCTCGCGGCCAAGCACGGCTTCGAGACGCTCAAGATCCCGGTACCGGTGCCTGGCCAGACGCAGGAATCGCAGTGGTTGCAGATCCGCCAGGCGAAGCCCGACTACGTGATCATGTGGACGTACGGCGTGATGAGCACCGTGGCGCTCAAGACGGCCGCGAAGACCGGCTTCCCGCGCGACAAGCTGCTCGGCGTGTGGTGGGCGGGCTCGGAGGAGGACGTGATTCCCGCGGGCGACGCGTCGAAGGGCTACATCAGCGCGTCGTTCACCGCCACTGGCACCGACTTCCCCGTGATGCAGGAGATCAAGAAGAAGGTCTACGGCGCGAACAAGGGCAACCTCGAAGATCCGTCGCGGCTCGGCAACGTGATGTACACGCGCGGCGTCGTCTACGGGATGATCCTCGTCGAGGCGCTTCGCGTCGCGCAGGAGAAGTACGGCAAGGGCAAGGTGGTGACGCCCGACCAGCTTCGCTGGGCGCTCGAGCACATCAACCTCACCGACGCGCGCATCAAGGAGCTCGGCGCCGGCGGGCTCTTCCCGTCGATCAAGACGAGCTGCGCCGACCACGAAGGCTCGGGCATGGTGAAGTTCCAGATGTGGACGGGCAACGGCTTCAAGCAGGTGACGCCGTTCATGGCGGGTGATCGCGCGATGGTGCGCAAGATGGTCGACGAGGCCGCCACGAAGTACGCGGCCGAGAAGAAGATCACGCCGCGCGACTGCTCGAAGGAAAACTAGGAGAAAGCACCCTCGCAGCCTCCCTCCTTCCGCCGCATGCGCGAGGAGGGAGGCGAAGGGCCATTCGACATGCAGCCTGCCGTGCCGACCGCCGCCAATCGCTATCTCTCGGTGAACAACATCGAGGTGATCTACGACCACGTCATCCTCGTGCTGAAGGGCGTGTCGCTGGAAGTGCCCGAGGGCCGCGTCGTCGCCCTCCTCGGCGCCAACGGCGCCGGCAAGAGCACCACCCTCAAGGCCATCTCGAACCTCCTCAAGGCCGAGCGCGGCGACGTCACCAAGGGCACCATCGAGTTCAAGGGCGAGCGCGTCGACCGCCTCACGACCAACGACCTCGTGCGCATGGGCGTGTGCCAGGTGATGGAGGGGCGTCACTGCTTCGCGCACCTGACCGTCGAGGAGAATCTCCTCACGGGGGCGTACACGCGCAATGTGTCCCGCGCCGAGATCGCGAAGGCGCTCGAGCGCGTCTACCACTATTTCCCCCGCCTCAAGCAGCGGCGGTCGAGCCAGTCGGGCTACACGTCCGGCGGCGAGCAGCAGATGACCGCGGTGGGGCGCGCGTTGATGGCGCAGCCGTCGATGATCCTCCTCGACGAGCCGTCGATGGGCCTCGCGCCGCAGATCGTCGAGGAGATCTTCGAGATCGTCCGCGACCTGAACGCGAAGGAGCGCGTGTCGTTCCTGCTGGCCGAGCAGAACACGAGCGTCGCGCTGCGCTACGCGGATTACGGCTACATCCTCGAGAACGGCCGCGTCGTGATGGACGGCGAGGCCGCCCATCTTGCCTCGAACGACGACGTGAAGGAGTTCTACCTGGGCCTGTCGTCGACCGGCCGCAAGAGCTTCCGCGTGAAGCACTACCGGCGGCGCAAGCGCTGGTTGCCGTGAATTTACGCGCGGGCTCAACCCGCGGTACAGATGGGCCCGCTAACTCGACGCGCTGCGCAAGTTCTGTACGCTTCCGGCGCACCGTGGATTGGCGGTTTGACGAGGCTACGCGTCGGCGGAAGATGTTCGCGTCTTCCTCGTCGAAGGCAGGAAGGCGGGGATCTGCGGTGAGCCGTCGCGCTTCCTCGAGCTCACGGACGAAGGGCATCGTCCTGGCGGCCTTACCTCGCCCGCGCGCACTGGGTGAAGGTGAACGACGACGGCGCGCTGACCGACGCCCAGGCGCGCGCGGCGAGTCGCGCACCGCACGCGCTCAGGATACGCTGTCTCACGAAGCGGGCACGCGACGCGATCGCCGCGGGCCGCGCGAAACCGGATCGACCAGGATCATCATGAACCAGCACTTCGACACGCTCGAGACGCGCGACCCCGAGTTGCGCGAGCGCGACGAGCCTGCTGGGGGTCCGCGCGCAGGTCGCGCATGCGCTGGCCTGCGCGCCCGCGTTCGCGCAGCGCGCAAGCGGCGTCGACCCGCGCGACATCACGTCGCGGGACACGCTCGCGCGACTGCCCGTCACGCGCAAGTCCGAGCTCCTCGACCTCCAGAAGGCGCGGCGCCCTTTCGGGGGGCTCGCGGCCACGGCGGGGCGAGGCGCGGCGCGTCTTCCATCGGGCCGCGGGCCCGCTGTACGAGCCGGAGGGATCGCGGCCCGACTACTGGCGGCTCGCGCGGGCAACGTTCGCCGCCGGGTTCCGCCGCGGCGAGCTCGTCCACAACTGCTTCTCGTATCACCTCACGCCCGCGGGATCGATGGTGGACTGCGCCGCGCATGTTCCTGGCCGCACGGTGTTCCCGGCGGGACGGGCCAGACCGAGCTGCAGGTCCAGGCGCTCCTGGATCTCGGCGCGCAGGGGCATCGTCGGCACGCCGTCGTTCCTCAAGATCATCTCGAGAAGCCGACGAGCAGGGCGTCGCGCTGCCGGCCTCCTCGCGAAGGCGCTGGTGTCGGGCGAGGTTTCCGCCGAGCCTTCGCGACGCGTGGATCGCGCGAGGCATCGGGGCGTACCAGGCCTACGCGAGCGCCGACCTGGGATGCATCGCCTACGAGACGCCGGCGCGCGAGGGCCTCGTCGTCGACGAGGGGGTGCTGGTCGAGATCGTGCGGCCCGGCACCGGCGACCCTGCCGCTCCAGGCGAGGTCGGCGAGGTGGTCGTGACCACGCTCTTCAACGCGGACTACCCGCTCGTGCGCTTCGGCACCGGCGACCTGTCCGCGCTGCTGCCTGGACCTTCGCCGTGCGGCCGCACCAACATGCGCATCAAGGGCTGGATGGGCCGCGCGGACCAGACGACGAAGGTCAAGGGCATGTTCGTCCATCCGTCGCAAGTCGCGGCGATCGTGCGCCGCCACCCGGAGATCGCGAAGGCGCGCCTCGTCGTCGACAACCCCGAAGGCAACGATCGCATGACGCTCGTCGTGGAGGTCGCCGCCAACGCCTCGTCTCACGCCGACGCCATCGTCGCGTCGATCCGCGAGGTCACGAAGCTGCGCGGCGACGTCGCGTTCAAGGCGCCGGGCGAGCTTCCCAACGACGGAAAAGTGATCGACGACGTCCGGAAGTACTCGTAGGCCCGTGCTAGCATTGCCCGCGAGTGCATTCGCGTAGGGCCTTCCCGTGTCGCAGCCTGCCTCTCCTTCCAGCCTGCCGCTCGATGGCGGCGTCCTCCATGCCATCGCGGCGTCGGGCGTGGTGCGCGCGTTTCCCAAGAACACCGTGCTCATTGCCGAGGGCGACGTCGGCGACTCGCTCTATATCCTTCTCTCGGGCCGCGTGAAGGTGTACGCGAGCAACGCGGCGGGGCGCGAGGTGGTCATCAATTTCCATGGCGCGGGCGAGTACGTGGGCGAGATGTCGCTCGACGGATCGCCGCGCTCGGCGTCCGTCATCACGATGGAGCCCACGACGTGCGCCATCGTCAATCGCGCGCAGTTCCGCGACTTCCTGGCGGAGAACCCGGACTTCGCGCAGCACCTCATCCACGCTTCATCGCCGCGCGAGCGGAGAACGTCGAGAGCCTCGCGCTCGCCGACGTCTACGGGCGCCTCGTGCGCCTCCTGAACGCGCTGGCCGTCGAGCACGAAGGCGCGCAGGTCGTGCAGGAGCGACTGACGCAGCAGGACATCGCCGAGCGCGTCGGGGCGTCGCGAGACATGATCGGCAAGCTCATGAAGGACCTTCGTGGCCGGCGGCTACCTGCGGGTGGAGGACCGGCAGGTCACGATCATCAGCAGCTGCCGCCCCGCTGGTAGCCCGCGCGCGCTGGCCGCGCCTACACGCCGCCGAAGCAGATACTTCACCACGAACTCGTCGATGCCGTACTTGCTGCCCTCGCGCCCGAGTCCCGATTGCTTGACGCCGCCGAAGGGCGCGACCTGCGTCGTGATGAGGCCGGTATTGACGCCCACCATGCCGGCCTCGAGCGCCTCCGCCGCGCGCCAGCATCGGCCGATGTCGCGACTGTAGAAATACGATGCGAGCCCGAACTCGCTGTCGTTGGCGAGGCGGATGGCCTCGGCGTCGTCCTTGAACCGGATGAGCGGCGCGACGGGGCCGAAGGTCTCCTCGCTGAAGATCTTCATCCCGCGCGTGACGCCCGCGAGCACGGTCGGCTCGTAGAAGTTGCCGCCGAGCTCGCTGCGCTTGCCTCCGAGCGCCACCTTCGCGCCGTGCGCGGTCGCGTCGGCGACGTGGCTCTCGACCTTCGCGAGCGCCTTCGCGTTGATGAGCGGGCCCTGCGTGACGCCGGCCTTCGTGCCTTCGCCCACCACGAGCTTGCGCACGCGCGCCGCGAGCCTCTCCGCGAAGGCGTCGTACACGCCCTCCTGCACGAGGATGCGATTGGCGCACACGCACGTTTGCCCCGCGTTGCGGAACTTCGACACGATGGCGCCGTCGGCGGCCGCGTCGAGGTCCGCGTCGTCGAACACGATGAACGGCGCGTTGCCGCCCAGCTCGAGCGAGATTTTCTTCACCGTGGGCGCGACCTGCTTCATGAGGAGGCGTCCCACCTGCGTGGACCCGGTGAACGAGAGCTTGCGCACCGTGGGGTTCGCGCACATCTCCTGGCCGATCTCGTCCGCGCGTCCGACCACGACGTTGAGCACGCCGGCCGGGAAGCCGGCGCGAGCGCCGAGCTCGGCCAGAGCGAGCGCGGAGTAGGGCGTGGCCTCGGCGGGCTTGATCACCACGGCGCCGGCGGCGAGCGCGGGCGCCACCTTGCGCGTGATCACTTGAGCACGGGAGTTCCACGGCGGATCGCGGCGCACCACCGGCTGCTTCACGACGACGAGGCGCCGGTCGTTGCCGATGGTCGGGATCACGTCGCCGTACACGCGCTTGCCTTCCTCGGCGAACCACTCGACGTACGCGGCACCGATCGCGATCTCCGCGGCTGCTTCCGCGAGCGGCTTGCCCTGCTCGGTGGTGAGGATGAGCGCGAGGTCTTCCAGGTAGCGAGCATGAGCTCGCCCCACTTTGCGCACGATCGCGTAGCGATCGGCCGCGAGCATGTCGCGCCAGGCGGGCCACGCGGCGCGCGGCCTCGATGGCGCCGGTCTCGGCGCCGCCGCACCTCCGCGACGGCGCCGATCGCGCGGCCGGTGGCCGGGTTGACGACGTCCTGCGTGCGGCCGTCGCCGGCGTCGATCCACTCGCCGCCGACGTAACAGCGCGAGCGAAGGAGCGACGGGTCGGCGAGCGCGGGCGTCGCGCGTTCCAGGTGATCGGGGGCCATGCGTGCCTCGCTAGCTGAGCGGTTCGGAAGAGCCGTCCATTCTACTGCGCGATGCGATGCTTCAGTCCCAGCGAACGAGGCCCGCCCACGACGTGCCGAGGATCACCGCGCCGAAGGCGATGCGATACCACGCGAACGGCACGAAGTCGTGGCGAGCGACGTAGCGGATGAGCCAGCGCACGCACAGGAGCGCCGACACGAACGCCGCGACGAAGCCCACGGCGAAGAACGCGGGATCGGCGTGCGCGAGGAGCGCGCGGTCCTTCCACGCGGAATAGGCTCCCGCGGCGATGAGCGTGGGCACCGCGAGAAAGAACGAGAACTCGGTGGCGGCCTTGCGCGAAAGGCCGAACAGCATGCCGCCGATGATCGTCGCGCCCGACCGGGACGTCCCGGGAATGAGCGCGAACGCCTGCGCGATGCCCACCTTGAGCGCGTCGGCGGGGGTCATGTCGTCGACCTCCGCGACGCGCGGCGCGATGCTGCGCGCGCGCTGCCGCCGTTCCACCCACAGGATCACGAGCGCGCCCACGATGAACGCGAGCGCGACGGGAACGGGCGAGAAGAGCTTCGCCTTGATCGCCTTGCCGAGCGCGAGCCCCAGCACGGCGGCGGGCATGAAAGCGATGGCGATGTTGACGATGAAGCGCTGCGCCGCGCGCTCGCGCAGCGCGCCGGCCAGCACGCGCAGGAATCGCTCGCGGTATTCCCACACGATGGCGAGCATCGCGCCCGACTGGATCGCGATCTCGAAGACCTTCGCCTCGTCGCCCACGTAACCCAGCAGCGACCCGGCCACGATGAGGTGGCCGGTTGAGGAGATGGGGAGGAACTCGGTGAGGCCCTCGACGACGCCCAGCACGAGCGCGACGAGAACAGGGGAGGAAGGGTCCAAGAGTGCGGCCGGCGGCGTGGACGAAGCGGCAACGATTGTCGCATACGGAGTCGGGCTAGAATCGTCGTCGAGGAGGCTTGCCACGACGATGTCCATCGACCCTGCTGCCGTATTCGCCGCCGCCGCGGCGCGAGCCAAGGAGAAGGGCGTTCCTTACGCCGGGCTCCTTATGCCGGCCGAGGCCTGGGCGTTGCACGAGGCGGGAGCCATACGCATCGTCGACACGCGCACGCGCGCCGAGCGCGAGCTCATCGGGTACGTGCCCGGCAGCGCGCCGATCGAGTGACTACCCGGGCAGGCGCTAACCCAACTACGCGAAAGTTATGGACGAGCTTCGGGCGTCGTCGTCGCCGGACGCGCCCGTCGCGTTCCTGTGCCGGACCGGGGTGCGCTCGAATCACGCCGCGGCGCTCGCGAGCCAGAACGGCTACCGCGCCGCGTACAACATCGTCGAAGGCCGCGAAGGCGACAAGAACGCGCAGGGCCAGCGCGTCAACGGATGGCAGATGGCGGGATTGCCCTGGAAGCAGGACTAGCCGCCTCGTCCTTGCGAGGCGTCGCGGCGCTCGCGCCGCTGTCATGATGCCCGTATGGCCTGCTGCCGCAGGAGTCAGTGCCGCGAGAATCGTCGTCACCGACGTAATGGGCACGCGCCTCGCGGGCGCGCTTGCCGCCGGCATCGCGGCGCACCCGGGCAAGTCGGGCATCCATCCGCTGCACGTGCCGCAGGATGCTTTCGCGGCGCGCGTGCTCCTCGCCGCGGCGGCGGAAAGATCGCTCGACCTCCAGTACTACATCTGGCACGCCGACAGCACCGGGCTCCTGCTGTACGAAGCGGTGATCAAGGCCGCGGACCGCGGCGTTCGCGTGCGCATCCTGCTCGACGACAACAACACGAAAGGCCTCGACCCGACGATCGCCGCGCTCGACGCGCATCCCAACGTCGAGGTGCGCCTGTACAACCCGATCCTGCCGCGCAGCCTGCGCGCGCTCGCGTTCGTCACGGACTTCGCGCGCGTCAACCGGCGCATGCACAACAAGGCGCTCGTGGCCGACGGCAGCGCCGCGATCATCGGCGGGCGCAACGTCGGCGACGAGTACTTCGGCGCCGGCGACGGGGTCGAGTTCAGCGACCTCGACGTGATCGCGGTGGGACCGGTGGTGCGGCGCATCGCGCAGGAGTTCGACCGGTACTGGAACAGCGCGTCGGCGTATCCTGCCGCCGCCATCGTCGGCGCGCCCGGCGAAGGCGATGCAGCGATGCTCGCCGCGAGCTTCGCAAGGGTGCGCTCGACCCCGAGGCTCGCGCGTACGTCGATGCCGTGCGCTCGACGAGCATCGTGCGGGACCTCCTCGCGGGTCGCCTCGATCTCGAGTGGACCGACGCGACGCTCGTGAGCGACGACCCCGCGAAGACGCTCGATGCGAGCGACTCGCGGGAGCATCTCATGCTCTCGTCGCTGCTTCCGGCGCTGGGCACGCCCGCGCGATCCTTCGACCTCGTGTCGCCCTACTTCGTGCCGGGCGAGGGGGGCAGCGCGGCGCTCGAGGCGCTCGCGCGGCGCGGCGTGAAGGTACGCGTGCTGACCAACTCCTTCGCCGCCACCGACGTGGCGCCGGTGCACGCGGGCTACGCGAAGCGCCGCTGCGACCTCCTGCGCGCGGGGGTGGTGCTGTACGAGCTCAAGCCCACCGCGTCGCTTTCGCGCGTGACGCCGAAGGCGAAGGGCTCCGGCTCGTCGGTGGGCCTGCATGCGAAGACATTCGAGGTCGACGACTCGCGCGTCTTCGTGGGCTCGTTCAACTTCGACCCGCGATCGGCGAAGCTCAACACGGAGATGGGGCTCGTGATCGACAGCCCGACGCTCGCGCAGCGGCTGTCGAGCGTGTTCGACCGCGAGATCCCGGGCGCGGCTTACGAGGCGCGCGTGGCGCCGGACGGCGCGTGCCCGCAGTGGATCGAGCGCACGTCCGCGGGGACGGTCGTCCACGACGTCGAGCCCGGGACGAGCGCCACGGAGCGCGCGATGATCCGAGCGCTCGGCGAGCTGCCTATCGAGTGGCTGCTCTAGTGGACTGTAACGGAGGAATCGAAAGTGTCTGGCTTGCTCTTCGTTCCGATTGCGTCGTTTGCGATGGTGTCGAGGGGATGGGCCATTGCTTCGCAACGGCGCCTCGCCCTCGGCACGAATAGCGGCGCCATATCGCTATCGCTCACTTCCGATTCCTCCGTTACAGCCCACTAGCGTCCTGTCCCGCAGATACGCGCACAAGTTCGCGGTAGTATCTGCCGCCCGGCCTCGCCGCCCCGCCGGGCGCCCTTCGCAGACGCTCCCCTACCTGCGTCCCTGCAGCTCGCGCAGCGTGCGCGCCACGAGGTCGTCGTCGCCGTCGGGAATGCCGCCGTCCGGCGTCATGTGATTCACGACCTGCGGCAGCGCGTGCGCGAGCGCGCTCGACGCGTCCTCGTGCGACATGCCGAGCTGTCCCGCGATCTGCTGCAGGTTGCCCTGCCCGAAGATCTGCGACAGCGCGTCGGGAGAGATGGGCATGTTCTGGCCGGAGCCGATCCACGACTGCGCCTCGTTGCCGTAGCCCGTTTGCTGCATCGAGCGCAACAGCCCCTGCAGGCCGCCATTCTGCTGCAGGAGCTGGAGGACGATCGCCGCGATGGCGGCGCCCGACATGCCGCCTGCGGCGCCGCCCAAGCCGCCCATGCCTCCGCCGGTGCCGGCGCCTTGCTGGCCTCCGGGAAGGCCGCCGCCCATCATGCTGCCGAGAAGACTGTCGAGCAAACCCATGGAGCCTCCTACGCTTGGTGGTACCTCACGTGCGCCTCGGCGGCGGGATACCCCGCGGCGCCGAACGTCTCCCGAATGGTGCGATTGGTATCGAAGTACACCTGCCAGTAATGGTCGGTATGGACGTACGGCCGCACCGCGAGCACCGGCCCGCGCTCGTTGAACGTCAGGATCTCGACGTCCGGCGACGGCGCCGTCATCACGTTCGCGATCTTCGGCAGGGTCTCCTTCAGCCGGCGCACGGCGTCGGCCGGGTCGACGGTGTGATCGAGCTGCGCGGTGAGGTCGACGCGACGGTACGGATTGTGCGAGAAATTCTTGATGGTGCCGTTCATCACCTTGGCGTTGCCCACCATCGTGATGACGTTGTCGGGGCTGTCGATGGCGGTGGTGAAGAGGCCGATCGCGCGCACCGTGCCCTCGACCTCGCCGGCGAGCACGTAGTCGCCGACCTTGAAGGGCCTCAGCATGAGGATGAACGCGCCCGCCGCGAAGTTCGACAGGAGCCCGCCCCACGCGGCGCCGATGGCGATGCCGAGTGCGGCAATCAGCGCGGCGAACGACGTGGTCTCGACGCCGAAGTAGCCCAGGATGCCGATGACCAGCAGGACGTTCAGCGCGACGTTGATCGTGTTGCCGATGTACCGGATCATCGTCGGCTCGATCTTCTGCCGCTCGAGGACCTTCGTCAGCATCGAGTTGACGACGCCGATCAGCCAGCGGCCGACGATGTAGAGGACGACCGCGCCCAGCGCCTTGAGCGCGAAGGCGATCACCACGGGCTTGGCGGTTTCGTACATGTTGCTGAAGTCCATCGATCCCTCTCTTCGTTATGGAGTTGGTATGGAAGGCAGGAGCCCCAGCTCCCTGCGCAGCACGTCGACGTCGCGGCGAACGCCGGCGAGCTCGTCGGCAAGCTGTGCGACGCTTGCGCGAAGGGCGGCGAGCTCGCCTACCGCCACGCGATCCGGAGGAGCGGGTGCCTCCGCCGTTGCCGCCGCGGCGACCGCGGGCGCGCCGGAGAGCAGGTGCGCCCAGCGCGTCTCGCGCGCGCCGGGCTGGCGCGCGAGCTCGACGACGAGCGCGCCGTCGGCGCGCCCCGCGAGCTCCTCGAGGAAGCCCTCGACGGCGGAGATGTCGGAGAAGCGGTGCAGGCGCTCGGTATGGATGCGAAGCTCGCCGGCGGTCTGCGGCCCGCGCAGCATGATCACGGTGAGGATCGCCACCGCCTGCGCGGGAACGCCCAGCACGCGCGCGACGTTCTGCGCGTAGCGCATCGCGCGCCCGCCGCTCGATTCCACGACGAGCGAAAGCGATTTCAGGTGGTCGACCGCCGACTGCACCTCGTCCTCGCTCGCCTCGATGACGGGGTCGCGGCTCGTCTTCTGGTTGCAGCCCGACACGAGCGCGTTGAGGGTCAGGGGATAGGTGTCGGGAACCGTGAGCTGCTTCTCGACCAGCACGCCGAGGACGCGTGTTTCGAGAAGTGAGAGCGGCGGCAGTGTCATGGCGCGTACGAGTGTAGCGCAGGCGAAGGCGAGCGGCGCGCGGCCGCCTGCGGTGAAATAGTATGGCAGAGGAGGTCGGGAGGACGCGACCGGCGCGGCGAATGCGCCGGCCGGACGGCGGGCTCGCTCCCGCGATGTAAGGATCCGTTACGGCGCCGCTGCGCCCCGGGATTTCGTGCGAGGATACGGGCATGCCCGCCAACAACGACGTCACCAGCATGGCGCTGTTCTGCGACTTCGAGAACATCGCCCTCGGCGTGCGCGACGCCAACTACGAGAAGTTCGACATCGGCAAGGTCCTGGAGCGCCTGTTGCTCAAGGGCAGCATCGTCGTCAAGAAGGCCTACTGCGACTGGGAGCGCTACAAGACGTTCAAGGCGCCCATGCACGAGGCCTCCTTCGAGCTGATCGAGATCCCGCACGTGCGCCAGTCCGGCAAGAACTCCGCCGACATCCGCATGGTGGTCGACGCGCTCGACCTCTGCTACACCAAGACGCACGTCGAGACGTTCGTCATCATCAGCGGCGATTCCGACTTCTCGCCGCTCGTGTCGAAGCTCCGGGAGAACGACAAGGTCGTCATCGGCGTGGGCGTCAAGAACTCGACGTCCGACCTCCTCGTCACCAACTGCGACGAGTTCATCTTCTACGACGACCTCGTGCGCGAGAAGAAGAAGGCGCCGGCCCGCCGCGCCGCGAGGCCCAGGGCGGCGCCAAGGCCCACGACGGCGCGACGGACCTGCCCAAGGCGCCGAAGACCGACGACGACCGCCGCGCGGAAGCCATCGACCTCATCGTCGAGACGCTCGACGCGCTCGTCTCCGAGCGCGGCGCGGAGGAGAAGGTCTGGGGCTCCATGGTCAAGCAGGCGCTCAAGCGCCGCAAGCCGGGCTTCAACGAGAGCTACTACGGCTTCCGCTCGTTCAACGGCATGCTCGAGGCCGCCGCGCAGGCCGGAAGCCTAGAGCTCGAGCGCGACGAGAAGTCGGGCGGCTACCTCGTGCGGCTCGCGGGTCCGGAGGAGTGACGATGACCGCGGCAACGCTCCTGCGAAGCTCGCGTCGCTGGCTGGGCGGGGCGCTCCTCGCCGCGGCTTCGCTCGCCGCCGAGGCCGCAGGCCCCGAGGTCACGGTGACCGCGGGCGGGCACACGCAGTCGTACTCCACCGACGCGCTGCTCGCGCATCCTGCCGCCACCACCATCACCGTGCCGCAGGACGTGACATACAAGCGCCCGATGACGTACCGGGCCGTGCCCGTGTCGGCGCTGCTCGGGGGACTCTCGCGCGACGAGACGGCGCGCTTCGTTGCCACCGACGGCTTCGTCGCGACCATCCCGGCGGCCTCGCTCCTCGCCACCGCCGACGACGCGCCGCGCGCATACCTCGCCGTCGAGCCGCCGAACGCCCCGTGGCCGGCGCTCAAGCCCGGCGCGAAGGGCACGGCGGGGCCGTTCTACCTCGTGTGGCTGCGCACCGACAAGGGCCGGGTGTGGCCCGAGCAGTGGCCCTACAACGTGTCGCGCGTCGAGGCGCTCGCGCCGGTCGCGGTTCGATTCCCGGCGCTGCTGCCCGCCGCGAGCGTGGGCGCCAACGATCCCATCCGGCACGGCTTCAACGTCTTCACGGCCAACTGCCTGCCGTGCCACACGCTCAACCTCGCGGGCGACGCGCGCATGGGGCCCGACCTCAACGTGCCGTTCAGCCCCACCGAGTACATGCGCGAGGACTTCCTTCGCCAGCAGGTCAGGAATCCGCAGGCGGTGCGTGCGTGGCCCGACTCGCGCATGCCCGCCTTCGGCGCCGATGCGCTCTCGAGCCGCGACCTGGACGATCTCCTGGCCTACCTGTATCACATGGCGAAGCGCAAGGTCGACGTCAACAAGGGCTGAACGCCTGCAAGAAGGCGCGGACGTGGCGCCGGCCGCTGGCGCCTGTCCCGAGAACACGCTCGCACGTTTGCGGTGGAATGCCTGCGCCGCTGCGCGCCGAGGCGCCGTAGAAGAAGGCGCTACGCCTTGCTGTAGATCTCGCTGCCCTTCTTCACGAATTCCACTGCCTTCGCCTCCATGCCCTTGGCGAGAGCGTCGCCTTCGGCGATCCCTTGCTTCGCCGCGTACTCGCGCACGTCCTGCGTGATCTTCATCGAGCAGAAATGCGGGCCGCACATCGAGCAGAAGTGCGCGAGCTTGGCGCCGTGCTGCGGCAAGGTCTCGTCGTGGAACTCGCGCGCCTTGTCGGGATCGAGTCCCAGGTTGAACTGGTCTTCCCAGCGGAATTCGAAGCGCGCCTTCGAGAGCGCGTTGTCGCGCATCTGCGCGCCGGGGTGGCCCTTGGCGAGATCGGCCGCGTGCGCGGCCAGCTTGTACGCCATGATGCCGTCCTTCACGTCGGCCTTGTTGGGCAGGCCCAAGTGCTCCTTCGGCGTGACGTAGCAGAGCATCGCCGTGCCGTACCAGCCGATCATCGCGGCGCCGATCGCGCTCGTGATGTGGTCGTAGCCGGGCGCGATGTCGGTGGTGAGCGGTCCCAGCGTGTAGAAGGGCGCCTCGCCGCACAGGCGGAGCTGCTCGTCCATGTTGTGCTTGATCATGTGCATCGGGACGTGGCCGGGGCCCTCGATCATCACCTGCACGTCGTGCTTCCACGCGACCTGCGTGAGCTCGCCGAGCGTCGCGAGCTCGCCCATCTGCGCCTCGTCGTTGGCGTCGTGGATCGACCCGGGGCGCAGGCCGTCGCCCAGCGAGAACGCGACGTCGTACGCCTTCATGATCTGACAGATGTCCTCGAAGTGCGTGTAGAGGAAGCTCTCCTTGTGGTGCGCGAGGCACCACTTGGCCATGATCGACCCGCCGCGCGAGACGATGCCCGTCATCCGCTTCGCGGTGAGCGGGATGTAGCGAAGCAGCACGCCCGCGTGGATCGTGAAGTAATCGACGCCTTGCTCGGCCTGCTCGACGAGCGTGTCTCGGAAGATCTCCCACGTGAGGTCCTCGGCCTTGCCGTCGACCTTCTCCAGCGCCTGGTAGATGGGCACGGTGCCGATCGGCACCGGCGAGTTGCGCACGATCCACTCGCGCGTCTCGTGGATGTTCTTGCCCGTCGACAGGTCCATCACCGTGTCGCCGCCCCAGCGGATGGCCCACGTCATCTTCTCAACTTCCTCGCCGATCGACGAGCTCACCGCGGAGTTGCCGATGTTCGCGTTGATCTTCACGAGGAAGTTGCGGCCGATGATCATCGGCTCGGTCTCGGGATGATTGATGTTGTTGGGGATGATCGCGCGGCCGCGCGCCACCTCGTCGCGGACGAACCGCGGCGTGATCACCTGCGGGATCGAGGCGTCGAAGCTCTGCCCCTTGTGCTGGCGGCGCACGGCTTCGGGGAAGCGCGACGCGAGCTCCTCGCGCAGCAGATTCTCGCGGATGGCGACGAACTCCATCTCGGGCGTGACGATGCCGCGGCGCGCGTAGTGCATCTGCGTCACGTTGCCGCTGAGATGGCCGCCCGTCTTCGCGCGGAGCGGCTTGCGATGGAGGTCGAAGCGCATGCCGGAAAGGGCGGGGTCGGCGAGGCGCGCGCGGCCGTACTCGGACGTGGGCCCGGCGAGCTCCTCGGTGTCGTTGCGCTCGGCGATCCACGCCGCCCGCAGCGGCGCGAGCCCCTTGCGGATGTCGATGCGCACCGAAGGATCGGTGTAGGGGCCGGACGTGTCGTAGACCGTGAGCGGCGGGTTCTTCTCGGCACCGAAGGAGGCCGGCGTATCGGTCTGCGAGATCTCGCGCATCGGCACGCGGATGTCGGGGCGCGAGCCCTCGACGTGGATCTTGCGCGACGCCGGCAGCGGCGCGACGGCGGCCGAATCCACCTTCGCATCGCGCGCGAAGAAGCGGTCGTTGGCGTTCATGGCGTACTCCTCGAAAGAGCGGCGCGAGGAGCGGAAGCGGAAAGGAAGAGGCCGGGCGCTTCACGCTTCCCTGCGCCGGCATTATCCGGATCAGGTTCCAAGGGTTTCATCTCACCCGGCAGCGCGTGCGGCCAGGACCCCTAGCGTCGGAGGCCACCTTAACACAGAATTCCCCTATGACGCCC
>JBGAIS010000096.1:0-15957 GCA_044225355.1 Casimicrobiaceae bacterium | reverse complement strand
CATGGGACGCATTCTTGCAGATGGCGCCGCGAGCCGTGCTGGACGCCATCGCACGGGCCTGCGTGCCGGTGGCGGGCGATGGTCCGCCTCCGACGCCCCTGCCCCGCTGCCTCCATCCGTCATTTGGTTTACAATTGCTAACGCTATCATCTGCGCCCATAAGCCCTTCGGCCGACCCCGATGCCCCGCAAGCCTCCGAGCAAGCCCCGCCGTCCCGCGACGTCGACGCGGGCGACGGGCAGCGTGACGCTCGCGGACGTCGCGAAGCTCGCGGGCGTCTCGCCCATCACGGTGTCGCGCGCCGTCAACCGGCCCGAGCTCGTCACCGCAGACACGCTGGCGCACGTCCGGCAGGTGATCGCGCGCACCGGCTACGTGCCCAACCTGCTGGCGGGCGGCCTCGCCTCGAAGCGCACCCGGCTCGTCGCGGCGCTCGTGCCGTCGCTCACCAACGCCATCTTCGTCGACACGGTCCAGGCGCTCACCGATCGGCTGTGGGAGGCGGGCTACCAGGTGCTCCTCGGCCTCTCGGGCTATCCCGCGACACGCGAGGACGCGCTCCTCGGCGCCGTCCTGAGCCGCCGCCCCGACGCCGTCTACCTCACCGGCATCAACCACTCGCCGGAGGCGCGCCAGCGGCTCGTCAACGCCAAGGTGCCCATCGTTGAGACCTGGGACATGACGCCCACGCCCATCGACATGCTCGTCGGCTTCTCGCACGAGCGCGTCGGCGAAGCCGTCGCGCGCCATTTGCTGCGGCGAGGCCATCGGTCGTTCGGCATGATCTGGGCGAACGACGCGCGCGCGCTCGCCCGCCGGCACGGCTTCGTCACCGAGTTGCGCGCGCAGGGCTGCACCCAGGTCGAGGCCGTGACCGTGGCCGCGCCGTCCACCCTGACCCTCGGGCGCGAGGGCCTCGCCACGCTCCTCGAGCGCGGGGCACGCCCCTCGGCGGTGTTCTGCAGCTCCGACCTCCTCGCCCACGGCGCGCTAGAGGAGGCGCGATCGCGCGGGCTCGCGGTGCCGGGCGAGCTTGCGATCGTCGGCTTCGGCGACCTCGAGCTCGCGCGCCACGCCGTGCCGGCCCTGTCCACCGTGCACATCGACCGCGCGGCCATCGGCCGCCACGCCGCCGGCATGATCCTCGACCGCCTGGAGGGCCGCGAGCCCACCGAGCGCGTGGTCGACGTGGGCTTCACGGTCATCGACCGCGGCACGACTTAGGTCCGCGCCTAGACGCGCTCCGCGGCTTCGCCTTTGCGGGAAGTCATATGGCTTGACAGGCGATATATGCTAGCGCTACCATTGCTTCGGTGTCGCAACCCGAGGACCACGGCGAAAAAGCGAGCGAGGGCAGCCACGGGTAAGCTTCATGCCCCGACACTCGCCACACGCACCGAGGAGGCATCATGAAGAAGCAGAACTACATCGCGGGCCAATGGCTCGCCGGCGCCGCCGCGTCGCCCGACGTCAATCCGTCCAACACCTCGGACGTGATCGACGAGTACGCGCAGGCCGACCGCGCGCAAGCCGAGACTGCCATCGCCGCCGCGCGCGCCGCGTTCCCCAAGTGGGCGCTGTCGAGCATCCAGGCGCGCGCCGACATCCTCGACCAGATCGGCAACGAGATCATCGCGCGCAAGGAGGAGCTCGGCACCCTGCTCTCGCGCGAGGAGGGCAAGACCAAGCCCGAGGGCATCGGCGAGGCCGCGCGCGCGGGCTACATCTTCAAGTACTTCGCGGGCGAGGCGATCCGCGCCCGCGGAGAGCTCGTGCCGTCGGTGCGCCCGGGCATCGACGTCGAGATCACGCGCGAGCCCGTCGGCGTGGTCGGCCTCATCACGCCGTGGAACTTTCCCATCGCCATTCCGGCGTGGAAGATCGCGCCGGCGCTCGCCTACGGCAACTGCGTGGTGATCAAGCCCGCGGACCTCGTGCCCGCGTCCGCCTGGGCGCTGGCCGAGATCATCTCGCGCACGGCCATCCCGCCCGGCGTCTTCAACCTCGTCATGGGCCGGGGCTCGGTGGTGGGCGACGTCATCGTGCGCTCGCCCGACGTCGACGCGATCAGCTTCACGGGATCGGTCGCCACGGGCAAGAACGTGGCGCGCGCGGCCATCGAGACGATGAAGAAGATCCAGCTCGAGATGGGCGGCAAGAATCCGCAGGTGATCCTCGACGACGCCGACCTGGACCTCGCCGTCAACGTGGCGCTGCAAAGCGCATACTTCTCGACGGGCCAGCGCTGCACCGCGGCGTCGCGCCTCGTCGTGACCGAAGGCATCCACGACCGCTTCGTCGAGGCGCTCGCGAAGCGCATCTCCACGCTCAAGATCGACGACGCGCTCAAGGCCGGCACCGACATCGGACCCGTGGTCGACGCGACGCAGTTGAAGCAGGACCTCGACTACGTGCAGGTGGCGAAGGACGAAGGCGGCAAGCTCGTCGCAGGCGGCGAGCGCCTCACGCGCGACACCGAAGGCTTCTACATGTCGCCGGCGCTCATCACCGAGACCACGCCGGCCATGCGCATCAATCGCGAGGAGGTGTTCGGACCCGTTGCCAGCGTCATCCGCGTCAAGGACTACGACGAGGCGCTCGCGGTGGCGAACGACACGACGTTCGGCCTCACCGCGGGCATCGCGACGCGCTCGCTCAAGCACGCGGCGCACTTCAAGCGCAACGCGGCGGTGGGCATGGTGATGGTGAACCTGCCCACGGCGGGCGTGGACTATCACGTGCCCTTCGGCGGCCGCAAGGGATCGAGCTACGGACCGCGCGAGCAAGGCTCGTACGCGAAGGAGTTCTACACCGTCGTCAAGACCTCCTACGTCCAGGCGTGACGCCATGACCACCAAGCCCCGCAAGAAGCCCGAGGACCTCCGCAGCTACCGCTGGTACGGCGTCAACGACCTCCGCTCGTTCGGCCATCGCTCGCGCACGGCGCAGATGGGCTACGACCGCTCCGATTACCTGGGCAAGCCCGTCATCGCCATCATCAACACGTGGAGCGAGATCAACTCGTGCCACAGCCATTTCCGCCAGCGCGCGGACGAGGTCAAGCGCGGGATATGGCAGGCCGGGGGATTCCCCATCGAGATGCCCGCCATCTCGCTCGCCGAGCCGTTCCAGAAGCCCACCACGATGCTCTATCGCAACCTCCTCGCGATGGAGACGGAGGAGCTCCTGCGAAGCTATCCCGCCGACGGCGCGGTGCTGATGGGCGGATGCGACAAGACCACGCCCGCGCTCGTGATGGGCGCGCTGTCGATGAACCTGCCGGCCATCTTCGTGCCCGCGGGCCCGATGCTGCGCGGCGACTTCCGCGGTCAGTTCCTGGGCAGCGGAAGCGACACCTGGAAGTACTGGGCGGAGCTCCGCGCGGGCAACATCACGGAGACCGATTGGCGCGCCGTCGAGGACGGCATCGCGCGCTCGCCGGGTCACTGCATGACCATGGGCACGGCGTCGACGATGACGAGCGCGACCGAGGCGATGGGCCTCACGCTGCCGGGCGCCGCGTCCATTCCGGCGCCCGACTCGCGCCACGCGATGATGGCCACGCTCTCGGGCAAGCGCATTGTCGAGATGGTGTGGGAGGACCTCACGATCCGCGACATCGTCGACGCGCGCGCCATCCACAATGCGGTCACCACGGTGCTCGCGCTCGGCGGGTCCACCAACGCCATCGTTCACCTCATCGCCACCGCGCGACGCGCGGGCGTGGACCTCGACCTCGACCGCTTCGACGCGCTCGCGCGGAAGACGCCGGTGCTCGCCAACATCCGGCCGTCGGGCAAGTACCTCATGGAGGACTTCTTCTACGCGGGCGGCCTGCGCGGGCTCATGTCCCGGCTCACCGATCTCCTCGACACCTCGGCGCTCACCGTCAACGCGCGCACGCTCGGGCAGAACCTCGAAGGCGCCGCGGTCTACAACGACGACGTCATCCGCCTGCGCACGCACCCGCTCGTCGACCACGACGGCCTCGCGGTGCTGCGCGGCAACCTGGCACCCGACGGCGCCGTCATCAAGCCCGCGGCCATGGAGCCGCACCTCGCCAAGCACACGGGCCCCGCCGTCGTATTCAAGGATTACAACGACATGGCGGCGCGCGTGGACGACCCCGCCCTGCCCGTCACCAAGGACAGCGTGCTGGTGCTGCAGAGCGCGGGCCCGCAGGGCGCGCCGGGGCTTCCGGAGTGGGGCCAGCTTCCCATCCCGAAGAAGCTCCTGCAGGAAGGCGTGCGCGACATGCTGCGCATCTCGGACGCGCGCATGAGCGGCACGAGCTACGGCGCGTGCGTGCTGCACGTGGCGCCCGAATCGCACATCGGCGGCCCGCTCGCGCTCGTCCGCGACGGCGACCTCATCGAGCTCGACGTTCCCGCCCGCACGCTCACGCTCAAGGTGGACGACGCGGAGCTCGCGCGACGCCGCGGCGAATGGAAGGCGCCGAAGCCGCACTTCACGCGCGGGTTCGGCACGCTCTACCTGAAGCACGTCACGCAGGCGAACGAAGGCTGCGACTTCGACTTCCTGGAAGAGGAAGGCACCACGACGTCGTCGGGCGAGCCGGAGATCCACTAGCAAGACCCACTTCCCCGGAGGAAACCATGAAGCAATCCCTGTCGCTCGCGCTCTTGTCCGCCGCGCTCCTCGGTGCCGCGGCCCTGCCCGCCCACGCGCAGCCGTATCCCAGCCGGCCGATCACGTACGTCGTGCCGTTCACGCCGGGCGGCACCACCGACGTCATCGGACGCGCCATCGGCGCGGGCCTCGCGCCCGTGCTGGGCCAGCCCGTCGTGGTCGAGAACAAGCCGGGCGCGGGCGGCGCGGTGGGCGCGGAGTTCGTCGCCAAGGCGAAGCCCGACGGCTACACGCTCCTCGGCGGCACCATCAGCACGCACGCGATCAACGCGAGCCTCTACAAGAGCCTGCCCTACGATCCGGTGAAGGACTTCGAGCCTGTCACCCTCGTCGGCTTCATCCCGAACGCGCTGTACGTCAACCCCAACATCGGCGTGAACTCCGTGAAGGAGCTCATCGCCTACCTCAAGAAGAATCCCGACAAGGCGACGTTCGCGTCGTCGGGCGCGGGCACGTCGACGCACCTCGCGGGCGAGCTCTTCGGCGACCTCGCTGGCATCAAGCTCACGCACATCCCGTACAAAGGCACGCCGCAGGCGTTCACCGACGTCGTCGGCGGCCAGGTCACGTTCATGTTCGACCAGCTCACGGCGGGCCTGCCGCTCGTGAAGGGCGGCAAGCTCAAGCTCCTCGCGGTGACCACCGCGAAGCGGACGCCGCTTTCGCCGGAGACGCCCACCATGATCGAGGCCGGCGTTCCCAACTTCGAGATGGTGTCGTGGCAGGCGGTGTACGCGCCCAAGGGCACGCCCAAGCCGATCGTCGACAAGCTCAACGCGGAGATCGTGAAGGTGCTGAAGTCTCCCGAGGTGGGCGACAAGCTCACGGGCGCGAACGGCATGACCATCGTCGCATCGACGCCCGGCGAGCTGACCGCGCTCATGCAGAAGGAAATCCCGCGCTGGGGCGAACTCGTGAAGAAGTCCGGCGCGCAGGCCAACTGATCGTCCAACCCCCTACACGCGAGAGTCACGCCATGGAACTATCCGACGTCACCCGCCAGCGCCTGTCCAAGGTGAGCACCGCCACGCTTTGCACGCAGCTCTTCAAGCGCGGCTTCCGCAACGTGTTCATGCAAGGCGTCGGCCGCCTCACCACGCCCGCAAGCGGCAACCTCGTGGGCCCTGCCTTCACGATGCGCAGCATCCCCGCGCGCGAGGACATGGACCAGCTGTCGGCGTTCGACAATCCCGATCACCCCCAGCGCAAGGCGATCGAGAGCACGCCCCCGGGCCACGTGCTGGTCCTCGACTGCCGCGGGGAGAAGCGCGTCGCATCGGGCGGGCAGATCCTCACGACACGCCTCAAGGTGCGCGGTGCCGCGGGCCTCGTCTCCGACGGCGCGGTGCGCGACAGCGGCGCCATCTCGCAGATGGACTTTCCCGTGTACTGCGCCGGCGGCTCGGCGCCGCTCAACCTCCTCCTGCATCACGCGCTCGAGCAGAACGTGCCCATCGGCTGCGGCGGCGTGGCGGTGTACCCGGGTGACGTGATCGTCGGCGACGACGAAGGCGTCGTGGTCATACCACGGCACCTCGCCGACGAGGTCGCGGAGCACGCCGAGGAGCAGGAGAAGATGGAGGCGTTCGTGCTCGAGCGCGTGCAGGGCGGCGCGAAGCTCGCGGGCACCTACCCGCCGAGCGAGGACACGAAGAAAGCGTTCGCCGAATGGAGGAAGGCGCGCGGTATATAGTGCCGCGTGCGCAAGCTACGCTCCATCCTCAAGCTCGACGACTTCGAGCCGGCGGCCCGACGTCACCTGCCCCGGCCACTCTATAGCTACGTCTGCGGAGGCGTCGAGGACTTCGTCTCGCTGCGCGACAATCGCGCCGCGTTCCGCGAGTGGGGGCTCGTCCCGCGCGTGCTCGTCGGCGTCGGCGGCCGCAACGCGCAGGTCGAGCTCATGGGTCGCGCGCACGCGCGCAGCCCTTCGGCATCGGGCCCATGGGCATCGCGGCCATGACGGCCTACCGCGGCGACCTCGTGCTCGCGCGCTGCGCGGCGGCCGCGAACATCCCCATGGTGCTGTCGGGCTCGTCGCTCATCCGCCTCGAGGACGTGGCGGCCGAAGCGCCCGACGCCTGGTTCCAGGCCTACCTCCCTGGAGACGTCGCGCGCATCGACCCGCTGGTCGACCGCGTGGCGCAGGCAGGCTACAAGACGCTCATGCTGACCGTCGACACGCCCGACACGCCCAATCGCGAGCACAACCTGCGCGCGGGATTCACGAGCCCGTTGCGTCCGAGCCTGCGCCTCGCGTGGGACGGGCTCGTGCGGCCGCGGTGGCTCGCCGGGACGTTCCTGCGCACGCTGGTCAAGCACGGCATGCCGCACTTCGAGAATTCGTACGCGACGCGAGGCGTGGCGATGCTCTCGCGCGGCGTGGCGCGCGAGTTCGGCGAGCGTGGCCACCTCGACTGGTCGCACGTCTCCCGCATCCGCAGGCGCTGGACCGGCAAGCTCGTCGTGAAGGGCATCGTGCATCCGGAGGACGGCCGCATCGCGCGCGATCACGGCGCCGATGCCGTCGTCGTCTCGAACCACGGCGGGCGCCAGCTCGACACGGCCATCTCGACGCTGCGCCTCCTCCCCGAGGTGGCGCAGGCGTGCAAGGACACGCCGGTGATCTACGACGGCGGCATCCGGCGCGGCACCGACGTCATCAAGGCGCTGGCGCTCGGCGCGCGCTTCGTGTTCGTCGCGCGGCCGTTCAACTACGCGGCGGCCCTTGCCGGCGACGAGGGCGTGCGCCGGGCCATCGCGCTGCTCTCGAGCGAGATCCACCGCGACATGGCCATGCTGGGCGTCAATCGGCTGAGCGAGCTCGGGCCCGCCTACCTGCACCGCATGCCCGCGAGCGGCATGCCTGCGTAACGCGCGAGCGGGGACGCCGCACGACGCCGGCGCGCGTCGAATCGCGCTTCACGGCGCAGTGCTTGCCTATGCTGTTTTCGCTCCGGCCGAGCCCGTGAGCGCGCGCAGCGCTAGCAGGTAACTGTCGACGCCGAACCCCACCACGATGCCCTTGGCGATCTCCGAGAGCACCGAGACGTGCTGAAACGCCTCGCGTGCGTGCACATTCGACATGTGATCTCGACGAAGGGGCACGTGAGGATCGCAAGCGCATCGCGCAGGCCGTAGCTGTAATGCGTCCACGCGCCCGCGTTGATGAGCACGCCGTCGACGCGGTCCTCGTAGGCCTTGTGCACGCGCCGGCACATGTCGCCTTCGCTGTCGCTCTGGAAGCATTCCACGTCGGCGCCGACCTCCTTGCCGAGCGCCACCAGCGCTGCGTTGATCTCGTCGAGCGTGATCGTGCCGTACTGCTTCGGATCGCGCTTGCCGAACATCGCGTGGTTGATGCCGTGGAGCATCACGATTCTCTTCATCTTGCCGCTCTCCTCGTTGCCGTGGGTCAAGCCGGGACGTCGACGATGCCACCGCTCCTCGCGGCGCGCGATATCGCGTCGACGACGCGCAGGTTCTGCAGGCCGTCGCGCGCGGTGACGAGCGGCGCCGCCTCGCCCCGGATGACGCGGCCGAAGTGCTCGATCTGCATCGCGAGGGGATCGGCGCGTTCGAGCGCGAGCCTCGACGACTCGAACGGCTTGAACCACGAGCGGTCCTCGTCGCGCGCGTAGCGCTTCACGCGCATCGTGGGCACCGACAGCGAGCCGTGCGTGCCCACGACGACGTAGGCGTCCTCGTCGTCGTAGGTGGCGTAAGCCTTGTTCTCCTGCGAGGTCTGCTCCCAGCTCCGCGCCGACGCCGCGGTGTCGGACAGGAGGAACGACCCCAGCGCCCCGCCCGCGAAGCGGAGGTTGATCGACACCGTGTCCTCCACGTCGAATCCGCGGATTGCGTTGGACGCGAACGCCTGCACCGCGACGATCTCGCCCACCATCGCGCGCAGGCTGCCCACCTCGTGCACCATGTTGATGAGGATCGGCCCGCCGCCCGGCTGGCGCCGCCATTCGTACGGCGGATCGAAATAGCCTTCGCTGTCGGGCTTGTAGAACACGGCGCTGCCCATCACGCCCACGATGCGGCCGAGCATGCCGGACCTCACCGCCGCCACCGCCTCGTGGAGGATCGGGCTGTGCAGGCGGTGGTGCCCCACGAGGAGCTTGTGACCCGCGCGCTCCGCGATCGACACGAGGCGCTCGCCCTCCTCGAGCGTGTGCGCGAGGGGCTTCTCCACCAGCACGGGCACGCCGGCCTCGATGCACGCAAGCGCCTGCTCGACGTGCATCGCGTTGGGCGTGGCGAGCACGACGCCGTCGGGCCTGTCCTGCGCGAGGCACGCCGCGAGGGACGCGTAGTGCGCCACGTCGTATTTACGTGCGATGCCCGGTGCGTTCGGACCGGGATCGACGATCGACGCGAGCGCGCAATCGCGGCTCGCGACGATCTCCTCGACGTGGCGCAGGCCGATGAGTCCCGCGCCCGCGACCGCGATCCTTGCTTTCGCCATCGCAAAGCCTACTTGTGCTTGAAGACGGGCTTCTGCTTGCTCACGAACGCCTGCATGCCGATCTTCTGGTCCTCGGTCGCGAACAGCGAATGGAAGAGCCGGCGCTCGAAGTGCACGCCCTCCGCCAGCGAGCCCTCGTAGGCCTGGTTGACGGCTTCCTTCGCCATCATCACCGAGGGCAGCGAGAACTCGCAGATCGTCGCGGCGATGGCGACGGTGTCGTCGACGAGCGATGCCGCGGGGACGATGCGCGACACGAGCCCCGAGCGCTCGGCCTCCTCGGCGCTCATCATGCGGCCCGTGAGCACCATGTCCATCGCCTTGGCCTTGCCCACCGCGCGCGGCAGGCGCTGCGTGCCGCCGGCGCCGGGGATGATGCCGAGCTTGATCTCGGGCTGGCCGAAGCGCGCGTCGTCGGCCGCGACGATGAAGTCGCACATCATCGCGAGCTCGCAGCCGCCGCCGAGCGCGAACCCACCCACCGCGGCGATCACCGGCTTGCGCACCGACTTGAGCGTCTCCCAGTTGCGAGAGATGTAGTTGGTGCGGTAAACCTCCATGTACGACCAGGAGGCCATCGCACCGATGTCGGCACCCGCCGCGAACGCCTTCGCGCTGCCGGTCACCACCATGGCGCCGATGCCGTCGTCCGCATCGAACGCGGTGAGCGCCGCGCCGAGCTCGTTCATGAGGGCGTCGTTGAGCGCGTTGAGCTGCTTCGGTCGATTGAGCGTGACGAGACCGACTCGGCCCCGCGTCTCGGTGAGGATGTTCTCGTATTCGGCCACGTGGCGTCTCCCAAGGACTCGGGAAGGTCCCGAAAGCTAATAGGATACCTTCGCGACCGCGCGGAGCTCGTCGGCGGTGGTCGTTCCGAAGCCGAAGAACTCGAGATACGCGGGAATCTGCTCGAACAGCATGTCGGTGCCCACCTGCGTGGGGCAGCCCAGCTTGCGCGCGGCGGCAAGGAGCGGCGTCACTTCCTGCTTCATCACGACCTCGCCCACGAAGGTCGTCGGCGCGAGGCGCGACACGTCGAACGGCAGGGGATCGCCGGCCTTCATGCCGAGCGGCGTCGCGTTCACGACGAGGTCGAATCCGGCGGGGTCGCTCGATCCCGTGCTCACCTCGAGGCTCGGGTAGTGCTCGCGCAGCCGCGACGCCAAGCCCTCGGCCGACGCGGCCGAGGCATCGAAGAGGGCCATGCGCGCGACGCCGTCGGCCGCGAGCGACGCGGCGATGGCCGAGCCCACGCCGCCCGCCCCGGCGATCACGCACGACTTGCCGCGCACGTCGAATCCCTTGCGCTTCAGGCCCCGCGCGAAGCCCGCGCCGTCGAACATGTCGCCGACGACCTTGCCGTCCTCGCGCACGAGCACGGCGTTGCACGAGCCCGCCACCTTGACCGCGGTGGACGCCACGTCGAGGAGGCCCGCGGTGGTCACCTTGTGCGGCATGGTGACGAGCGCGCCGCGGAGATTCGTCATGCGGACCATGCACGCGAAGAACGCGGGGTAGTCCTCGGCCTTGACGCCCATCGGGATGACCGCGGCGTCGATGCCCTTGCTGGCGAACCAGGGGTTGTAGATGAGCGGAGCCTTGAACGATTCCGTGGGATAGCCCACGTGGGCGATGAGGGTGGTCTTGCCGCTCAGCATGCGCGACTCCGGAGGAAGCGAAGCCGCAAGCGTATCAGTGATAGCCGGCGTCCGCTTTCACCTTGCCGCGGAACACGTAGTACGACCAGCCCGTGTACACGATGATCACGGGAAGCAGGAACAGCGTGCCGACGAGCAGGAACGCCTGCGAGCGCGGCGACGCCGCGGCATCCCACAGCGTGATCGAGTACGGGACGATGTTGGGCCAGATGCTGATGGCGAGGCCCAGGAAGCACATGAGGAAGAGCCCGATCGACGCGAAGAACGGCCCGAAATCGCGCGCCCGGCCGAGCCAGCGCCACAGAGCGATGGCGAGCGCGGCCGTGGCGATGGGCAGCGGCGCGAGCCACGCCATGTTCGGCCAAGAGAACCAGCGCGCGGCGATGCGCGGATCCGACAGCGGCGTCCAGATGCTCACCATGGCGATGAACGCGACGACGCCGACGAGCGCGATGCGCGCCCATCCGCGGGCCCAGGACTGCACCTCGCCTTCCGTCTTCATGACGAGCCACGTCGAGCCCAGCAGGAGATAGCCGAACACGAGGCCCAGGCCCACGAGGAGCGGGAACGGCCGCGCCCACCCGTACACGCTGCCCGCGAACGCGTTGTTGCGCACCTCGAAGCCCTGCACGTACGACCCCAGCACCACGCCCTGCGAGAACGTGGCGATGAGCGAGCCCCAGAAGAACGCGTGGTTCCACAGGAAGCGGCTCTTGTGGGCCTTAAGGCGGAACTCGAACGCGACGCCGCGAAAGATGAGCCCGAGCAGCATCAGCAGGATGGGGAAGTACATCGCCGGGATGATGATCGAGAACGCGAGCGGGAACGCCGCGAAGAGGCCGATGCCGCCCATCACGAGCCACGTCTCGTTGCCGTCCCAGATGGGCGCCACGCTGTTCATGATGAGCGTGCGCGTGTCCTCGTCGGCGGCGAAGGGCGACATCATGCCCACGCCGAGATCGAAGCCGTCGAGCAGCACGTACATGAAGACCGCGAGCGCCAGGATGACGGTCCAGATGGGGACGAGGTCGATGGCCATCGCGTCCCTATTCCGCGGCGGACAGCGGCCGCGCGGGACGCTGGGCGGCGCCGGGCTCGGCGGCCGACTCGGTGGAGGGGCCGGCGCGAACCAGCTTGACGAGGTAGTACGCGCCGGCGCCGAACACCATCGCGTACACGACGACGTACAGCGCGAGGGAGATGACGACGTCGTGCGTGGCGAGATTGGGCGTGACGGCGTCCGCGGTCCGCAAGTGGTTGTACACGACCCACGGCTGGCGGCCCACCTCGGTCGTGACCCAGCCCGCGGTCACGGCCACGTAACCCACCGGGATGCACCACGTGCACAGGCGCAGGAACCGCGGGCTCGACTGCAGGCGCCGCTTCCACACGAGCCACCAGCTCCCAACCGTGATGGCGAGCATGATCGCCCACATGCCCACCATGATGCGAAAGCCGAAGAACACGGGAATGACCGGAGGCCGGTCGGCCTTGGGCACCGACTTCAGGCCCTTCACTTCGCCGTCCCACGAGTGCGTGAGGTAGAGGCTCGCGAGCTTCGGGATCGATATCTCGAGCTTGTTGCTCTCGGTCTTCTCGTCGGGGATGGCGAAGATCACCATGGGCACGCCCGACTCCGTCTCCCAGATGCCCTCGATGGCGGCGAGCTTGGGCGGCTGGTGCTGGAGCGTGTTGAGGCCGTGCGCGTCGCCGATGAAGGCCTGCAGCGGGACAAGCACGGTGGCGAGCGCGAGCCCCATCGTGATCATCACGCGGCACTCCTCCACGAACTTGCCCCGGCGAAGGTGATAGGCCGCGATGCCGATGACCGTGAACGCGGTGGTGAGGTATACCGCGACGACGGTGTGCATGAACCGGTACGGGAACGACGGGTTCAGGATCACCGCGATCCAGTCGTCCGGCACGAAGCGCCCGCCCTGCATCGAGAAGCCGGTGGGCGTCTGCATCCAGCTGTTGACGACCAGGATCCAGAACGTCGACATGAGCGTGCCGACGGCCACCATGATGGCCGCGGTGAAATGCGCCCATTGCGGCACCAGCTTGCGGCCGAAGAGCAGCACGCCCAGGAAGCCCGCCTCGAGGAAGAACGCGGTCAGGCCTTCGTAGGCCATGAGCGGGGCCACCACGTCGGCGGTGAGGTGCGAGTAGCGGCTCCAGTTGGTGCCGAACTGGAAGGGCATCACGATGCCGCTGACCACGCCCATCCCGAAGGAGACCGCGAAGATCTTGATCCAGTACGTCGAGATTCGAAGGTAGGCCGGCCGGCGCGTGGTGAGGTACAGGCCCTCGAGCACCGCGATGTACGACGCGAGCCCGATCGTGAACGCGGGCAGGAGGAAGTGGAACGCCACGACGAACGCGAACTGCAGGCGCGACAGCAGGAGTGCACCTTCGTCCATGGCAGTGCCGGTTCCCTCGAATGTCGCGCGAACGTCTCGCGCGGGCATAATGTACGCTCTGGCGGCACGCCGCTCAAAGCCCCGCGCCAAGCATACGCCCACGCGGGCGGTCCGGCGCTACTAACCTGCACCTCCACCGCCTCGACCTCATGTCCAGGACGCTCATCGGGATCATCTCGGACACGCACGGGCTCCTGCGCCCGCAGGCGGTCGACGCCCTGCGCGGCTGCACCCGCATCATCCACGCCGGCGACGTCTGCGACGCCACCGTCCTCGAGCGCCTGGCGAGCCTCGCGCCCGTGACGGCCGTCCGCGGCAACAACGACCGCGGCGCCTGGGCCGAGCGGCTGCGCGAGATCGAGGATATCGACGTGGACGGCGTGCGCATCCATGTGATCCACGACCTGTCGGCGCTCGCCATCGACCCCGCGGCCCGCGGCGTTCGCGTGGTGATCTCCGGTCACTCGCACAAGCCGCGCTGCGAGGAGCGCGGCGGCGTCATGTACCTCAACCCGGGCAGCGCCGGGCCGCGCCGCTTCACGCTCCCCGTGGGCGTGGCGACGCTCGAGGTCGAGGGCTCGCGCGCCGCCGCGACCCTCCTCACGCTCGACGTTTAGCCGCCGCTTGCCGCCCCCGGTAGCGCCCTGCTACCGTGGCGCGACACCCCAAGCGACCGCAGGAATCCCGCCGTGCTAGCCCGAACCCTCAAGCCCAGCGCCATCGCCCGCTACCTCGACCAGTTCGTAGTCGGCCAGGAGGACGCGAAGAAGATCCTCTCCGTGGCCGTGTACGCGCACTACCGCAAGATCGAGCGCGCGATCGCGAGCGACGCCGGCCGCGTGAAGAGCAACGTGCTCCTCATCGGCGCGTCGGGCACCGGCAAGACGCTCATGTGCGAGACGCTCTCGCACTTCCTCGACGTGCCCTTCGTGACGGCCGAGGCCACCTTCCTCGCCAACACGCGCTTCGTCAACGACGAGATCGAGGCGATGCTCACGCGCCTCGTCGACAAGGCGGGCGGCGACGTCGCCAAGGCGGAGACGGGCATCGTCTTCATCGACGAGATCGACAAGTTGAAGTCCGCGGGCGCGCAAGGAAGCTCCGGCGAGTCGGTGCAGCACTCGCTGCTCAAGATCATGGAAGGCGCGCAGGTCAAGCTCGCGAGCGGCCGCTACATGGACACGACCGACATCCTGTTCATCTGCGGCGGCGCGTTCGTCGGGCTCGACGAGATCATCGCCTCGCAGACGCACGGCTACGGCTTCATCGCGACGACCAAGGGCGACAACCAGCGCATCCTCGACCGGCTCAACACGCGCGTGAAGCCCACCGATCTCTTCACGTACGGCCTCATCCCCGAGTTCACGGGCCGGCTGCCGATCATCGCGCGCTTCCACGACCTCGATCGCTCGATGATGGTCCGCATCATGACCGAGCCCCGCAACTCGATCTACAACCAGTTCCGCGAGATATTCCGCGAGGAGAACGTCGAGGTCGTGATCGCGCAGAAGGTCTTCGAGCAGATCGCGGAGCTCGCCATCGAGTACAAGACGGGCGCGCGCAGCCTGCGCGGCATCTTCGAGGAGCTGGTCACGCCCATCCTGTACGAGGTCACCGACCGCACGGAGATCGGCCGCGTGGAGGTCACGTCGCTCTTCAGCGATCCGGCGTACCTGCCGCGGGCGGAACCTCGCTGAGCCGCCGAGACGCATCCGGCGCCCACGTGACGGCGGCCACCGCGCCGTCCGCGGCGCCCGACACCGAGAGCGTCGCATCGCCGCCCAGGTAGTGGAGCAGCGTCTCGCGCACGACGTGCAGCGCGTCGTCGCTCCAGCCTGCAGGCACCGCGCCGCCCGCGACGCGCACGGTCACCTCGTGCCGGGTCGGCTCCCCGGGCAGGCGATGCGCCTCCATCGCGACGTCAGTAGCCCCGGCATCCGCGGCCGCGTGCACGAGCGGCAGGAGGACCATCGGGGGAAAATCCTCGTCCGCGACCTCGGGCGCGATGCTCGCGTTCGCCGACAGGCGCTTCTCGCGACCCGCGGGCACGACGCGAAGGTACGCCTCGGCGAGGGCCGCCTCGCGTCCGAGTGTGGATGCGCCGCCGCGCATCTGGGGCAGCGCCGCGCGAAGGTAGGCGACGAGGTCGTCGAGCAGCGCGTCCGCGGCGGGGGGCGAATCGAGGTACGCGTCGCGAACGTCGGCGAGGGCGTCGAACAGGAGCTCGGGTTCGACGCGCGCCTGCAGGACCTTGAGCCTCGACGCGACGATCTCGCGCTGCGTGCCGGCCCGCTCGAGCTCGGCCGCGCGCGCGGCGGCGAGCGCGCGCTGCTCGCGCGCCCGCGTGAGGCAGTACGCCGCGAACATGAGTCCCGCCGCCGAGTACAGCCACCATGTGCGGAACAGGAACGCGTCGTTGGACAGGACCGCGCCGTCGCCGACCCCGCCCACGACCGGCCCCGGATAGAGCATGCCGAAGAGGATCGCGGCGACGCCGAGCGACCCGACGACGCCTGCGAAGGTCGCCACGGCGAGGCGCGTGCCGCGCAGCCCCGCGGCCTCGACCAGCATGGGCGCGATCGCGGCGATGCTCGCCATCGTCCATACGGGCTCCTGCACCAGCGGCGTCACGCCGGCGTCGATCGACCAGGAGCGCACCGTGTCGAACATGAGGATGATCGCGAGGAACGCGGCGATGGACGACGCGCGCTCGCGCAGGAGCCGGACCAGGCGACGCCCGTAGGACGCGCCGGAC
>JBGAIS010000311.1:0-2074 GCA_044225355.1 Casimicrobiaceae bacterium | reverse complement strand
CAAGCGCGGGCAGGCGAGCCACGTCGTCTTCGGCGAAGCGCGCGTCGAGCGTCATCGTGCGCCCGTCGATGAACCCGCGCTTGCGAAGGCCCTCGAGAAAGGGCTCGAGAACCGCCTCGCCCGTCTCGCGCCTCGTCGGCGTGAGGTAGCCGACCCGCGCCCTCCCGCGCGACGGCTGTCCGCGGGCGATGCGCGGCAGGACGACGCCTGCCGCGGCCATCGCCTGCACGAGCCTGCGGCGGTCGATCAAGGAGGCAGCCGGGATGAGCGCGTGACCCGGACGCGCGGATCGCCGTACGCATGCCGCCATCGACGCCCGCTCTCCGAGCATGGAGCGCGTGCGCTCGTCGGCAGGCGCCGCCCTCGGCCCGTCTCAAGCGGCCGCATACACCTCCACGGCCGCGGCGATGCCCTTGAAGGCGACGGGCCCGAGGGCTTCCACCGCCACGCGATCGTAGAGCGCCTTGCGCGTCGACGCGTCCATCAGGATCGCGCGCTTCGCGACCTTCGTATGCGCCTCGATGCGCGCCGCGAGGTTCACGGTGTCGCCGATGCACGTGTACGTGGCGCGCGCCTTGGTGCCCGCGTAGCCCGCGATCATCTCGCCGGACGCCATGCCGATGCCCACCTCGATGGGCCGCTTGCCCGAGGCGACGCGCTCCTGGTTGAAGAGCGCGACCAGCTCGATCATCTCTTGCGCAGCGCGAACGGCCTGCTCCTCGTGGTCGGGCAGCGTGAGCGGCGCGCCGAATACCGCCATGAGGCCGTCGCCGATCATCAGCGTGACGATGCCGCCGCGGCTGCTGATCGCGTCGAACATCAGCGCGTAGTAGTTGTTGAGGAGCTCGATCGTCTCTTCCGGAGGCTGCGACTCGGCGAGCGGCGTGAAGTCGCGGATGTCGCAGAACATGACCGTGCCGCGCACGCGACGGCCGCCAAGCGCGAAGCCGGACTGCTCCAGGTCCTGGGCGACCTCGGGCGTCGCGAAGCGGCGCAGGAGCTCCTTCTGCTGGTCGCGCAGACGCTTCTTCTCGAGGCTCGCGCCGATGCGCGCCTTGAGGAGCACCGGGTTGACGGGCTTGTGGAGGTAATCCTCGGCGCCGAGCTCGATGCAGCGCACGACGTGATCGATGCCCTCGAGCGACGACGTGACGATGGCGGGGACGTCGCGGAGCGCCAGGTCCTGCTTCATGGCGGCGAGGACCGCGAAGCCGTCGACCTCGGGCATCTCCATGTCGAGCAGCACGAGATCGAAGCGCTCGCGCCGTAGCATGTCGAGCGCGACGCGGCCGTTCTCGGCGCTCGCCACCGCGTGTCCCATGAGCTCGAGGTTGCGGGTCAGGAGGAGCCGGTTGACCTTGTTGTCGTCGGCCACCAGGAGGCGCGCCGCGCTAGCCACGGCGCCACGCCTTCAGCGCGTCCGCGACGCGCGCGTACTCGGCTTCGACCGGCGCGAGCGGTTCCGGCCCGCGGGCGGCGACCTGCGCGGCGCCCGCGGTCTCGAGGTCGCGCGCGAGGCTGCCGAGCGCGAGGGCCCCGAACGTGTTGCCGTTGGACTTGAGCGAGTGAGCGGCGCGCCGGAAGGTCTCGGCGTCCTGGCGGGCCAGGCCGTCGCGAAGATCGGCGAGCATGGAGGAGGCTTCGTCGAGGAACGTGTCGACCAGCTCGCGCACGAACTCGTCGCCGGTGGTTTCGCGCAATGCGTCGAACGTCGCGTCGTCGATGGCGGGGGGCATTCAGCGATCCTTGCGTGCGGTGACGCCGGCCAGGGCCTCGACCAGCGCGTCGACCCGGATGGGCTTGGTGACATAGTCGTCCATGCCGGCGGCGAGGCACATCTCGCGATCGCCCTGCATGGCGTTGGCGGTCATCGCGACGATCCGCGGGCGATCGTGCCGCGGCCATCGCGACGTGATCTTGCGCGACGCCTCGAGGCCGTCCATCTCGGGCATCTGGACGTCCATGAGCACGACGTCGTACACCTGGCGCTCGACCGACTCGAGGGCCTCGAGGCCGTTGCTCGCGAGGTCGGCGCGATAGCCCATCTGCTGCAGGAGGCGCATCGCGAGCTTCT
>JBGAIS010000310.1:0-2078 GCA_044225355.1 Casimicrobiaceae bacterium | reverse complement strand
GCTCGACGCGCGCGACATGAAGGGCATGGAACTTCGACATCAGTGCGGCTTGAAGTAGTCGAAAGGCTCGCGGCACGTGTCGCAGCGGTACTGCGCCTTGCACGCCGTGGACCCGAACTGGGAGAGGAGCGTCGTCGCGGCCGACCCGCAGCGCGGGCACGGCACGACCACGGCGCGGCGACGAAGCGGGCTGATCCCCGAGACGTCGATGCGCGGCGCCGCGACGTGCGGCGGCGCGATGCCGAACGCCGCGAGCTTGCGCCGGCCCTCCTGCGTGATCCAGTCGGTGGTCCACGGCGGCGACAGCGTGGTGACGAGGTCGACGTCGCCGGCCCCCGCCGCGGCGAGCCGCTCGCGGATCATGGACGCGATCACCTCCGTCGCCGGGCACCCGGAGTACGTCGGCGTGACCTCGACCCGCACTCGCCCATCCGCGCACGAGACGTCGCGCACGATGCCGAGCTCGACGATAGACACCGCGGGAACCTCGGGGTCGGGCACGTCCGCGAGCGCGCTCCACACGTCACGCTCGGCGATGGCGACGCTCACCAGCTCGCTCCCGGGTACGCGCGCTGGAGGAATTGCATCTCGCCCAGCATGTGGCCCAGGTGCTCGGTGTGCACGCCCTGCCGGCCTCCGCCGCGGCGCGTGCCGTGCATCCACTCGCCCGCCGGCATCGCGAGCGTGGCCTCCTGCATGACGGCGCTCACCGCGGCAAGCCAGGGATCGCGAAGCAGGCGCGGGTCGGGAGCGACGCCCTCGGCGGCGAGCGCGAGATCGACGTCGTCCGCGGCGAAGAGCTCGCCCGTGTACGGCCACAACCGGTCGAGCGCCTTCTGCATGCGCGCGTGCGATTCGCCGGTCCCGTCGCCCAGGCGCACCACCCAGTCGGCGCTGCGCTCGGCGTGATAGGCGACCTCGCGCGCGGCCTTGGCGGCGACCTGCGCGATGCGCTCGTCCGTCGACGCCGACAGCGCGCGAAGCAGCAGGAGGTGGGCGTGATCGAAGTAGAACTGCCGCGCCATGGTGACCGCGAAGTCGCCGTTGGGAAGCTCCACCATCTGGACGTTGCGAAACGCGTGCTGGTCGCGAAGGAACGCGAGCGCGTCCTCGTCGCGTCCCTTGCCTTCGACTTCGCCGGCGTACGTGAGCCACAGCCGGCCCTGCCCCAGGAGATCGAGGCCGACGTTGGCGAGCGCGATGTCCTCCTCGAGCACCGGCCCGTGGCCCACCCATTCGCCCAGGCGCTGCGCGAGCACGACGTCGTTGTCGCCCAGGCGAAGGAGGAACTCGAATCTGGCGGCGGCGTCGCTCACAGGTGCTTCACTTCGTCGGGCATGGGGAAGAACGTCGGATGGCGGTACACCTTCGACGCGGCGGGCTCGAAGAGCACGTCCTTGTCGCCGGGGCTCGAGGCCGTGATGTCGGCGGAGCGCACGACCCAGATCGACACGCCCTCGTTGCGGCGCGTGTAGACGTCGCGCGCGTTTCGTACCGCCATCCCGGCGTCGGGCGCGTGCAGGCTTCCCACGTGCTTGTGCGCGAGGCCGTGCTGCGACCGGATGAAGATTTCCCACAAGGGCCATTCGCTCATCGCGATTCCTTTCACGCCGCCTGGCGCGCGGCGCGCTTGCGGGCGTGCGCCACCGCCGCCTCGCGCACCCACGCGCCGTCGTCCCACGCGTCCACGCGCGCCGCGAGGCGCTCCTTGTTGCAGGGTCCGTTGCCCTTCAGCACCTCCTGGAACTCGGTCCAGTCGATGGCGCCGAAATCGTAGTGCCCGCGGGACTCGTTCCAGCGCAGGTCCGGGTCGGGCATGGTGATGCCGAGGTATTGGGCCTGCGGCACCGTCTGGTCGACGAAGCGCTGGCGCAGCTCGTCGTTGGACAGGAGCTTGATCTTCCACTTCGCGGACTGCGCGCTGTGCACGCTGTCGGCGTCGGGCGGGCCGAACATCATGAGCGACGGCCACCACCAGCGATCGAGCGCGTCCTGCGCCATGGCCTTCTGCTCGGGCGTGCCGCGGCACAGCGACATGAGGATGTCGTAGCCCTGCCGCTGGTGGAACGACTCCTCCT
>JBGAIS010000095.1:0-16669 GCA_044225355.1 Casimicrobiaceae bacterium | reverse complement strand
ACGATGAGCGTATCGGCGCTGCCGCAGTGCCTCGCGATGCCCGCGACATCGACCGGCCGCTCGCCGTTCGCGGTCATGCGCAGGGCGGACGCGACCGCGGCGTGGACGCCGGCCTCGTCGTGCGCGTCCGCGAGCTCCACCCACCACACGCCTGCGCGATGCGTGGCGAGCGCGCCTTGCGCGATCTCGCGCGCGAGCCGGCTCTTGCCGGCGCCGCCGAAGCCCGTCAGCGTGAGGAAGCGTGATTGCGCGAGGAGTCCCCGGCATTGCGCGAGCTCGCCCTCGCGCCCCACGAACGCGTTCATCACGGGCGGCAGGTTACCGGGGGTGCGCACGAGGTGCGAGGCGAGCGACGGGTCGAGGAGCGCCAGGTTGGCGGCGGCCGCGTCGGCGAGCGCCGCGACGGCCTCGACCTCGGTCGGATCGAAGCTCTCGAGGTAGTCGTGCTCGCCGCCCTCCAGGATGCCGATGAGGCGGCCGCGCGAGCGCAGCGGCCACGCGAGCGGCGCGGTGGAAGGCGACCCCACGTCGCACGGCACGACGGCCGCGTGCGTCTCGCGCATCGCCATCACGAGCGCGTCGTCGTGGGCGAGCGGCACGGGTGCGTCGCGCTTCGAGTGCGCCACCGGCACGAACGCGGCGCCGTCGTCGATGAAGAGCGTGGTGCCCGACGTGTCGAAGAGCGCGTCGAAGCGCGCGACGAGTCTCGTCTCGAGGGCCTTGCGATCGGGGATCTCCGCGAGCTCGTCGCGCAGCGCGGCGAGGGCCTCGCGATGCTTGCGCGTGTTGCGGTTGAAGCGCGACTCGAGGGCACTCGCGACCTTGCGCTCACCCAGCGCGAACACCGCCGCCACGACGGCGGCGACCGCGAGTGCGACTTCGAGCCGCGTCGACTTCGACGAGAAGACGAAGTACCCGATGAGTCCCTTGACGGCCGCGAGCGCGCCGACCGCCGCGACCGTCACCAGCACGAGCAGGATGCGCCGGCGCGTGGCGCGGTCGGCCAGGCGCCGCGCTACGCGCCGCTTCGCGCCGCGCGCGCGATCGCGGAGCTTCGAGGCGCTGGCCGATGGCGCTACGCGCTGTGCGCGATCGCGCGGACGGCGTTCATCAGCGGCGGAAGCCGCCTCCTCCGTCGACGCCGAGCCGCGCACGAATCCGCCGCCGCCGCCGAAGCGACCGCCCCAGCCACCGCCACCGCCTCCGCCGAAGGCGTGCTCGCCGCCAAAGCCGCCGCCGCCCCAGCCGCCGGAGCCGCGGCCCCCGAAGCCCCCGTCGCCGAAGGAGCGATCGCCGCCGAAGCTGCTGCTGCCGGTCGAGCGATCGGCGCCGAAGCCGTCGCTGCCTCCCTCGCGTGCCTGCGACTCGCGGTTGGCCCACGACGTGTCGCCGGAGGCAGGCGTGGTTCCGGAGCTCGTGTGCTGCTGCCAGCCGTTGCCGGTGTTGGGTAGACGTTGCCGTTCACGTCGGCGTAGTGATTGTTGCCGACGCTCGCCGTGCCCCACGTGTTCGTGTTGCCGGTCTTCGCGTTGTACGTCGATCCGCCGCCGACGTGCGCGTCGCCTTCGGGACCCGCGGTGGTCGCGCCCGCGCGGTTGTAGGTGCTGCCGCCGGCGCCCGTGGCGGACACGGACGATCCCGTCGAGCGCTGGCCGCTGTAGACGTTGTAGTTGCTGCCGCGCGCGACGTTCGCCGAGCCGCCGGCTGCCGTGTTGGCGGTACGGTCGTAGCCGCGCGACGCGTTGCCGGTCCAGGCGTTGTACTGGCGGCCCGCGTTGTACGTACCGGACGTTCCCGTGCGGGCGTTGTAGTAGCTGCCGCTCGCGGTGGTGCCCGCGACGCCGCCGCCGCCGTACCACGTGCGAGATCCCGAGTATGTCGTGCTGCCCCAGTGGCCGTAGACGTTGGCGCTCGCGGTGGCGCAGCACGGGTAGCCGCCCCAGTAGTACGGGTGATAGTACGCGCCGCCCCAGTACGGGTACGTCCACGCCGCGGTGGCGAGGCCCATCGCGAAGCCGAACGTGAAGCCGACGTACGGGTTGTAGACCGGCGTCGCCGCGACGGAATAGGTGTAGGGCGGCGGATACCACACGCTGCCGATCCACGGCGTGTACGCGTAGCCGGTGCCGTATACGACCGTGCCGTCCGCCGACACCACGGTACCGAGGTAACCCGGCGTGTAGCCCACGTACACGTACCCGGGTGCGGTGCCGTAGATGCGCACGTACGTGACGTAGTGCACCGGCGACGCGGGAGGAATGGTGTACACGACCGACGGCACCGCGGTGGCGACCGACCACGGGCCCGTGACGGCCGGCGCCGTGAACCACACGCCCGCCGTGACCGCGTAGTACGCCGAGGGCGAGACCTGGATGATCGGTACCGCCGAGTTCACCGCGTACGTGAGCGGCGTGCCGGCGATGGGCGACCACTGCGGCGCACCGTCGAAGTTCGGCGTGAACGCGGGGCCTCCCTTGAGCGGGACGGTCGCGGTCTGCGGGATGGAGTTCTCGATCACCGCGGCCTGCGCCTGCGGCGTGCCGGCCACGGTGGGCAGCACGGCACCCGCGAGCGAGGCCGGCGGGATCTTCGCGAAGTCGGCCGGCAGCGCGTTGCTGGGCACGAACGTCCACGGGCCCTGCAGGCCGGGGCCGCGGAACCAGCGTCCCGCGAGCAGCACGTAGTAATTGTTGGTCGAGGTGTCGATGAGGACGTCGCTCGTGGTATTCGACGCCCAGAGGAGCAGCGTGCCGACGACGGGCACGAAGTCGGGCTGGCCGTTGAAGACGATGAGCTCGGCCGGCGATTGCGTGGTGTAGATCGTGGGCACCCCGTTGGCGAGCGACGGCTTGGGCTTCGCGTTCGCGCCGCCCGTGAGGAGATCGACGGTGTTGGACTTCGCGAGCTCCGTCGAGATGGCGTCGAGCTCCTTGCGCACGAGAAAGCCCGGGCTTGCCTGCGTCCACGGGCCGGTGATGGCGCTCGCGCTCACCCAGCCGTCGTAGACGTGCAGGTAGAACGTGCCGTCGTCGGCCTTGAGGATGAGCGCCCGCGTGTTGATGACGCGCTGCGCGCGCGAGTGATTGGGCACGGGCTTCAGCACCGGCGCGCCGTCGATGGGCACGAGGATCGCGGGGGTGTTGCTCACGATCACCTGGGGCGCCGTGTTCGCGACGCTGACCGCCTGCGGCTTGACGCCGTTCGCGGCGAGCGATGCCTCGAGCTTGTCGAGCGACATGGTGCGAACCTTCGACGCGAACTCCTGCGTGAGCTCGGCCGAGAAGCTCGCCCCGCGGTCGGGCAGGGTCGGGAAATCGATCTTCGAGATGCGCAGGTCCTCGAAGATGACGGTGCGTGCCGTACGGTCGACCTGCGTCCGCGTCGTGGCGACGATGACGCCGAAATCCTGGTCCTTGGAGTTGTCCTTCTTGAACGCCATCGCGGCGCGGAAGGAGAGCTGGTTGTCGGTCCAGCTGTTGATCTGCGGCTGGTACACGAGCACCTGGCCCGTACGCAGGTCGACGACGCGCGGCCACGGATCGGGCGGCGGTGTCTGCGCGCCTGCGAAAGGGGTGAACCCCAGGACGATGGCGAGCGCGGCAAGCATGCCGCGGGAGAAGAGCGAGATCATGACGATGAGTTCCTTGCGAGCCCGTCACCCGGGCGTGCGATATTCTGGGCCAATTCGGCCGGCAAGGCGAATAGGACCTTGGGCCCTATCCCGAGCGGAAGAGCGTCGTTACGCAGGCGCCGCCGAGGCCCAGGTTGTGGGCGAGCGCGATGCGCGCGTCCTCCACCTGCCGGGCCTGCGCGCTGCCGCGGAGCTGGTGGGTGAGCTCGAAGCATTGCGCGAGGCCGGTGGCGCCCAGCGGGTGGCCCTTCGACAGCAATCCGCCCGAAGGATTGGTCACGACGCGACCGCCGTAGGTGTTGTCGCCATCGTCGACGAAGCGCTCGGCGCCGCCTTCCTCGCACAGGCCGAGCGCCTCGTACGAAATGACCTCGTTGTGTGCGAAGCAGTCGTGGAGCTCGACCACGTCGAGCTCGTCGGGTCCGAGGCCCGCCGCCTCGTACACGGCGCTCGCGCCGGCGCGCGCCATGTCGTACCCGACGAGGCGCATCATGTCGTGCGACTCGAAGGTCGACGCGGTGTCGGTGGTCATCGATTGCGCGGCGATGCGCACGCGCGAGTCGAGGCCGCGCTTGCGCGCAAACGCCGGCGACACGAGGATCGCCGCGGCCGCGCCGCACGTCGGCGGGCACGCCATGAGGCGCGTCATCACGCCCGCGATGAGCGCGGGAGAAGCGAGGACCTCGTCCACGCTGACTTCCTTGCGGAACAGCGCCATCGGGTTGCGCGCCGCGTGGCGGCTCGCCTTGGCGCGCACCTTGGCGAACGTCGACAGCGGCGTGCCGAACCTCTTCATGTGCGCGAGGCCCGCGCCGCCGAAGTAGCGCAGCGCGAGCGGGACGTCCGGCATGCCGACGAGCGCCGAGGTCTCCTCGTCGAAGCGCTCGAAGGGCGTGGGGCGGTCGGCGAAGTGCGTCGAGCGCGCCCGGCATCATCTGCTCGGAACCCCAGCGCCATCGCGCAGTCCACCGCGCCCGATTCGACCGCCTGGCGCGCGAGGAAATGCGCGGTCGGCCATCGCGCAGTTGTTGTTCACGTTGACGATGGGGATGCCGCTCATGCCGACGTCGTAGAGCGCGCGCTGCCCGGAGGTCGAGTCGCCGTAGACGTAGCCGACGTACGCCTGCTGCACGTCCGCGCGACGCGCGCGTCGTCGAGCGCGGCACGCGCCGCGTCGCGGCCCAGGATGGGGTAGGGTGCGCCGGCGCCGGGCTTCGAGAAGGGGACCATGCCCACGCCCGCCACGTACACCGTCGCCGCCATTGCTCCTCCTCCACGCGAGCGACGAGTTCGTAGAAACGAAGCTGCGCTTCCGGGCCATCGGGCGTGGGGTGAACGCCGGGTCGCCAGCGGACTTCAGCCATGCTGACCTCGCCCAGCGGAAGCCGTGAGGGTGCCAGCCATGCGGCGTGGCTTCGGGCGCGCGGCGCCGAAGTCGCTGGGCATGATCGCTCGCGGACGCCGCAGATCAGCACCACCGGGCTTGCGCGCGCAGGACGGCGTGACGTCGTGGGTTCCCGCCAACCCTGCACGAGCTCATGGCGTACCTCGCACGGCATGGCGCCGCCGCGGGGCCGTGGCGAGCCCCGCGTCCCGGCGCGCACGTGTCGCGCGCGGCGCTCTACTACCTCTACGCGCAGCTCGAGGACGGCACGCTGTGCCCCACCACCATGACGTACGCGAGCGTGCCCGCGCTCGCCCCGGACGCGCCCCTCGCCGCACGGTGGCTTCCGCGCATCCTTCAAGGCGAGTACGACCCGCGCTTCATCCCGGCGGACCGCAAGCGCGGCGTAACGCTGGGCATGGGCATGACCGAGAAGCAGGGCGGCTCCGACGTGCGCGCGAACACGACGCGCGCGGAGCCTGTGTCCGGCCGCGACTATCGCCTCATGGGGCACAAGTGGTTTTTCTCGGCGCCCATGAGCGACGCGTTCCTCGTGCTCGCGCAGGCGCCCTCGGGGCATCCGTGCTTCCTCGTGCCTCGCTTCACGCCGACGGCCGCGTGAACGCACTTCGCATCCAGAGGCTCAAGGACAAGCTCGGCGACCGCTCCAACGCGAGCTCCGAGGTCGAGTTCGAGGGCGCGCATGCGGAGCTCGTCGGCGACGAGGGCCGCGGGGTGGCCGCGATCCTCGTGATGGGGACGTATTGCAGGCTCGACTGCGTGCTGGGCAGCGCGGGGCTCATGCGCGGTGCGGTGGCGCAGGCGATGCATCATGCGCGTCATCGCCGGGCGTTCGGGCGCGCTCGTCCTGCAGCCGCTCATGCGCAGCGTCCTCGCCGACATGGCCCTCGAGTCGGAGGGCGCGCTCGCGATGCGCCTCGCGCGCGCGTTCGACGAGGACGACCCGAAGGCCCGGGCCTTTCGCCGGCTCGTCACGCCGGCGGCGAAATTCTGGGTGTGCAAGCGCGGGCCTGTGCTGGCGGCGGAGGCGATGGAGGTTCTGGGCGGCAACGGTTACGTCGAGGAGGGCCCGCTTGCGCGTGTGTATCGGCAGATGCCGCTCAACTCCATCTGGGAGGGCGCGGGCAACGTGATGTCGCTCGACGTTTCGCGCGGTCGCGCGCGAACCCGCGTGCGCGGAGGCGCTGGGCGACGAGCTTCCGCAGGCGCGCGGGGGCCACGCCGCGCTCGATGCCTTCGCCGATGCGCTGGTGGCGGATCTGTCGCGCGAGACGCCGCCTTCGCAGGCACGCGTTCGCGGCGCGCATCGCGCTCGCGATCGAGGCCTCGCTCCTCGTGCGCTTCGCGCCGGCGGTCGTTGCCGATGCGTTCTGCGCCACGCGGCTCGCCGCCTTCGGCGGCGGCGTGATCGGACTCGCGCCCGCGACCCTCGACGCGGGTCCGATCCTCGACCGCGCCTGGCCCGGTTGACGAGCCTCCGTGCGACCTCGCTCGTCCTGGCGGCGCTCCTCGCCGCGTGCGCACGATCCTTCGCGCAGGAGACGACCCTCGAGGAGGACGACGACGCCTACGAGCGCGCCCTCGAGCGGCCCGAGGGAACCATCTACGCCCCTCGCGTGCTGCCCGACGTGAGGCGCGCGCCGGTTCGGCGCCTCGACGAATGGCCGCAGATCTACCGCGACGATCGCCTCACGGTGACCGGGACGCTGACCGCGACGCTCGGGCTGTACCGGATGGGGGGCAACCAGTTCGCGGCGGACGGCTCGCCGCTGCCGCCGGGCATCGTGCGCAATCCGGCCTGGGCCGAGTGGCTCGTCGATCCCGGCATCACCGCGACCTACGACCTGGGTGGAGGCGTGCGACTGCACGGCGGCCTCTCGTACCTCGAGTCGGCGACGCGCGGGCGCGACTACGCGGGCAACGACGACATCTACCACGGCATGGCGGAGCTCGCTTACGGCGGCGTCACGCTCCCCGCGTGGCGGGACTGGACGGTGGACCTCTCGTACGGTCAGCAGGAGCTCATGGTGGGCGACGGCATGCTCCTGTGGTCGGGCGCCACCAACGGCACGCAGCGCGGCGCGGCCTTCATCAGCCCTCGCAAGGCGTGGGCGAACGCCGCGATCGTGAAGGCAAGCTCGCACGAGACGGTGGTCGAGGCGTTCTACCTCAAGCCCAACGAGGCGCAGGCCGAGGACACCGGCACGCGCATCGCCGGCATCAACGCGAAGTGGGAGCCGCCGGGATCGCTGCGCCTCGGTGCCACGTACGCGCACGTCACGCGCTCGCAGATCGTCACGCGCAGCGGGCTCGACGTGCTCGACGTTCGCGCGCACTGGCATCCCTCGGCCTCGCTGCCCGAGTTCTGGCTGCAGGGCGAGATTGCTTGGCAGTACGGCCGCGACGTCCGCGCCGTGGGGGGCTACGTCCAGGCGAGCTACAACGGCAAGACGTGGCCCTGGCAGCCGCTCGTCTCGCTGCAATGGAGCTCGCTGTCCGGCGACAAGCCGGGGTCGAGCCGCTGGGAGGGATTCGACCCGCTGTATTTCGGCAACGGCAATCCGAATTGGTACCCGGGAACCATCGCGTCCACGCTCTTCGTCAACACGAATCTCCAAGTGGCGAGCCTCACGGTCACGCTCAATCCGACGGACAAGCAGATCCTCGAGTTCTGGCTGCTCGACTTCCGGGCGGCGGTCGCCAACGCGCCGCTCGACATCCCGTCCCCCAACGCGCCCGCGCCCACGGGCGGAGGCGTGCCGTCGCGATCGCTCGCCCGCGAGGTCGACGCATCGTGGACGTACACGTTCGACAAGCACGTGAACGTCAATGTGATCGCGGGTTACGCGACGCCCGGCAGCGGCGTGCGCGCGGCGTACGAGGAGATCGGCGGCACCGCCACCGGCTGGTGGTTCGTGGGCACCCAGCTCAACGTGAGCTATTGATTGCCGACGGGCATGCGCGCAGGCGATGATGCGCGCACGACGTCACTCGAAAGCGCTTCCATGCCCGATCCCCTTCTCGTCGCGCAGGCCGCGAACGCGCCGTCGCTCGGCGATACCCTGAGCCGCGACGCGGCGGGGCTCGCGCGAGTCCCCGGCGACATCGCCGAGCTGCCGTTCCTCCAGCACCTCGCGCAGGTGATCCCGGCGGCCGACGTCGCCTTTGGCGGCGGCATGCTCATGCTCATCATCCTGATCCACGCCACGGGCGTTCGCTCGGTGACGAACCTCGTGGCGCGACGCGCGCGCATCATCATGAGGCGCCCCACCGCGTGGCGGGCGGACGTCGTGATGGTGACGGCGATCCTGCTTCTGCTCGCGCTGCATCTGTTCGAGACGGTCGTGTGGGCGTCGTCGCTCGTGTACGGCGGCCTCGTGCCCAGCTGGCGCGCCGCGGGGTTCTTCGCGGGTAACACCTATACGACAGTGGGCTACGGCAACTTCGTGCTCCCGCCCGGCTGGGAGATGCTCGCGCCCATCATCGCGATTTCCGGCCTCTTCACGTTCGGATGGTCGGGAAGCGTCCTGGTGGACATCGTCGCGCGCTGCCAGCGCATCAAGGACCTGGTCGCGGCGGACCACGAGCGCGTCCCGGAGCCGCCGGCGCGTCCGTGACGCGCGATTGCCTGTTGCGGCCGCTTTGGACTAGCATGCCGGGCATCACGACGACACGACAACCAGGGAGACAAGTCATGGCGAACGTCGCAACGCCGGCGGTCCGCAAGGCGGGCGGGTGGGTGATGGTGTGGGGCGTGCTGCTGATGATCGCGGGCGTGCTCGCGATCCTCGAGCCCGCCGTCGCCGCGCTGGCGGCAGAGATGCTGCTCGCGTGGCTCTTCGTGTTCTCGGGAATCGTCGAGATCGTCTACGCGTTCCAGGAGCGCGGCAAGGACGGCTTCCGCCTCAAGATGCTGCTCGGCATCCTCACGTTCCTGCTGGGCGTGTTCGTGCTGCTGCGTCCGATGGTGGGCATCGCTTCCGTCGCGCTCCTGATCGGCGCGTTCATGCTGGCGAGCGGCGTCTCGAGCGTCATGCTCGCGTTCTCGCTGAAGCCCAAGTCGGGGTGGGGCTGGGTGCTCTTCAACGGCCTCTTGTCGATCGTCATCGCGATCATGATCGCGAGCGGATGGCCGCAGAGCTCGATCGCCTTCATCGGCATCCTGGTCGGCATCGTGATGATCTACGGCGGACTCTGGCGGATCATCCTGGGACGCGCGCTGCGCGACGGCACCGTCGCCGCGTAGCAAGGGAACGTCTCAAGCCCTGGTCGCTCGCGCGGCCTCGCCCTGCGCTCGCAGCGCGTCGAGCGACGCGTTCATCGTGAGCGCCTGCGGATCGATCCTCACGTGGACGAGCGCCGGCCGCCCCGCGGCCGCCGCGCGCTCGAACGCCGGCGCGAATTCCTCCGTGCGCACGACGGTCTCGCCGTGCGCTCCGTACGCGCGCGCAAGCGCCGCGAAATCCGGGTTCACGAGGTCGGTGCCCGACACGCGAGCGGGGTAGTTGCGCTCCTGGTGCATGCGGATCGTCCCGTACATGCCGTTGTCGATCACGACGAAGATCACGTCGAGCGAATACTGGACGGCCGTCGCGAGCTCCTGGCCGTTCATGAGGAAGCAACCGTCGCCGTTCCACGAGATCACCATTCGATCCGGGTGCACGGCCTTGGCCCCCACCGCGGCGGGCACGCCGTAGCCCATCGCGCCGGAGTAAGGCGCGAGCTCGGTGCGGAACCTGCGATAGCGATACAGGCGATGCAGCCACACGGTGTAGTTGCCCGCGCCGTTGGTGAGGATGGCATCGTCGGGCAGGCGCGCGTCGAGCCAGCGGACGATCTGCCACATGTCCACGTCGCCCGGCACGGGGCGCGGGGCTCGCCAGGCCTCGTATTCGGCATTCGCGGCGCGGGCGAGCTCCGTCCATGCGGGGTGCGCGAGCGAGGGCATCACGTTCATCGCGCCCAGGAACGCGCCCGGCGTGGAGGCGACGGCCAGCTCGGGCTGGTAGACGCTGCCGAGCTCGTCCGGCGAAGGATGCACGTGGATGAGCTTCTGCCGGGGCGACGGCACCTCGAGCAGCGTATAGCCGCTCGTGGTCATCTCGCCCAGCCGCTCGCCGACGAGCAGCACGTCCGCGCCGCGCACGCGCGCCGCGAGCTTCGGGTTGATGCCGATGCCCACGTCGCCCGCGTAGTGCGGGTCGCGATTGTCGAGGAGGTCCTGGTTGCGGAACGCCGCCGCGACCGGAAGCCCGCTGCGCTTGGCGAACGTCGCGAGCTCCGCGCACGCCTCGGCGTCCCAGCGGCTCCCGCCCACCACGACGAGCGGCGACGAGGCGCGAGAGAGCAGGGCATGCGCGGCTTCGACGAGCCCCGGCGGCGGCGCGGTCTCCACCGCGTCGACGCGCGCGGCGTCCGCGCAGGTGGCGGTCGACGTCAGCATGTCCTCCGGCAGGGCGAGCACCACCGGCCCCGGCCGGCCGGACATCGCGATGCGATACGCGTGCGCGACGTACTCGGGAATGCGCTCCGCGCGGTCGATCTGCGCGGCCCACTTGGCGACGCTGCCGTACATCTGCCGGTAGTCCACCTCCTGGAACGCCTCGCGGTCGACCATGTCGCCGCCCACCTGGCCCACGAACGCGATGAGCGGCGTGGAGTCCTGCATCGCGGTGTGGATGCCGATGGCCGCGTTGCTCGCACCCGGCCCGCGGGTGACGAAGACGAGCCCCGGGCGCCCGGTGAGCTTGCCGTACGCCTCCGCCATGTACGCGGCGCCGCCCTCCTGCCTGCAGATGACGAAGCGGAGCGCGTCGCGCGCGCCGTGCAGGGCATCGAGCACCGCGAGGTAGCTTTCGCCGGGCACGCCGAACGCGTGCGTCGCGCCCTGCGCCAGGAGGTTGTCGACGAGGATCTCGCCGCCGCTTCGCGCCTTCGTCATGTCAACGTCCCGCCACGAGGTCTTCCCGCTTCACGATGAACACGCCATCCTCCGCGCCCGCGGTAGCGAGCCACATCATCGGCAGCCGGGGAAAGGCCGCCTCCACCGCCTCGCGGTTGTGCCCGATCTCCACGACGAGGCTCGCGCCGTGATTGAGGAAGCGCGGCGCCTCCTTGGCGAGGACGCGCACGGCGTCGAGGCCGTCGTCGCCGCCCGCGAGCGCGAGCGCCGGCTCGTGCCGGTACTCGGGCGGCAGCGCCTCCATGGCCATGATGTCGACATACGGAGGATTGCACACGATGAGGTCGTAGCTCTTCTCGGGCAGGTTGGCGAAGAGGTCGGAGCGTATGAGGTTGATGCGCGCGAGGAGGCCGTAGTCGCTCACGTTGCGCTGCGCGACGGCCAGCGCGTCCGACGAGATGTCCACCGCGTCGATGTCGGCGTCGGGATACGCGTGCGCCATCAGGATCGCGAGGCAGCCCGAGCCCGTGCACATGTCGAGCGCGGTCGCGATGCCCGGCGCGGGGCCGACGAAGGGCTCGAGCGCGCCGGGGATGAGCTCCGCGATGTACGAGCGCGGGATGATGACGCGCTCGTCGACGTAGAAGCGGAAGTCGCCGAGCCACGCCTCGCGCGTCAGGTACGCGGCGGGAATGCGATCGTCGATGCGCTTCGTGAAGAGCTCGCCCAGCTTCGCGCGCTCGCTCTCGGTGAGGCGCGCGTCGAGGAACGGCTCGAGGCGGTCGAGCGGCAGGTGGAGCGCATGGAGCAGGAGGTACGCGGCCTCGTCGTAGGCCTCGGCGCTGCCGTGGCCGAAGGCGACGCGCGTCTCGCCCATGCGCGACACGACGAAGCGCAGCCAGTCGCGTAGCGTGACGAGCTCGTTGGCGGGGATCATCGCGCGCGCTTCATGCCGCGAGGAGGCGCTCGAGGATGCCGCGATAGATGGCCGACAAGGGCTCCAGGTCGGCGACCTTCACGCGCTCGTCGAGCTTGTGGATGGTCGCGTTGACGGGTCCCAGCTCGACCAGCTCGTCGCAGACGTCGGAGATGAAGCGCCCGTCCGACGTGCCGCCGGTGCAGGAAAGCTCGGGCGTGCGACCGGTCACGTCGCGGATCGCGTCGCTCGCCGCCTGCACGAGTCGTCCGCGCGGCGTGAGGAAAGACTTGCCCCAGCCCGTCCACGCGAGGTCGTAGTCGAGGCCGTGCTTGCGCAGGATGGCCTGAGCGCGACACGAGCGACCTCGCGCGTGCTCTGCGAAAAGTGGAAGAACATCACCTCGAGCGTGCCCGGGATGACGTTGGTGGCGCCCGTGCCGGCGTGGATGTTGGAGCACTGCCACGTCGTGGGGGAAATACTGCTGCCGGCGTCCCACTCGGTGGTCGACAGGTCGGCGAGCACCGGCGCCACGAGGTGGATGGGATTCTTGGCGAGGTGCGGATAGGCGATGTGCCCCTGCACCCCCTTCACCTTGAGCGTGCCCGAGAGCGTTCCGCGGCGGCCGTTCTTGATCATGTCGCCCAGCGCGTCGACCGACGAGGGCTCGCCCACGACGCAGTAGTCGATGCGCTCGCCCCGCGCGGCCAGCCGCTCCACCACCTTGACCGTGCCGTCGACCGACGGTCCTTCCTCGTCCGACGTGACGAGGAGAGCGATCGAGCCGCCCGGCGACGGATGATCCGCGAGGAAGCGCTCGATGGCGGTGACGAACGCCGCGAGCGAGGCTTTCATGTCGGCCGTGCCGCGGCCGTAGAGGTAGCCGTCGCGCACCGTGGGGACGAAGGGATCGGACGTCCAGGCGTCGAGCGGGCCGGTGGGCACGACGTCCGTATGACCCGCGAAGCAGACGAGCGGCGACGCATCGCCGCGGCGTATCCAGAGGTTGGTGACGCCGTTGCTCGTCAGCGTCTCGCTGCGGAATCCCAGGGGCGCCAGCCGGGCGGCGATCATGTCCTGGCAGCCTGCGTCGTCGGGAGTGTGCGAGCGGCGGGCGACGAGCTCGCGGGTCAGCGCGAGCGTGGGCGTGGCGGCGGTGTCCATCCACCGATGTTAGCAGGTGGCACGACGGGGCGCGCCGGCGCGCGCAGCCTTGGCCTGCGCGGGCGGCGTGCCTGGGGCGGTGCTTCAGTGCGTGCGGTCGAGGAGCTCGGTGTTGATCGTCATCGACGTGAAGTCCGCGCCGGGCCGGGCGTCGTCGCGACGCGTGGTCGACTCCATCGCATCGACGCGCGAGCTCGGATTGCTCTGGTTGATGAGCCACGCGAGGTTGGTGGGCGAGTCGGACGCCAGCATCGCCTCGTCGTACGTGATGACGCCGTCGAGGTAGAGGCGGCACAGCCCCTGCTCGAACGTTTGCGACCCCGGGTACAGCGACTGCTCCATCGCCTCCTTGATCTGCGTGAACTCGCCGTTCTTGATGAGCTCGGCGATGAGCGACGTGTTGAGCAGGATCTCCACCGCGGGCTGCTGCTCGCCGTCACGATTGCGGACCAGGCGCTGGCACACGATGGCGCGGAGGCCGATCGACAGGTCGGAGAGCACCGCCGATCGCGCATCGTGCGGGAAGAGGTTGATGATCCGCGACAGCGCGTGGTAGCTGTTGTTGGCGTGGATGGTGGTGAGGCACAAGTGACCGGTCAGCGTGTGGAGCAGCGCGGACTGCATGGTCTCCTTGTCGCGCACTTCGCCGACCATGATGAGGTCCGGCGCCTCGCGCAGGGCGTTCTGCAGCGCGTTGGCGTACGTCGTGGTGTCGACGCCGATCTCGCGCTGGTTGACCACGCTCTGCTTGTGCTCGAAGAGATATTCGATCGGGTCCTCGATGGTGAGGATGTGGCCCGACTTGCTCGAGTTGCGATGGTCGATCATCGCCGCCATCGTGGTCGACTTGCCGGAGCCGGTGGCGCCCGCGACGAGCACGAGCCCGCGCTTTTCCGACACGAGGTCGAGCAGCACCGTGGGCAGCTTGAGTTGCTCGAACGGCGGGACGTTGCTCCGGACGTAGCGGATGACGAGCGAGATGGTGCCGCGCTGGCGGAAGATGTTCACGCGGAAATTGCCCACCGCGCGGTCGAGATGGGAGAGGTTCATCTCCATCGTGTTCTCGAACTCGCGCGCCTGCTCCTTGTTCATGAGCTCGTAGGCGATGCGCCGCACGGTGTCGACGTCCATCGGCTGCGTGGACACGGGCTGCACCACGCCGTTCACCTTGATGTTGATGGGTGCGCCGCAGGAGATGAAGAGGTCCGAGGCCTGCTTCTCGGCCATCAGCTTGAACAGTCGGTCGAGGTACATTGAGGTCCCTTGACGGCCGCGCGCGAGGCGCGGGTGGTTACAATCAGTGGCGCGATCCGGTCCGCCCCGGCGCCTTCGGTTTCCATGATAATGTCATGAATTCTCGGCGGTTTCCACTACGCCGCCCGTCCTCGTCGTCCGGCGGGGAGACGTCGTGCGCACGGGGCCTATTGCCTTCACCCATTCGAATGCTGAATCCAAGCAAGTTCCATGCTGGCCATCATCGGCGGTAGCGGCCTGACCCGCCTGTCCACGCTCGCGGTCGCCCATCGCGAGGTGGTGCGTACGCCCTACGGCGACCCGTCCTCCACGCTGCTCTTCGGGCAGATCGCGGGCAGCGACGCCGTGTTCCTCGCGCGCCACGGCCACGGGCACACCATCCCGCCGCACCGCGTGAACTACCGCGCCAACCTGTGGGCGCTGAAGCACAAGGGGGCGAAGGCGGTGGTGGCGGTCGCGTCGGTCGGCGGCATCTGCAGGTGCAACCCCGGCGACCTCGTGCTGCCGAGCCAGCTCATCGACTACACGTCGGGCCGCGAGATGACGTTCTTCGACGGCGGCGAGGGCAACGTCGTGCACGTCGACTTCACGCATCCGTATGCGCCGGACTTGCGCGCGCGCTGCCTCGCGGCGGCGTCGAAGGCCGGCATCGCGCTCGTCGACGGCGGCGTCTACGGCGCCGTCAACGGCCCGCGCCTCGAGACCGCCGCGGAGATCGACCGCATGGAGGGCGACGGCGCCACGCTCGTGGGCATGACCGGCATGCCCGAGGCGTCCTTCTCGCGCGCGAGCTGGGGCTGCCCTACGTCGCGATCTGCGTCGTCGTGAACCACGCCGCGGGCCGCGGCGACAGCGCCACGCACGTCTCGATGGAGAGCATCCTGCAGGTGCTCGAGACCGCCATGGACAAGGTACGTACGCTTCTCGACCACGTGATCACGACATGATTCGCGACATCCTCCGCATGGGCGATCCCCGACTCCTCGAGCGCTCCCGCGAGGTCGAGCGCTTCGGCACGCGCGAGCTGGCGCAGCTCCTGGCCGACATGCGCGACACCATGCACGCGGCCGACGGCGCGGGACTCGCCGCGCCGCAGATCGGCGGGCCGCTTCGCGTGGTCATCTTCGGCGTCGAGAGCAACCCGCGTTATCCCGACGCCGAGCCGGTGCCGTACACCGAGCTCGTCAACCCGGTGCTCACGCCGCTCACCGACGAGGAAGAGGACGGCTGGGAAGGCTGCCTCTCCGTTCCCGGCTTCCGCGGCGTCGTGCCGCGCTTCACCCGGCTGCGAGACGAAGGCTTCGATCCGAGCGGCAAGCGCATCGTGCGCGAGGCGAGCGACTTCCACGCGCGCGTCGTGCAGCACGAGTGCGACCACCTCGACGGCGTCCTCTATCCCCAGCGCATCCGCGACATGCGGAAGTTCGGGTTCACCGACGTGCTGTTCCCGGAGCTCGCTGGAAGAGACGAGTAGGCGCGGCGCGGGCGAGGGAGGCGGACAGGACCCTTTAAGTCCGCAGCTCCTCGTACAGCCCCGTCTCGAGCCGCAGCAGCGCCTGCTCGTCGTGCAGGCGTGCGCCTTCGATCAGGAATACGTCCTCGGCGCGATCGCCCAGCGTGTTGATCTTCGCGCTCGCGACGTTGACGTTCGCCTGAGCGAGCGAGTAGGCGATGCGCGCCAGGAGCCCGGGGCGGTCGCCGGCGACGACCTCGAGGATGTAGTGGGTGCCCTTGTCGTCCGGGAAGATCTGCACTTCCGGAGTGAGCGGGAAGTGCTTGAGGCGGCGCGGAACGCGACCTTCCGACGGCGGCACGAGGGGCGGCTGGGCGGCGAGCTCGCGCGCGAGCTCCATCTCGACCAGCGAGAGCGTCTCGCGATAGGAGCCGCCCCGCTGCGACGCGTCGTTGAGCGTGAAGGTATCGAGCGCCCATCCGGCGCGCGTCGTGTGGATCTTCGCCTCGTAGATCGACAGGCCCACGCGGCCGAAGAAGCCGGCCAGCCGGGCGAACAGCGCCTTCTGGTCGGGCACGTACACGAGGACCTGCATGCCCACGCCGTCGCGCGACAATCGCGCCTTCACCACGGGCTCGGTCTTCTCGACGCGCCAGTACAGGTGCCGCGCGTGCCACGCGATCTCCTCCGCCGTATGCCGCTGGAAGTACGTCGTGTCGAGCTGCTTCCAGAGCTTCGTCTCGGCGCCTTCGGGCACCGCGTACAGGCGCAGCAGGCGCAGCGCCTCGGCCCGGCGAGCGTCGATGCTGTCCATCACCGTGCGCATGGCGGTGGCGCCGCCCATGTAGGCGCGCGTCTGGTGGTAGAGGTCCTCGAGGAGCTTGCCCTTCCACGCGTTCCACACCTTGGGGCTGGTGCCGCGGATGTCGGCGACGGTGAGGAGG
>JBGAIS010000094.1:0-16914 GCA_044225355.1 Casimicrobiaceae bacterium | reverse complement strand
ATTCCGCCCGTGGTGACGCCCACGCTCGACGACAAGGGCAAGGCGGTGGCCAAGTTCCGCGCCGGCGCGCTGCGATGAGCGGCCGGACTCCCGGAATCCGGGGACAGCGCCTGAGCCATTTCGGCGAGTGCGCGAGCAATGTGGAATGTGAATGAGTGGAGTGAGCAGGACGCGACGACCGGGCGGAATCCATGAATTCCGCCGGGCTGGTCGACGGCGACCGGGGCGAACAACGAAGGCGTCAATCGCTGACCAACGTCAGGGAGAACGCCATGAACGAAGCATCGCAGATGCACCGTGCTCGCGAATCCGGGTTGCGTTGGATGGGGGCTCTCGCAGCGGCGCTCGCGTTGAGCACGCAGGTCCTCGCCGCGGCGCCGTCGATCACCGACCGCGAACCTCGCGGCACCTTCGCCGTATCTCGCCATCTCGGGTGCGAACTTGAGCACCACGCTGCCGAGCGTCGTCCTCGGGAGCTATCCCGAATTGACCGTCACCGCGTTCTCGCCGACCGCGGTCACGGCAACGTTCCCGGCGGCGCTCCCTCCCGGCAGCTATCTCCTTGCTCTCAGCGTGCCGCCCGACAAGGCGAAGGGAGCCGGCGGCACGACCCAGTTCTGGGTCACGATCGGCTCGACCGGCGGCCAGGGCCCGGCCGGACCCAAGGGGGACAAGGGCGACAAGGGAGATAAGGGCGACAAAGGTGACAAGGGCGACGCCGGACTCACGGGACCGAAAGGCGATACCGGCGCCAAGGGCGATACCGGTGCCAAAGGCGATGTCGGACTCAAAGGCGACAAAGGCGACAAGGGCGACCCCGGCGCAGGGGTCTTGCAGGTGGTGGACGTCAACGGCAAGCCCGTCGGGACGTTCGTTCCGAATTCCTCGGTGCTCGTCAAGGTGGCGGAAGCTTGGTCATCGAGTCGCTCGCGGCGAACGGCGACCGTGCGGCGCGCGGGCTCCTCACGTTCTACTTCGAATCGTCGACGTGCACGGGCCGGTCCTCGGCTACGATCAGTACCTCCTCACGCATCGAGGCTTGGTCTGGCGAACACCATCTACTTCGTGCAGGGCACCCCCACGACCTACCTCGTCAATTCATTTCAATACACGGACTCCACCGGCGGGGTGTCGTGGCTTGCCAGCTCACCAAGTCCCCCAATACGCCCATGACGCTCACGCCGGGGTACGGGACCGCTTCGCTTACCTCGCTCGGCGTGACGCCGCCCTTCCACCTTCAGAACGATGCCGGCAGCACTTCCCTGACGGCGGCCTGCCCATGACCTCTCCCACCGTCATCGCGACCAAGGCGCCGCCCGCGTCGGGGTGCCTCTTCGTCATCGCGGCTCCTTCGGGCGGCGGCAAGATCGAGCTGTCAAGGCGCTGCTCGAGCGCGAGCCCGGCATCGTATTGCCGGTGTCGCACGACGACGCGCGCCCCGCGGCCGGGCGAGCGCGACGGCGTCGACTACCACTTCGTCGACGAGGCGACGTCCATGTCGCTCAAGGCCAAAGGCGAGTTCCTGGAGCGTCGCGGTTGTGCATCGGGCAACTGGCCGCCACGTCCTCCACCTGGCTCGCCGCCGAGGTGCAGGCTGGCCACGACGTCCTGCTCGAGATCGACTGGCAGGGCGCGCGCCAGGTGCGCGGGCTCATCCTGGGATCGGTGCTGATCTTCATCCTGCCGCCCTCCCTACCCGCTCGAGGAGCGCCTGCATCGCTGGGGCACGCGCCGGCGGTCATCGCCTGTTGCGTGGAGGCCGCGCGAAGAGATGCGCACCGCGGCGAGTTCGATTATGTTATTGCGAATCAGGACTTGCGAGGCCGACGACCCGTCGGTGATCGTGCGCGCCGCCCGCCTGGCGTCTTCCGCCAGCAGGTGCCACGCGGCGCCCATCGCCGAGCTTTTGCACGTAACGCGAACACGCAACGAGGATCGCCATGGCCTGCATCACCTACATCGAGGACTGTCTCGCCCGCATCCCCAACCGCTTCGAGCTGACGCTCGCGGCCACCAATCGTGCCCGACAGATCACGCGTCGCCGGATCGTCGCCGATGGTGGACGCCGATCGCGACAAGCCTATCGGTGATCGCGCCGCGCGAGATGGCGGCGGAAGATCGGGATCGAGATGGCCAAGACCGGCCCGACGCTCCCCACCCACCCGACGGTTTGACCTTCCGCGGTTTCGGCGCCACGTAAAGGGCAATGTCCGAGATCGCGGAATTCACCAGGCACCTGGGGCACTACCTGCCCCCGCCGGACGTCGCGCTCGTCGCCGCGCGTCTTCGAGTTCGAGTCCGCGCACCGCGGGCAGTTCAGGAAGTCGGGCGAGCCAGGCCATCACGCACCTGGCTCGCGGTCGCGTCCATCCTTGCCGCACCGGCGACTCGACGCGCAGGCCTGCCGCCGCGCTCCTGCACGACGTGATGGAGGACACCTCCGTCACCAAGAACGAGCTCGAGAAGAGCTTCGGCAAGCCTGTCGCCGACATGGTCGACGGCGTGAGCAAGCTCGACCAGATCGAGTTCTGCGAGCGCGAGGGGCGCAGGCGGAGAGCTTCCGCAGATGCTCGCCATGGCGCGCGACGTGCGCGTCATCCTCATCAAGCTCGCCGATCGCCTGCACAACATGCGCACGCTCGACGCGATGGCTCCGACGCACCGAAAGCGCATCGCGAAGGAGACGCTCGACATCTATGCGCCCATCGCCAATCGCCTGGGCCTCGATTCGCTTTACCTCGAGCTCCAGGATCTCTCGTTCAAGCACCTCTACCCGATGCGCTACCGCATCCTCGGCGGCGCTATCAAGGCGGCGCGCGGCAATCGCCGCGAGGTGATGAACCGCCTCCTCGACGTGATCCGCGAAGGCCTCGCCAAGGAAGACGTCATGGCGGTGGTGAGCGGGCGCGAGAAGACCATCTACTCGGTGTACAAGAAGATGCGCGAGAAGCGGTACTCGTTTGCGCAGGTCTTCGACATCTACGGCGTGCGCATCCTCGTCGCCGACAAGACGAACTGCTACGCCGCGCTGGGCGTGCTGCACGAGCTCTACAAGCCCATCCCCGGCAAGTTCAAGGACTACGTCGCCATTCCCAAGGCGAACGGCTACCAGTCCCTGCACACGACGCTCTTCGGGCCGTTCGGCACGCCGCTCGAGGCGCAGATCCGCACCCACGACATGCATCGCGTGGCCGAGGCCGGGGTCGCCGCGCACTGGCTGTACAAGGCGGGCGGCGAGCTCGACCTCGCCGAAGCGCAGCGCGAGACGTCGCGATGGCTCCAGAGCCTCCTCGAGATCCAGTCCGATACGAAGGACAGCAAGGAATTCCTCGAGCACATCAAGGGCGACCTCTTCCCCGACGAGATCTACGTCTTCACGCCCAAGGGCAAGATCATGGCGCTGCCGCGCGGCGCCACGGCGGTCGACTTCCGCTACGGTCCACACGCATCGGGCATCACCAGGCCGCGACGCTATCAACTGGCGATCCTCCCATTGCGCGGAAGATCAAGGCGGCGGATCACGTCGAGATCCTCACCTCGCCCACGGCGCGTCCCAATCCGTCGTGGCTGTCGTTCGTCGCCACCGGCAAGGCGCGCTCGCGCATCCGTCACTACTTGAAGGGCCTGCAGCAGAAGGAGTCGGCGGCGCTCGGGGAGCGGCTCCTCAACCAGGCGCTGGCGATGCTCAAGGTCGAGCCCGACGCCATCTCGATCGGATCGATGGAGGCGCTCGCCAAGGAATACGGCGCCAAGAGCCAACAGGACACCTGCTGGCCGGCAGCCCGGCAAGCGCCTGCGTTCGTGGTCGCGCAGTTCCTACCAAGGGTGCAGGCGCGGAGGAGGCCGCGCCGGCCGCGCAAGGCAAGCTGGGCTCGCTCACGCTTCGCGGGGTCGAGGGCGTGGCGATCCAGTACGCGAAGTGCTGCCGTCCCATCCCGGGCGACGCCATCGTCGGCCAGTTCCGCCGCGGCCAGGGCCTCATCGTCCACACGCGCGACTGCGTGACGCTCAAAGAGCAGCGCCTCGACGCGAGCAGTCACGACGTCGAATGGGCCGGCGACGTGCAGGGTGTGTTCGATACCGGCATCCGCCTGCTCGCGTGGCCGACCGCCGCGGCTTGCTCGCCGATCTCGCGATGGCTTCATCGCCAGGGCGCCGACGGCAACATCGACACCGTGTCGATGGAGCGACCCGACGGCGGCGACGTGCTCGCGATGTTCTTCGGCGTGCAGGTCCGCGACCGCCGGCATCTCGCGCAGGTGCTGCGCTCGCTCCGGCGGGTGCCCGACGTGAAGCGAGCCCAGCGGGCGCGCACGTAGCTTCCATCCCGCGCCTGCGGGAGCCGCAGATCAGTTGTACGTGACCGTCGCCATGATGAGGTCGGTGTAGGAGCCGGCCGTGGGCAGGCTCGGCACCGCGGCCATCGCGCCCGCCACGGTGAAGTTCGTCGTCCTCGACGGATCGAAGATGATGACGAGCGTCTGCGATCCGCTGGCGGTCACCGTCGACCCCGATCCGTCGCCCCACACGCTCGTGTTGAGGATCGACGGGACCGTTCCGAGGTAGAGGTTGTACGGCAGCGTGTCGGCCGGCGGACCGACGTGCGTGAGGACGCGTTGCAGGTAGCTCCCCGCGCCGGTCGACAGCGCCACCGAGAAGCTCACGTTGTCGATGACGCCGATGGTCAGCGAGCACGTGACGGACAGCGTGGACGTCGACGTCTGCTGCACGCCGGTGAAGGTGCCGAAGTTCATGTTGCCGATGCCGACGCTGCACGTGTGGAGCGCGTGCGAGAGGCCCGATGCCGCGAGCAGCGATCCGGCGGCAAGCACCCGCAGCACGCCGCGAAGCGCCCGGCGACTCGCGAGCCTCATGGCCTCGCTCCGGCGCGCTCGCGCAGCGCGCACGTGAAGGGCCCGAGGTCGGCCACCGCGGGCGCGTTCTTGTCGAGCGTGATCGTGAGCGTGCATGACCGCCCACGATAGCTCACCTCGACCTCCTGCGAATCGCCGAGCCGCGTGAGGTAGACCTCGCCGCCGAGCGCGAACGGCATCTGACTCGTCCTGGCCCGCCACCCGCGCGGCCGCGCCACCGGCATGGGCGGTCGGGCAGCTGCACGCGCACAAGGGCGTGCGCTCCGCACGATCGAACTGCAGGCACCCCGGTGCGGCCGAGCGTGACGACGCGCCGCTGCGTCTCGCCCACGCTCCAGTCGAGCGGGACGCTCAAGGGATCGAGGCTGATGTTGACCGGCGTGTAGGTCGGAAGCCTCGGCAGCACCATCGTGCCGTCGGAGCCCGTCACGCCGGCGAAGTTTTTCCTGCAGCACGCGAGCGCCGGCGACGTCCCCGACTTCGACGAGCGCGAAGCTCTGCTCGATCGGCGATGCCAGGAACACGTGGCCGCCGATGGTCCCGATGCCGCCGGAGACCGAGGCGCGAACCGCCTCGGCGCCCTGGTACGACGATCCCTCGAGCGTGTACCGGCCGTAGTTGCCGTAGTACGAGACGCCGCCGGTGAAGTTGCGGTTGGTCTGCGCGTGGACGTAGTAGCCGAGGCCGGTCCCCACGGGCACCGGCCGCTGGACGTCGAGGGTGCCGAAGTCGTCCGACTGCCCGTCGCCGCGCAGCCGCTGCGCGCCCAAGGTGATGGACGTATCGGCCGGGGCGTTCGGCGTGGTGCCGAAGGGAAGGCCCCACAGCGCGAGAAGCTGCGTCTGGTTCGAGATACCGGTCGTCTTCGACGCCGAGAGCGTGAGGAAGCCGAAGCGTCCGAGGCCCACCGAATACGTCGCGCTCACGAGGTTGAGCGACCCGCTCTGCGACGGGAGGACGTTGATGGGATCGACGGGATACGTGTCGCGGAACCGCTGGTAGCCGTAGGCCACCGCGAGCGAGCCGGTCTCGCCGGGCAGCGCGAAGTTGAACGAGGCCTGCGTCGCCTGCGTCTGCAGGAGCGGCGTGTCGCCGACCTCGCGATAGTTGGGCGACGCCCACGTCGAGCGCACCGCGAAGCTCGCGAGCAACGCCTGCCGGCTGAACCCGAGCAGCACGCACGCGCCGTTGCCGCTCGCCCCCACGATGTCGTCGCTCGCGTTGCTGGTCGCGACGCCGGCGCTCACCACGCCGAGATTGCCCACGATGAAGTCCGCGCCTACGCCTGCGCCGCGGACGTACGTGCTCGCGTCCGCGCGGCCCTCCGCCGTGAGCTTCTCGTTGACGCCGTAGCGGTAGTATCCGGAGGCGACGTATCCCTGGTAGTCGAGGTTGTTCAGGCCGTAGTTGTATCGAAGCGACCCGGCGCTCATGGAGAACTGCGACAGCCCGGGCTTCAGGAGCTGGGTGGTGACGTAGTACGGCTGCGCGATCACCTGCTGCTGGCCCAGCGCATTGGTGACGACGACCTGCAGCTCGCCGGAGCCCGTGAGGAGCGGGACGTTGGTGATGGAGAACGGCCCCGCGGGCACATTCTGCGTCCCCATCCGCACGTTGTTCGAGTAGATCTCGGCCGCCGTGGGAACCGTCGACACGCCGGAAACCGTCAGGAGCGGGTACGTCACGAAACCGGGCTGCAGCGAGAAGTTGGAGCTGTACTGGACGCCGCCGAAGCGCACCGCCTGCCCCCACCAGCCCGGCGCAGTGACGGCGTCTCCCACGATGAGCGTGCGCATCCGCTCGGGGTCGTCCCATCGCCACGCGGCCTCGAGCAGCACCGCGCGCTCGTTGCCGAAGCTCGCGGCCGTCGGCGAGTTGACGAGGAACGTCGCGCTGCCGGTTCCGTAGGGACCGAACACCACGGCCTCGAACGCGCCCGACACGTTGTCGGCGTTGAACGATGCGCCGCTGCCCACGTTCGAGTAGCCGAAGAGGCCGTAGTTGAGGAAGCCGCCCCACGGGGGCGTTTGCGCGAGCTGCGGCGGAGGAAGGCTGTACTGCATCTTCGACGCCGAGAGGAGATCGGGGTCGACGTCGAGGTCGAGGCGCTGCTGCGGCTCGTCGATCGACCAGCGAATGCCGCGGATCTTCGCGAGCGGCACGTAGCCCCGCCCGTCGACGTCGACCACGTCCGACTCGGGGAACTGGAAGCGAAGGCGGCCTAGCGTGCCGCGGTCGACCATGAGTCCGCCGCGGTTGCGTATCACGTAGGCCACGCCCGGCTCGGGCGCGCCGTTGATGGCGATGGAGAGCGCCGCGATATCGGGTTCGGGCGCGGAGGTTGCGCGCGCGGCCGAGGCAGGCTCCGCCGCGAGCGCCATCCGGGGCGTCCCGAGCATGAGCAGCGAAGCGCCGAGCACGAGGAGTCCGGCGCTAAGGCTTGGCCGCGCGCACCGGCACATCGACCTGGCCTCCGTTGCTCTGCGCCTGCACGCGAAGCGTTGCCCCCGGCCGCAGCTGATCCTTGGGAAGCGCCACGTATCCGGTGGCTCCCGGCAGCACGACGAGCACTCCCATTTCCGCGAGCTTGCTTCCCTCCTGCGTCACGACGAGGTCGGCGAGGCGGAGGTTGCCGTTGCCGTCGTTGGCGATGCGCAGCCGCGGCCCCTCTGGGGCGTCCTCGAAGGCGTACACCGGGACGGGCTTCGCGGTTCCCCGCACCGGCGCGACGAACATCGGGATGTTCATGCCGACGGCGATGCGGAACGTCACGGTGCCGCTCGCGGCCTCCTCCGATTGCGGCACCTCGCGGAAGATGAGGCGGTACGGCTGCTCGGCGTCGCCCTGGGGCGCGCCTCGCAGCGCGACTCGCACGATCTGCTTGCCGCCCGGCGCGACCGTGAAGATGGGCGGGCTGATGATGAATCCCCGCGTCTCCTCGTAGGTGTCCTTGCCGTCGGGCTGCGTCCACGTGTAGGCCTGCGCCTGGATCGTCACCGGCGTGTCGCCGCTGTTCGACACGTTCACGATGGCCGTCGGCGCGCCCGCCGAGAGCTCGACGCGCATCGGCGACAGCCCGAACGACGATGCAAGCGTCGCAGTCGGCAAGGCCAGGAGCATCACTGCGGCAAAGGTCGAGGCAAGTCGTTGCATGGCTCGTGTCATCGTGGGCGGGACAAGCTCAATCGTATACGGCGGTCACCGCCAGGGCGCGACCTCGCGAGCGGTCGCCCGCGCGCGGCTGCGACAGCACCGAGGTGCAGAAGCTGACGCGATGCAGCCCCAGGGCGAGCGTCGGTCTCGACGTCGCGAACTCCTCGGGACAATCGCGGGCGAGCGTCACGGCATCCATGTCGATCGGGTAGCGCGAAGGAAGCAGCGAGCCGTCGACCGCGAGGCCGCGCAGCCGGACGCCCGCGTTGCACGACAGCGTGATGCGACCCGACCTCTCCGGGAGAAAGCGCGTGGACGCCACGGTGCACGCGTCCTCCACCGTGAGGGTGAGGGTGAACGTGGACGTCGTCGTCCCGGCAGCCGTCGCGCGTGGCGCCAGCGCCGCGGCCGCGGGCAGGCAGGCCGCAAGGACCAGCGCGTGGATGAACGTGCGCGTCGCGGGCACCGTCGCGAGTTTCAGTTGTACGTCGCGGTGATCGTCACCGTGTCGAGATACGAGCCGGCCGCCGGATATTGCCCCGCGGGTATCGACGCGCACAGGCGGATCGACTTGGCGCCTCCGGTCGTCGCGAACAGCGAGTTCAACGTGGTGGCGGACGGTCCCACCCCGTTGCGCCACTCGGTCGAGCCGGCCGTGGGACACGTGCCGAGCGTCGAGCCGGTGGGCACGTCGATGCGGTACGTGAGGCGCTCACCGCCGCTGGCCATCCGCTTGGTGGTGCCGGTCGCGTTCGCGCCGTTGCTGAGATAAAGGCTCGTGAAGGTCGTGCCTTTGTTGCAGGTCAGCGTGACGTTGCTCGCCGTATTGGTCGTCGCGACACCCGGGCTGACGGCGCCGAAGGCCACGGTGGCCGCGGTCACGGTGCATGAGTTGCTGATCGTCGCCCGGACGTTGAACGTGCCGGTGCCGGTGAGCGCATGCGCGCCGCCGGTCGCGCCCGCGACGGCAGCGACGACGGCGAGCGTGCGAAGGCGGCCGACGCCTCGGCACGTCGTGAGTTCGTGGCGACAAGCGTGCACCGTCAGCGATCCGGATGCGTCGCGCTCGATGCCGCGACCGGACGCCGCCGGTCACCCCGGCGCGCGCCCGGAAGCGGGATCTAGTTGTACGTCGCGGTGATCGTGACGGTGTCCTGGTACGACCCGCTCGCCGGGTATTGCAGGGCGGGGATCGACGCGCAGATCGGGATGGTCTTCGGACCACCGCCGGTGGCGAACAGGCCGGTGAGGTTCGCGGCCGCCGGGCCGGTGGTCGCGTTCCACTCGTTGGTGCCCGCCGTCGGACAGGTGTTGATCGACGTGCCGGTCGGCACGTCGATGTTGTACACGAGGCGCTCGCCGCCGTTGGCCATCTGCTTGATCGTGCCCGACGGGTTGAGGCCCGCGTTCATGAACAGGCTCGTGAACGTCACGCCCTTGTTGCAGGTCAGCGTGATGTTGTTGGAGGTGCTCGTCGCGGCAGTGCCCGCGGGCACGGTTCCGAAGGCGACGTTCGCGGCGGACACGGTGCAAAGGTTGGACACGGTAGCGCTGACGAGGAACGTGCCCGACGCCGTCGCCGCGTGGGCCGCCCCGGTACCCGCGGCGGCGGACGCAGCCAAGGCTGCGGAAAGGGCCAACTTGATGGTTCTGCTCATGGCTTCAGTAGCTCCCGAATTCTGTTTAATCAATGAATTGCGATCTGTTTTGGCCCCGCGACCGATTCGTTCGATCGCGGCGCCAGACCCCAGCGAATATGACTAAAGCAAGGAGCGGGTCACGTGTCGGGCCAAGGTACGGACAGCCGCGCCGCAAGGGATACGGGAGCCGCGCAGGCAAAGAAAAAGGGCCGCTCGAGAGCGGCCCTTTCGACAGCGAGTGAAGCGCGGCGTCAGGCGGTCTGGCTCGCCAGCAGCTTCTGCAGCTCGCCCGTCGAGTACATCTCGCGCACGATGTCGCAGCCGCCGACGAACTCGCCATTGACGTAGAGCTGCGGGATGGTCGGCCAGTTGGCGTACTCCTTGATGCCCTGGCGGATGTCGTCGTCGGCGAGGACGTTGACCGAGAAATACTCGCCCACGCCGCAGCGCTTCAGGATCTCGGCGACCGTGGCGGAGAAGCCGCACTGCGGGAATTGCGGCGTGCCCTTCATGTACAGGACCACCGGGTGCGACGTGACCTGCTCCTGGATGGTGTCGTGGATCGTGCTCATGGCGGCGGCTCCAAGCTACGCGGTGAGGAAGATGCGGAAGGGGGAATTCTACCGGTATTGGGGCGGGGAGCCGCCGTTCAAGCCTATTCCTTGACCGCGCCGGTCATGCCCGAGACGTAGTACTCGACGAAGAACGAATAGAGGATGGCGACCGGCAGCGAGCCCAGGAGCGCGCCCGCCATGAGCGAGCCCCAGTGATAGACGTCGCCCTCCACGAGCTCCGTCACCACGCCCACCGGCACCGTCTTCACCTCCGACGACGAGATGAACGTCAGCGCGTAGATGAACTCGTTCCACGACAGCGTGAACGCGAAGATCCCCGCGGAGATGAGGCCCGGCACCGCGAGCGGGAGGATGATGCGCACCAGGATCTGCAGGCGCGACGCGCCGTCGATCAGCGCGCACTCCTCGAGCTCGTAGGGAATCGACTTGAAGTACCCCATGAGGAGCCAGGTGCAGAACGGGATGAGGAAGGTCGGGTACGTGAGGATGAGCGCGAGCCGCGTGTCGAAGAGCTGCAGCTTGTAGACCATCGCGGCAAGCGGGATGAAGAGGATCGACGGTGGCACGAGGTAGGCGAGGAAGATGCTCATGCCGACGTAGCGCGAGCCCGAGAAGCGCAGCCGCTCGATCGCGTAGGCGGCGAGCACGCTCGCGAAGAGCGAAAGGAACGTCGCCACGCCGGACACCAGTATCGTGTTCCAGAGCCAGTCCGGGTACGCGGTATCGAAGAGCAGCTTCTTCACGTGCGCGAGCGTGGGGTTCCTCACCCAGAACGGATTGCCTTCACGTGACAGGAGCTCCTCGTTCGGCTTGAGCGTCGTCACCGCCATCCAGTAGAACGGAAAGAGGAGGACGAACAGGAACACCGCGATGGGGACGTACACGGTGACCACGCGCCGGGGAAGGCTCGTGAGGTAGTCCATGCCCTGGCGATCGGCCGAAGCCGGGGCCCCGCCGTCGCCTGCGGTGCGGGCGTCGGCGCTCATCGGTCGGAGCCGCCCTGCTGCCAGGCGCGGCGCTGCAGCCCGAAGTAGCTGAAGAGGATCGCCGCGAGGAGAAATGGCACCATCGCGGTGGCGATCGCGGCGCCTTCACCGAGGCTACCGCCGGAGATCGCGCGCTGGAACGAGAGCGTGGCCATGAGGTGCGTCGCGTTGAGCGGGCCGCCACGCGTCAGCACATAGATGAGCTGGAAGTCGGTGAACGTGAACAGCACCGAGAACGTCATCACGACCGCGATGATGGGCGTGAGGAGCGGCAGCGTCACGAACCTGAACTGCTGCCAGTCCGACGCGCCGTCGAGGCTCGCGGCTTCGTAGTACGACGGCGAGATCGTCTGCAGCCCGGCCAGGAGGCAGATCGCGACGAACGGCACGCCGCGCCAGATGTTGGCGGCGATCGTCGAGAATCGCGCGGCCCACGGCTGGCCGAGGAAATCGATGTACTCGTCGATGACGCCCATGTGCAGCAGCACCCAGCTTATGACCGAGAACTGCGAGTCGTAGATCCACCAGAAGGCGATGGCCGAGAGCGCGGTGGGCACGATGAACGGCAGCAGCACGATGGCGCGGATGAACGACTTGAACGGCAGGTGCTTGTTGAGCAGGAGCGCGAGCCAGAGGCCCAGCGCGAACTTGATGACGCTCGCGACGATCGTGTAGAAGAGCGTGTTGAAGAGCGCGAGGCGCGTGACGGAGTCGCCCCACAGGAACGCGAAGTTGTCGAGGCCGATCCAGACGCCGTCGCGGCCGATCTTCGCGTCGGTGAAACCGAGCCACGTGCCGAGACCGAGCGGATACGTGAGGAAGACGAGCAGCAGCGCCGCCGCCGGCACCAGGAACAGCAATCCCAGGAGGTGCCGATTGTCGAGCGCACGCGAGAGTGCCGAGGACTTTGCCATCGCGATGGGTCGGGGACCATGCGCGAGTTGAGCGGCCGACAAGGCCGCTCGAACTCGCGCAGATATTGCGGCGTCCGCGAGGACGCAGCAATATCAAACCTTGTAGTACCGCTCCGCCCGGGCTTGCGCGCGCGCCGCCGCTTCCTTCGGCGTCTTCGCGCCCGACGCCGCTTCCGCGACCATGTTCGGGATGATGAAGTCCGCGATGCACGCCGCCGACGCATAGCCCATGGTGCCCGCGTAGCCGCCGGCGGTGCCGTTCTTGAAGCAGTCGCGATACGGCGTCTTCTTGGGATCCTCGGTCCAGAAGGCGCTCTTCTCGTACGCGGCGAGCGGATGGCACACGTAGCCGATCGACGCTTCCTGCCAGGGCACGTACTGCTCCTTCTCCATCATGAAGCGCAAGTAATCCTTGGCCGCGTTCGGGTACTTCGTGTACTTGAAGATCATCATCGGGAACACGAGGTTGAGCTCGCGCGCCTTGCCGTCGAGCCCAAGCGGGAAGTACGCGTGCTGGATGTCCTTCGCCATCTCCTGCAGCTTGGGATCCTGCGACGTTTTCGCCGCGTAGTACACCGAGATGCCGTTGGCCGTCAGGAAGAGCTGGCCGTCGAGGAACGCCTTGTTGTTGTTCGGGTCGAGCCACGACAGCGTGCCCGGGATGAACGTCTCGTAGAGCTGCTTCGAGTACTCTAGCGCGGCGACGGTCTCGGGGCTGTTGATGACGACGTTGTTCTTCGCGTCGACGAGCTTCCCGCCGTGCGCCCACACGAGCCAGTGGCACCAGCTCGAGTCGCCGGTCGCGTTGCCGAGCGCGAAGCCCGCCGGCGTGCCCTTGGCCTTCAGGCCCTGGCAGAGCTTGAGGAAGCCCGCGAGGTCACGCGGCACCGTTTCGAAGCCCGCGGCCTTGACCGCGCTCTCGCGATAGACGATCGCATTGCCCGCGGCGCCCATCATGATGGCGACCCACTTGCCGTTGTGCATCGCGTAGTCCTTCGCGAGCGGATACCAGCCGCCGTACCTGCCGCCCAGGTAGTTCGCGAGGTCCGACACGTCGACGAGCTTCTCGGGATACTGGTGCGCATCCTCCATCGTGCTGATGATGATGTCGGGACCGCTGCCGACGTTCGCCGCCACCGCCGCCTTGGGCCGCACGTCCTCCCAGCCCTCGGAGTCCACGCGCACCTCCACGCCCGTCATCTGCGTGAACTTCTTGGTGTTGGCCATCCACACTTCCTCGTCGCCCTGGACGAAGCGCTTCCAGCGCAGCACGCGAAGCTTCGCGCCCTTCTCGGGCTTGAACTGCTGCGCCGCGGCGTCCGGCGTCCACAGCCCCGCGCCGCCGATGGCGGTGCCGGCGGCGATGCCCGCGCTGGCCTTCAGGAAATCACGACGGTTGTTGTTGTCGCTCATCTTGCCCTCCTCCTCTCGTTGGACTCCGGTGATGTCTACGCTGCGATGCGAACGCCGCTGCCGGCGTCGAAGACATGGGCGCGCGGGCCGTCGGGCACGAGCGCAATGCGCTCTCCCGCGCGCACCGCGACCCGGTCGCGCACCATGGCGGTCACTTCCTGGCCGTTGAACCTGCAATAGAGCTGCGTGTCGGCCCCCGTGGGCTCGACCACGACGACGTCGACCGCCAGCCCCGGGCCCGTGCCCACCGAGCAGTGCTCGGGACGGATGCCGTAAAGAAGAGGCTGCCCGTCGGCCGCGCGCACGCCCGCGGGCATGGGAATGCTCGCGCCGTCCGCGAACGCGACGTGCGACGCGCCCTGCGCCACCCTGGCGGTGCCGGGGATCAGGTTCATCGCGGGCGAGCCGATGAAGCCGGCGACGAAGGTGTTCACCGGGCGGTCGTACAGCGTGAGCGGGTCGCCCGTCTGCTCGACGATGCCGTCGCGCATGACGACGATGCGATCGGCCATCGTCATCGCCTCGATCTGGTCGTGCGTCACGTAGATCGACGTGGTCCTGAGCCGCTGGTGGAGCTCCTTGATCTCGGTGCGCATCTGCACGCGCAGCTTGGCGTCGAGGTTCGACAGCGGCTCGTCGAAGAGGAAGACCTGCGGATCTCGAACGATCGCGCGGCCCATGGCGACGCGCTGGCGCTGGCCGCCCGAGAGCTGGCGCGGATAGCGATCGAGGAACGGCGCGAGCCCCAGGATATCCGCGGCCCTCGCGACGTGCGACGCGATCTCGGGCTTCGGGAGCTTGGCGAGCGACAGCGCGAACGACATGTTCTGCCGCACGGTCATGTGCGGATAGAGCGCGTAGTTCTGGAACACCATCGCGATGTCGCGCTCCTTGGGCGGCACGCGGTTGACCACGCGGCCGCCGATGGCGATCTCACCCTTGGTGATCTCCTCGAGCCCGGCGATCATGCGAAGGGAGCGTGGACTTGCCGCAACCCGACGGACCGACGAGCACGCAGAACTCGCCGTCCTCGATGGCGACGTCCACGCCCCGGATGACGTGCGTCGTGCCGAACCACTTCTCCACGCCGGTGATGGTCACCGCCGCCATGCGTCCTCCATTGCCCTCTTTGGGGCTTTCCTGCGCTTTTAGGGCTTGCGCGTTCCCTTGGCGACCACGTACTCGGGCCGGCCGGTCGCGAACCAGGTAATGATGTTCTGTGCCGCCTTGCGCCGCAACTCCTTCTCCGCCTCGACGGAGTAGAACGCCGCGTGCGGCGTCAAGATCACGCGCGGATGGGTGAGGAGCTTCGAGTCGCGCGACACGGGCTCGTCGGGCAGTACGTCGAGCGCCGCGCCGGCGAGGGCGCCGGATTCGAGCGCGCCCTGCAGGTCGTCGACGTTCACGATCGCGCCGCGCGCCGTGTTGACGAAGTACGCGCCGCGGGGCATCGCGCCGAAGAAGCGCGCATCGAGCATGCCTCGCGTCTCGGCCGTCAGCGGTGTGTGCACGCTCACGACGTTCGACTGCGCCGCGAGCTCGCCGAGCGACGACGCGCGGTCCACGTACGCGGGGAAGTCGCCGTCGATGAGGTAGGGGTCGTACGCCACGACGCGCTTGAACACGTTGCGCGAGATGTGCGCCATGCGCTTGCCGATGCGGCCGAGGCCCACGATGCCGAGCGTCTGGTTCGCCGGGCGCGTCAGCGTGCCCGACGACTGGAAGTACCACGTGCCGGCGGCGATGTCGCGGTGATACGCCACGACGTTGCGCACGAGCGCGAGCGCCAGGGCGAGCGCGTGGGTCGCGACCTCGCCTACGCCGTAGTCGGGAGAGTTGGCGAGCCAGACGCCCGCCTTCTCGCAGGCCTCGGCGTCGACGGTGTCGTAGCCCGCCCCGACGCGGCTCACGATGCCGAGCGCTGGGAGCGCTCCCACGACGGCCGCGGTAATGGGCGCGTACTGCAGGATGATCGCCTGGCATCCCTGGGCCGCGTCGATCACCTGGGCTTCGGTCTTGCACTGCGCGGCGACCATCTCGAGGCCGGCCGCCTCGAACATGGCGCGCTCGAGGGAGATGTCGGCGTAGTCGTGGTCGGCGTAGAGGATGCGGCGCATGGGGGGAGGCATGGGGACCGAAGGCGCCGGCAAGCGTACGGGCGAACGGGCGGGGGGTCAACGAAAACGTGCGGGCCCCCCGTCACGCTCGGGTTAACGGAATGCCCCTGGACGCGCGCACGTTTTCTGGCATGCTGGGCGTCCCATGAAGCCACTTTCCACCACCATCGCCGGAAGCCTTCCCAAGCCCGCGTGGCTCGCCGAGCCCGAGACCCTCTGGGCCCCGTGGAAGCTCGAGGGCGAGGCGCTCGCCCAGGGCAAGCGCGACGCCGTGCGGCTCGCGCTGTTCGACCAGGAGCACGCGGGCATCGACATCGTGACCGACGGCGAGCAGACCCGCCGCCACTTCGTCACGACCTTCATCGAGGGTCTCGAGGGCGTCGACTTCGTCAATCGCAAGACCGTGCGCATCCGCAACCGCTACGACGCGGACGTGCCCATGGTCACCGGCCCGGTCGCGCGCAAGCGGCCCATCTACGTCGACGACGCCCGCTTCGTCGTCGGCGAGACGCAGCGGCCGGTCAAGTACACCCTGCCCGGCCCGATGACGATGGTCGACACGCTTTTCGACTCGCATTACCGCAGCCGGGAGAAGCTCGCGTTCGCGTTCGCGGAGATCCTGAACGAGGAGGCCCGGGCGATCGAGGCCGCCGGCGTGGCGGTGGTGCAGTTCGACGAGCCCGCGTTCAACGTCTACTTCGACGAGGTCCGCGACTGGGGCGTGGCCGCCCTCGAGCGCGCCGCCCAGGGCCTTGCGTGCACGACGGCCGTCCACATCTGCTACGGCTACGGCATCAAGGCGAACAACGACTGGAAGAAGACGCTGGGCAACCAGTGGCGGCAGTACGAGCAGACCTTCCCCCTCCTCGCCCGGTCGTCGATCCGCCAGGTCTCGCTGGAGTGCGCCAACTCGCACGTTCCGCTCGACCTCATGGCGCTCCTGGCAGGGAAGGACGTCCTCGTCGGCGCCATCGACGTGGCCAGTGAACTAGTGGAAACACCTGAACAAGTGGCGGCGACGCTGCGGGCGGCCATGGCCTTCGTCCCGCCGGATCGCCTCTTCCCCTGCACCAACTGCGGCATGGTCCCGCTTCCCCGGGAGGTGGCCCGCGGCAAGCTCGCGGCGCTGGCCGCCGGGGCGGCCAAGGTCCGCGCGGAACTTTAGCGGCCGGCCGATGGTCTCCTCAAATGGGACACTGCACCCGGCGCCAGGGTATTCCCAAACCCAAGGCGTTCGCGTAT
>JBGAIS010000093.1:0-19360 GCA_044225355.1 Casimicrobiaceae bacterium | reverse complement strand
CGCGCGACGCCGAGCGCGTGCGTCGCGCGCGCCGTGGCATGCAGATGATCTTCCAGGATCCGTACGCGAGCCTCAATCCGCGCTGGCGGGTCCGCGACATCGTCGCCGAGCCGCTGCGCACGGTCATGCCGGACATGCCGCGGTCCGAAGCGGACGAGCGCGTCGGCGCGCTCCTCGCGCAGGTGGGCCTCGCGGAGGCCGACGGCGCCAAGTTCCCGCACCAGTTCTCGGGCGGGCAGCGCCAGCGCATCTCGATCGCGCGCGCTCTGTCGACGAGCCCCTCGTTCCTCGTGTGCGACGAGCCCACTTCGGCGCTCGACGTGTCGGTGCAGGCGCAGGTGCTGAACCTCATGCGCGACCTGTCGCGGCGCCTCGGCCTCACGTACCTCTTCATCTCGCACAATCTCGCGGTCGTGCATCACATCGCCGACCGCGTGGGCGTCATGTACCTCGGGCGCATCGTCGAGCTCGCGCCGACGCGCCGCCTCTTCGCGAACCCCCGCCATCCCTACACCCGCATGCTGCTCGACGCGGTGCCCGACCTCGCCATGACGGGCGCCGCGCGCACGGCGGTGGCGGGCGAGGTGCCCAATCCCATCGACCCGCCGGCGGGATGCGCGTTCCATCCCCGGTGCCCGCATGCGCTCGAGCGCTGCCGGCGGGAAGCCCCCGCGCTGCGCGCTCACGACGGCGGCGAGGTGGCGTGCCACGCGGTGGAGGAAGGCCGCCTGCCGCCGCGCGCCGCCGCCCTCGCGACACCCTGACGGGGGTCCGGGGCGGGACGTCGTTTCCGCTATAATCTCGAGGTTTATCTGCCTCGATATCGACCCCGCCTTGCGCCTCACCCAGATCAAGCTCGCCGGATTCAAATCGTTCGTCGATCCCACGGCCATCGCAACGCCCGGCCAGCTCGTCGGCATCGTCGGCCCGAACGGGTGCGGCAAGTCGAACGTGATCGACGCCATGCGCTGGGTCCTGGGCGAGTCCAAGGCGTCGGCGCTTCGCGGCGAGTCGATGCAGGACGTCATCTTCAACGGCACGGGCGATCGCAAGGCGGTCGGCCGCGCGTCGGTCGAGCTTCATTTCGACAACAGCCTGGGCCGCATCGGCGGGCAATGGGGCCAGTTCGCCGAGATCTCGATCAAGCGCGTGCTCACGCGCGATGGCGACTCGAGCTACTACATCAATAACATCCCGGTACGCCGCCGCGACATCCACGACCTCTTCCTGGGCACGGGCCTTGGGCCCCGTGCGTACGCGATCATCGAGCAGGGCATGATCTCGCGCGTCATCGAGGCCAAGCCCGAGGAGCTCCGCATCTTCCTCGAGGAAGCCGCGGGCGTGTCGAAGTACAAGGAGCGGCGCAAGGAGACGGAAGGACGGCTGTCCGATACGCGCGAGAACCTGGCACGCGTCGAGGACATCCGGACGGAGCTCGGCGCGCAGCTCGCGCGGCTCGAGCAGCAGGCGCAGGTCGCGACGCAATACCGCGAGCTCGAGACCCGCCTCGCCACGTCGCAGCATCTGCTGTGGTTCGCGAAGCAGCAGGATGCGGTGCGCTCGCGCGAGCGCTCGTCGAGCGAGATCGCGCAGCTCACCATCGCGCTCGAAGCCGTCCAGGCCGAGATCCGCTCGGCCGAGGCGCGCATCGAGGCGCTGCGCGCGGACCACTACGCGGCGGGCGATGCATTGCACGACAAGCAGGGTGCCTTCTACGCCGCCAATGCCGAGGTGACGCGGCTCGAGCAGCAGCTCGCCTTCGCGCGCGACTCCGAGACGCGCATCGCGCAGCAGGTCCTCCAGCTCGACGAGGCGCTCGCGGCCATCGCGGGCCAGGAGGCGGCGCTGGCCGCCGATCGCGTCGCGGCCGCCGAGGCGCTCACCGCCGCGCAGGCCGCGCGCGAGGAAGCCGCGGAGCAGGAGGCGGTGGCGCAAGCCGACGCGCCCGCGCACGACGCCGCGGTCGAGGCGGCGGGCGTGGCGCTGGCCGAGCGCCAGCAGGCCATCGCGTCCACCGAGCAATCGCTGCGCGTCGACGAGACGCGGCGGGAGAGCGCGCTCGCGGGGATCGCGCAGTTGACCGAGCGCCGCGCTCGGCTCATGCGGGAGCTCGAGGGCATCGGCCCGCGCCACCGACCCCGACGATGGCGACGAAGAAGTTGAGGAGCAGCTGCTGATGGAAGACGCCCAGGCCTCGCGGACAGCAGGGCGCTCATGCGCTCCAGACCGTCGAGACGCTGCAGGCGGACCAGCGCTCGAGCGCGGACGCCTGGGAGCGCGGAGAACCGCCAGCTCGCCGACACTGGGGGCGCGCCGTAGGCGCTCGCGGCGCTGCAGGCCAAGATCGGTCGCGGCGGCGACATCGAGGACTGGCTGTCCGGGCACGGCCTCGCGGGCGCACGCCGGCTGTGGCAGGCGCTCGACATCGAGGCCGGCTGGGAAGACGCGCTCGAGGCCGTGCTGCGCGAGCGCCTTTCGGCCATCGAGCTCGACCGCCTCGACGAAGTCACGGACTGGGTCGCCGACGGCGCCGCGCCGCCGAGGCGACTCGCGGCGTTCATCGTCCCCGGCGCGCCACGCACCGCATGCCGCGCACGACGCGCTGCTCGCCAAGGTCCGGCTGAAGCGCGAGGATGTCGGGCGCGTGGTGGCCGACGGCCTCGCCGGCATTCGCTGCCTGCCCGACCTCGCGTCCGCGCTCGCCGAGCGCGATGCGCTCGCGGTGGGCGAGGCGTTCGTGACGCCCGCCGGGCATCTCGTGACGGCGCAGGGCGTCGCGTTCTTCGCGCCCGACAACGAATTGCACGGCGTGATCGCCCGCCAGCGCGAGTTGGACGAGCTCGAGGGCGGGATGGCCGAGGCGCGTGCGCGCGCCGGCGAGGCGCGAGCCCGGCGCGACGCGGTCGACGCCGACCTGACGGTCGCCCAGCAGGCGTATCACTCCGAGAGCCTCGCCGTCGGCTCGCAGCAGCGGCGCACGCACGACCTCGAGCTCGAGCTCGTGCAGCTGCGCCAGGCGGCGGAAGCGGCGCAGGCGCGGCGCGCGCAGATCGACAAGGAGAGCGGCGAGATCGGCGAGCGCATCGAGGAGGCCGAGGCCCAGCGCGAGGTCATCGACGGCACCATCGCCGATACGCAGTCGCGGCTCCACGAGGAGCTCGCGGCACGCGAGGCGGCGCGTCACGCGCGCAACGAGGCCGAGGTCACGCAGGCGCGCGGCCGCGAGCGCGTGCGCATCGCCGAGCGCGCGACGCAGGAAGCCGACTTCGCCGAGCGGCGCTGCCGCGATCGCATCGCCGAGATCGAGCGGCGCGCCGGCGACCTCGTCGTCCAGGCCGAGCAGCAGCGGGGGCTCAAGTCGCAGCTCACGAGCGAGCGCGCGGCCATCGACTGGGCGCCGGTGGAGGCCACGCTCAAGGATCACCTGTCGGCACGCGCGGTATAGAGCAGGAGCTCGCAGCGGCGCGCGATCGCCTGGAAATGCTCGGCGCGGACCTGCGCGCGGGCGAGGAGGCGCGACTCGTCGCCGACCAGAAGCTCGAGCCTGCGCGCGCTCGCATCCAGGAGATGCAGTTGAAGGAGCAGGCGGCGCAGCTTGCCGAGGCGCAGTTCACCGAGCAGCTCGCCGAGGCGCACGCCGACGTGGCCTCGTTGCCCGAGGCGCTCAAGGCGTGGGGCAGCGCCCGCACGCTGCCCGGCGAGATCGAGCGCATCAACGCCGCCATCGCCGAGCTGGGCGCGGTCAACCTGGCGGCGCTCGACGAGCTCGCGCAGGCGACCGAGCGCAAGGAGTACCTCGATCGCCAGGCCGCGGACCTGACGGAAGCCATGTCCACGCTCGAGACCGCCATTCGCCAGATCGACCGCGAATCGCGCGAGCTCCTGCAGCAGACGTTCGACACGGTCAACGCGAATTTCTCGCGGCTCTTCCCGGCGCTCTTCGGCGGCGGCACCGCGCGGCTCATCCTCACCGGAGAGGAGATCCTCGATTCCGGCATGCAAGTGGTCGCGCAGCCGCCGGGCAAGCGCAACTCGTCGATCCACCTCCTGTCGGGCGGCGAGAAAGCGCTCACCGCCATCTCGCTCGTGTTCGCGCTGTTCCAGATCAACCCGGCGCCGTTCTGCCTGCTGGACGAGGTCGACGCGCCGCTCGACGAGACCAACACCGACCGCTTCTGCGCGATGGTGCGCGAGATGTCCGCCGAGACGCAGTTCCTGTTCATCTCCCACAAGCGGATCACGATGGAGATGGCGAACCAGCTCATCGGCATCACCATGCCCGAGCCGGGCGCATCGCGCGTCGTCGCCGTCGACGTCGCCGAAGCCCTGAACTTCGCGCAGAAGGTCGCCTGATCCGGCCGTCGGCGCCGGTCGCCGCGCCGCGCGCCGGCACCGAAAATGGGGTCAGACCCCATTTCGAAGTGGCGCAAGTCGATCCTCGGCGACGCGATCGCGGAAAGGGTGCCAGGCCTGTAATGGGGTCTGACCCCATTTCTAAAGCGCAGTTATCGACAGGGCGCGCGTTATACTCGCGCACTATCCATGCGTGCCGAGGCTGCCTGAATGACGTTGCCGGTGAGTCAGCTCCAGTTGAACCTCATCGTGGCCGGCGTCGTGCTGGTCGTCGGCGTGATGATCTACAACGGGTGGGTCGAGCGCCGGGCCCGGCGCAAGATCGAGGCCGCGACGCCGCCGAAGAAGGTCGATCCCGCGCCCGCTTCGTCGACGGGCGCGCAGCGCCGCGTCGAGCCGACGCTGCGGTCGCCTGCAACGACGGCGCCGGCGTCGGCGTCCGACGCCGTGCCCGCGTACCGTCCCGGCACGGAGGAATCCTCGTTCACGCCGCCGATGGACGTCATCGCGCACGACGACGCGCCGCCCGACGACGACCTCGCCGAGGAGGATCTCCCCGCGGCGTCGACCGGCATCGCGCACTCGACCGACGCGGAAGGCGGCGGCGGTCGCCGTCGATCCCGAGATCGAGTGCATCGTCACGCTGCAGCCCGCTCGGCCCGTAGGCGTGGGCGCGTTCGCCGCGGGCCTCCACGCGCGACTCGGCAAGCGTCTTCGCTGGTTCGGCCGCACCGCGCCCGATGCCGGCTGGCAGCCGCTTGCCACCGACACCCGCGGCGAGTTCGTCGAGCTCGCCGCCTGCCTTCTCCTCGCGGACCGCAACGGCGCCGCGAGCCGGGCCCAGCTCGACACGTTCATGCGCGTGATGGGCGACCTGGCGCCGCACCTGCCCGCCGCCATGTCGGTGCCCGATGTCGGCGCCGAGGCCGAGCGCGCCGAGACGCTCGACCGCCTTTGCGCGGACGTCGACGTGCAGGTGGGCCTCACCGCCCTCGTGACGGGCACGGGGAGCATCCCGGGCACGAAGCTCCGCGGCATCGCGGAGGCCGCGGGCTTCCGCCTCGCGAGCGGCGGCCGCTTCGAATGGGTCAACGAGGACACGGGCGCGGTCCTGTACTCGATGCAGAACCTGCGCAACGAGCCCTTCACGCCGGATTCGCTTCGCCTGTCCGCCACCAACGGCGTCGTGCTCGTGCTCGACGTGCCGCGCGTGGCCGACCCCGCGCGCGCCTTCGACCACATGAAGCTCGCCGCCCGGCGCCTCGCTCACAACCTCGGCGCCGAAGTCGTCGACGACAATCGCCGCGTGCTCGACGACGCGGCGCTCGCCGGCATTCGCAAGCAGGTCGACGCGGCGGCCGACGCGCTCCGCGAGAGCGGTATCGAGCCCGGGAGTCCGCGCGCGCTGGCGCTCTTCGGTGCGTAGCGTGACTGCGCTTGTCGGGCGCATGCGCGGCGGGCCGGGCCGCTCGTGAAGGCCAAGGCCGCCAAGGCCGCCAAGGCCGCGATCGAGTCCGCCGACCGCACGGCCACGCCCGCCGACGCGAAGCGCGCCGCGGAGCTGCGCGAGCGCATCGAGGTCGCCAACCGCGAGTACTACGTCGACGATGCGCCCGCGCTCAGCGATGCCGAGTACGACGCGCTCTTCCGCGAGCTCGAGTCCCTCGAGTCGAGGCACCCGTCGCTCGTCACGCCCGACTCGCCGACCCGGCGCGTGGGCGGCGCGCGCTCCGCCGAGTTCGCGCCGGTCGCGCATCGCGTGCCGATGCTGTCGATCCGCACCGAGACGGAGACCACCGTCGCCGGCGCGGAGGAATTCGACGCCCGCATGCGGCGGGAGTTGAAGCTCGACGCCGACGCTCCGCCCATCGCCTACTGCGCGGAGCTCAAGTTCGACGGCCTCGCGATGAGCCTGCGCTACGAGCGCGGCGCGCTCGTCGTGGCCGCGACGCGCGGCGACGGCGAGACCGGCGAGGACGTCACCGCCAACGTCCTCAAGGTCCCCGAGATCCCGCGCAGGCTGACGGGCAGGGCGCCCGCCGTCCTCGAGGTGCGCGGCGAGATCTACATGACGCGCGCCGACTTCGCGGCGCTCAACGAGCGCCAGGCCGCCGCGGGCGCGCGTCTCTTCGTCAATCCGCGGAACACCGCGGCCGGCGCCATCCGCCAGCTCGATTCCACGGTGACGGCCCGGCGCCCGCTGCACTTCTTTGCCTATGGCCTGGGCGAGACCGACGGCTTCGACGTCCCCGCCACGCAGGGCGAGCTCCTCGAGAAGCTCGCCGCCTTCGGCCTGCCCGTCAACGAGGACTGGCGCGTCGTCCACGGCGCGAAGGGGCTCGCCGCGTTCTACGAGGGCGTGCAGGCACGCCGCGCGGATCTCCCTTTCGAGATCGACGGCGTCGTGTACAAGGTCGACAGCCTCGCGCTGCAGCGCGATCTCGGCTTCCGCACGCGCGAGCCGCGATGGGCCGTCGCGCACAAGTTCCCGCCCGAGGAGATGCCCACGAAGCTCCTGGCCATCGACGTGCAGGTGGGACGTACCGGCGCCATCACGCCGGTTGCGCGCCTCGAGCCCGTGTTCGTGGGCGGCACCACGGTCGCCAACGTCACGCTCCACAACGAGGACGAGATTCGCCGGCGCGACCTTCGCATCGGCGACACGGTCGTCGTGCGCCGCGCGGGCGACGTCATCCCGCAGGTCGTGCGCGCGCTTCCGGAGCGACGCCCCAAGGATGCGCGCGAGTTCGTCATGCCCTCGACGTGCCCGGAGTGCGGGTCCGCGGTCGTGCGCCTGCCCGGCGAGGTCGTGGCGCGCTGCACCGGCGGGCTCGTGTGTCCGGCGCAGCGCAAGCAGGCGCTGCTGCACTTCGCGAGCCGCCGTGCGCTCGACATCGAGGGCCTGGGCGACAAGCTCGTGGACCAGCTCGTCGACGGCGGCGTCGTGCATACGCCGGCCGACCTGTACAAGCTCGGCCTCGCCAAGCTCGCGGCGCTCGAGCGCATGGCCGACAAGAGCGCCGGGAACGTCGTCGCCGCGATCGAGAAGAGCAAGGAGACGACGCTGCCGCGCTTCATCTACGCGCTCGGGATCCGCCACGTGGGCGAGGCCACGGCCCGCGACCTGGCGCTCCATTTCGGCGGCCTCGACGCCCTGGTGAACGCAAGCGAGGCGGAGCTTGTCGAAGCCAACGACGTGGGTCCCGTGCTGGCGGCGTCCATCGCGCGCTTCTTCGCCGAGCCCCACAATCGCGAAGGCATCGAGCAGCTCCGGGCCGCGGGCGTCACATGGCCGGAAGGCCCGCCGCGCGTGGCGGCGCCCGCGGGCAAGCTCGCGGGCCTCACGTTCGTGCTGACCGGCACGCTGCCCACGCTCTCACGCGACCACGCCAAGGCGCGCATCGAGGAGGCGGGCGGCAAGGTGGCGGGCAGCGTCTCGAAGAAAACGAGCTATGTCGTCGCCGGCGCGGACGCCGGCAGCAAGCTCGCCAAGGCCCAGGAGCTCGGGATAGCGCTCCTCGACGAGGCCGGACTCACGGAGCTACTCGCAAGATGAAGAAGATCACCAAAGCCGTCTTTCCCGTCGCAGGCCTCGGCAGCCGCTTCCTGCCCGTCACCAAGGCGAGCCCGAAGGAGATGCTGCCGGTCGTCGACAAGCCGCTCATCCAGTACGCGGTGGAGGAGGCCGCGGCGGCGGGCATCACCGACATGATCTTCATCACCGGCCGCAACAAGCGCGCCATCGAGGATCATTTCGACAAGGCCTACGAGCTCGAGACCGAGCTCGCGCTTCGCAACAAGTCGGCGCTCCTCGAGCAGGTGCAGGCGGCGACCCCGCCCGGGATCAACTGCATCTACATCCGCCAGTCGGAGGCGCTGGGCCTCGGCCACGCGGTGCTGTGCGCCGCGCCGGTGGTCGGCGACGAGCCCTTCGCGGTGATCCTGGCCGACGACCTCATCGACGCCGAGGTTCCCGTCATGAAGCAGATGGTCGACGTCGCCGCGCGCGAGAACGTGTCGACCATCGGCGTCATGGACGTGCCCGCGGAAGATATCGGAAGCTGGGGCATCGTCGAGACGCAGGAGGCGATGCGCAGCGACACCAACGTCGCGGCCATGTCGCGCGTGGTCGAGAAGCCCAAGCCCGGCACCACGCCGTCGACGCTCGCCATCGTCGGCCGCTACGTCCTCACGCCCGCGATCTTCGACTACCTTCGCAGCATGCCGCCCGGGGCCGGGGGCGAGCTGCAGCTCACCGACGGCATCGCGCGGCTCATGTCGGAGGAGCGCGTGGTCGCCTATCGATTCGACGGCCGTCGCTACGATTGCGGGCGCAAGCAGGGCTACCTCGAGGCCACGGTGGACTTCGGCCTCAAGCATCCGGAGACCGGCGCCGAGTTCGCGCGCTTCCTGGCCGAGCGCGGCTTCGGCAAATAGGCGCGGCGCAAGGCACGCCCCGATGACCCTCAACGAGCTCCGCTATCTCGTGGCCGTCGCCCAGGAGCGCAATTTCGGGCGCGCCGCGCAGAAGTGCTTCGTGTCGCAGCCGGCACTCTCCGTGGCCATCCAGAAGCTCGAGGAGGAGCTCGGCACCCAGCTCTTCGAGCGCGGCAAGAGCGAGGTCACGGTCACGCCCGTCGGCGAGCGCATCGTCGAGCAGGCGCAGCGCGTGCTCGAGGAGTCCTCGCGCATCCGGGAGATTGCGCAGTCCGGGCGCAACCAGCTCACGGGCGCGCTCGCGCTGGGCGTCATCTACACCGTGGCTCCGTATCTCTTGCCGGACCTCATCCCGATGCTGCACGACCATCGAGGAGAACCTGACGGAGAACCTGGAGGCGGGCCTCAAGTCCGGTCGCCTCGACGCCGCCATCGTGGCGCTGCCGTTCGCGCCGCCCGGGGTGACGACCGAGTTCCTGTACGAGGAGCCGTTCCAGGTCGTCGTGCCGGCGGCGCACAAGTGGGCAAAGCGCAAGTCCGTGCAGCCTTCGGAGCTCACCGGCGAGAACACGATCCTGCTGAACGTGGGGCACTGCTTCCGAGACCAGGTGCTGGAGTCGTGCCCCGAGCTGAACCGCGCCGACGCGCACGTGCCGCGCACCAATTCGCTCGAGACCATCCGCAACATGGTGGCGTCCGGGCTCGGCATCTCGGTGCTGCCGCGCGACGCGCTGACGCCCAAGTACCACAGCCGCCTGGTGGTGCCGGTGCCGTTCGCGCGGCCCGCGCCCACCCGTCGCGTCGTGCTGGCTTACCGCCGGAGCTTCCCGCGCCCCGCCGCCATCGCGGCGTTGCGGGAAGCCGTCGCCGCCTGCCGCGGCGTGAACGAACCCCAGAAGGCGCCGGCAGCGGCGCCATGACCGTTCGACAACCAAGCTACAGGGAGGAAGACTTCAACCATGGCCAAGGATCTCAAGGACAAGGTCGTGCTCGTCACGGGCGCCTCGACCGGCATCGGCGCCGCGGCGGCGCGCGGCTTCGCCGCGGTCGGCGCCCGCGTGGCGGTTCATTACAACGCGAGCCGCGAGGCGGCGGCCAAGGTGGTGGGAGAGATCGAGGCCGCCGGCGGCAAGGCGGCGGCGGTCGGCGGCGACGTCACGCGCGAGGCCGACGTGAAGCGCATCGTCGCCGAGACGCTGGCGGCGTTCGGCGGGCGCATCGACGTCCTCGTCAACAACGCGGGCGGCATGCTCGGCCGCGTACGCATCGAGGACTACACGCAGGAGCACATCGAGCGGGTGCTGATGCTCAACTGCACGCAGGTGGCGCTCTTCATGCGGGAGGTGGTGCCGGTCATGAAGCGCCAGAAGTCCGGCAACGTGATCAACGTGACGTCGATCGCGGCGCGCCACGGCGGCGGCGGCGGCGCCATCCTGTACGCCGGCGCCAAGGGCTTCATCTCCACCGCCACGCGCGGCTGGGCGAAGGAGCTCGTGGGAGACGGCATCCGCGTGAATGCGTTGTCACCCGGCGTCATCACCACGCCGTTCCACGATCGCTACTCCACCGCGGAGCAGCTGAAGGCGATGCAGGCGACCATCCCGATGAATCGGCTGGGCGGCGCGGACGAGTGCACCGGGACGCTGCTCTATCTCGCGTCGGACGCGCTGTCGGGCTACGTGACCGGTCAGATCATCGAGGTGAACGGCGGCCAGCTCATGCCTTAGCGCGTTTCCTGCGATGCGGGCGGGCGGCGTGCCGGGTGGCGTCGCTTGTCCGCCTTCGCGCATCGCGGCCATCGGCGGGTGCGAGCCGCACGACGATGCGCGTCGTCGATACGACGATCGCGCGCGGCAAGCGCAAAAAAAGAGGGGTTACACTCTCGCGTAACCCCTTGGTTCAGATGGTGGGCATTGCTGGGTTCGAACCAGCGACCCCTCCCGTGTGAGGGGAGTGCTCTACCGCTGAGCTAAACGCCCCGCGAACCCAGACAGGAGCCGCGATTTAACCATACCGACCCGCCCCTCGCCAACCAACGTTTGGCGATGTCCAATGATGTCCTGGACAGGAATGCACCAAAATCGACCGGCCGTGTTCGGGGATGGGGAGCCGGCAATGCCACTAAGCGGTGCATGTCGGGCTAACTCTTTGTATTGAAATACGAACACCCAGGTGGCGTGCCTATTGCTATACCCGATCAGATATCCGATCCTACGTGTATGTCCGCACTCCCGTACGATGAAATGACCGCCGAGCCCGGGGGCGGGGTCCGCCTCCACTACCGGGCGTTTGCCGACTGGCTCGAGCGCACCGACTCGAACCGCATCGCGCAAAAGCGAGACGAGGCGACGCGCGCGTTCCACCGCGTCGGCATCACGTTCGCCGTGTACGGCGACAACGGCGGCACCGAGCGCCTCATCCCGTTCGACATCGTGCCGCGCATCATTCCGGCGGAAGAGTGGTCGATGCTCGAGCGCGGCCTGAAGCAGCGCGTGCGCGCGCTCAACCTCTTCCTCGCGGACGTCTATCACGAGCAGCGCATCCTGAAGGCCGGCGCCATTCCCGCGGAGCGGGTGCTCGGCAACGCGCAATACCGCCGCGAGATGGCGGGCATGGACGTCCCCGGCGGCATCTATGCGCACATCGCGGGCGTCGACATCGTGCGCGCCGGCGCCGGCGAGTACTACGTGCTGGAGGACAACCTGCGCGTGCCGTCGGGCGTGTCGTACATGCTCGAGAACCGCAAGATGATGATGCGGCTTTTCCCCGAGCTCTTCGCGACGCGCTCGATCCGCCCCGTCCAGCACTATCCCGATTTGCTGCTCGAGAACCTGCGCGCGGTCGGTCCCAAGGGCGAGGAGGACGCGACGGTCGCCGTGCTCACGCCGGGCGCGTACAACTCGGCCTACTTCGAGCACGCGTTCCTCGCCCAGCAGATGGGCGTGGAGCTGGTCGAGGGCCAGGACCTCTTCGTCCAGAACGACACCGTGTACATGCGCACCACGCGCGGGCCCCGGCGCGTGCACGTCATCTACCGGCGCGTGGACGACGACTTCCTGGACCCGCTCGCCTTCCGCAAGGACTCGATGCTGGGCGTGCCCGGCCTCTTTGCCGCCTACCGCGCGGGGCGCGTCACGCTGGCCAACGCCATCGGCACCGGCGTGGCCGACGACAAGTCGATCTACCCGTACGTGCCGGACATGATCAAGTACTACCTGTCCGAGGATCCCATCCTCAACAACGTGCCCACGTACATGCTCTACAAGCCGCAGGACAAGGACTACGCGCTCGCGCACCTGGCCGAGCTCGTGGTCAAGGAAGTCCACGGGGCAGGGGGCTACGGCATGCTGGTGGGACCGGCGTCCACGGCCGAGGAGCGCGCCGCGTTCCGCGACCGCATCCTCGCCCATCCTGAGAAGTACATCGCGCAGCCCACGCTCGCGCTTTCGACGTGCCCGACCTTCGTCGGGGCGGGCATCGCGCCGCGGCACATCGACCTGCGGCCCTACGTCCTGTCCGGCGCGGACATCGACCTCGTCCCCGGGGGCCTCACGCGGGTGGCGCTGCGCGAAGGCTCGCTCGTGGTCAACTCGTCGCAGGGCGGCGGGACCAAGGACACCTGGGTGCTCGCATGATCCGCCCGGCCATGCTGTCGCGCACCGCGAGCGAGCTCTACTGGATGGCGCGGCACATCGAGCGCGCCGAGAACACCGCGCGCCTGCTCGACGTCACCTATCGCACGTCCCTCCTGCCCTACGAGCCGCAGGAGCCGGGCCTCGCATGGGCGGAGCCGTGGGCCGTCCCGCTCATCTCCACGGGCGCCGCGACGCAGTACTACAAGACCTATCCGCAGCTCACTGCCGAGAACGTCATCAAGTTCATGGCGCTCGACGCGAGCAACCCGTCGTCGATCTACTGCTGCCTGCGCGCGGCGCGCGAGTCGGCCCGCAGCGTCCGCGGCGCCATCACGTCCGAGATGTACGAGGACCTGAACGGCGCCTGGATCGAGATGCGCGGCCACGACTACGCCCGGCTGCAGGGCATGGGCGTGTCGAATTTCCTCGAGTGGGTGAAGATGCGCTCGCACCTGTTCCGCGGGGTGACGTTCGGCACCATGCTGCGCGACGAGGCGTACCACTTCATCCGCCTCGGCACCCACATCGAGCGGGCGGACAACACGGCGCGCATCCTGGACACCAAGTACCACATCCTCCTGCCGTCGGCGGCGGACGTGGGCGGCGCGGTCGACTACTACCAGTGGGCGTCGCTGCTGCAGTCGGTGTCGGGCTTCGAGTCCTACCGCAAGATCTACAGCGACGTGATCTCGCCGCGCCGGGTCGCGGAGCTCCTGGTGCTGCGCGACGACATGCCGCGCAGCCTGCACAGCTGCTTCAACTTCATCGACGAGACGCTCGAGCTCCTGTGCGACCACGACAGCCGCGAGCTGCGGCGCCAGAGCGGCGACTTGCACGCGAGGCTCCACTTCGGCCGCACCGACGACATCATCCGCTTCGGCCTGCACGAGTACCTCATGGACTTCCTGCAGCGGGTGTCGCTGCTGGCCGAGGAGATCAGCCTGCACTTCTTCGTGCGCGACTACTAGGGACACCAGGCCATCGGTTCGCTCCCGGGCCGGCGGTCCGATAGAATGGCCGGTTTTCCCCTCCGAATTCCTTCCCGCTTCCCATGACCTACTGCGTTGCCATGTCGCTCGACGCCGGGATGATCTTCGCGTCGGACTCGCGCACGAACGCGGGTGTCGACCAGATCGCGCGATTCTCCAAGATGCGCGTGTTCGCGCAGGAGGGCGAGCGCGTGCTCGTCACGCTCTCGTCGGGCAACCTGTCGATCACCCAGAACGCGATCAACGTCCTCGAGATGCGGGCGCGCGGCGGCGACAACCTGCTGCACCTGTGGAACGCCGAGTCGATGTTCGACGTCGCGAGGCTCCTGGGCGACGCGCTGCGCGAGGTGAAGACCCGCGACGGCCCGTACCTCGTCCAGAACAACATCGACGCCAGCGCCAACTTCATCGTCGGCGGCCAGATCCGCGGCGAACCGCCCCGCCTCTTCAACGTCTACGGCGAGGGCAACTTCATCGAGGCGACGCCGGACACCTGCTACTTCCAGATCGGCGAGACGAAATACGGCAAGCCGATCATCGACCGCGTGCTCAATCGCACGACGAGCCTCCTCGACGCCACGAAGTGCACCGTCGTCTCGTTCGATTCCACCATGCGCTCCAACATCTCGGTCGGCCTGCCGATCGACCTCCTGGTCTACGAGGTCGACACGCTGAGGATCAAGCTCCAGCGGCGCATCGAGGAGATCGACCCGTACTTCCAGATGGTCCACTCGCAGTGGGGCGAGGGCCTGCGGCGCGTCTTCGCGCAGCTCCCCGACCCCGACTGGACGTGATCGAGTAGGGTCAGCGCCGACTTTCCGTCAACCGTCCCCCACCGGACTCGCAAGCACCGCTACCCCGCAGAGCGCTCGTCGAACCCGATCCCATGGCCATCCGCGTCGCGCTTTCGCACCGCACCACCTATCGCTTCGACCGCCTCGTCAAGCTGGGGCCGCACGAGATCCGCCTCCGGCCCGCGCCGCATTGCCGCACGCCGGTCTTGGGCTACTCGCTCAACGTCTCGCCCGAGAGCCACTTCCTCAACTGGCAGCAGGACCCTTACGGCAACTGGGTGGCGCGGCTCGTCTTCCCGGAAGCCGCGCTGAAGCTCGCCATCGAGGTCGACCTCGTCGTCGACCTCACCGTCGTCAATCCCTTCGACTTCTTCGTCGAGGAGTATGCAGAGAAATTTCCGTTCGCGTACGCGCCGGCGCTCGCGAAGGAGCTCATCCCGTTCCTCGAGGTGGCGCCGCTCGGGCCGCGGCTGACCGCCTGGCTCGACGAGATCCGCAAGACGATCGAGCCCGGCGAGAGCACCGTCATGCTTCTCGTCCGGCTCAACCAGGTCCTGCAGCAGCAGGTGAAATACCTCGTGCGCATGGAGCCCGGCGTGCAGACACCCGAGGAGACGCTCGGCAACGGCAGCGGCTCGTGCCGCGACTCGGCGTGGCTCCTCGTGCAGATCCTGCGAAGCTTGGGCGTCGCGGCGCGCTTCGCGTCGGGCTACCTCGTGCAGCTCGTGGCGGACCAGAAGTCGCTCGACGGCCCGTCGGGGACCGACCGCGACTTCACCGACCTCCACGCCTGGGCCGAGGCCTTCATCCCGGGCGCCGGGTGGATCGGCCTCGATCCCACCTCCGGGCTCCTCGCAGGCGAGGGCCACATCCCGCTCGCGTGCACCGCCGACCCCGGCAACGCCGCGCCCGTCATCGGCTACACCGACGTGTGCAACGTCGAGTTCGGCTTCGAGATGAGCGTCACGCGCGTGCACGAGGATCCGCGCGTTACGAAACCCTTCACCGATGCGCAATGGAAGGCCATCGATGCGCTCGGCGAGCGGGTCGACCGCGACCTTCTCGCGCACGACGTGCGCCTCACGCAGGGCGGCGAGCCGACGTTCGTATCGGTCGACGACATGGACGGCGCGGAGTGGAACTACACCGCGCTGTCGCCCAGGAAGCGCGAGCTGGGCGAGAAGCTCCTGCGCCGCCTGCGCACGCGCTTCGCGCCCCAGGGCTTCGTGCACTTCGGCCAGGGGAAGTGGTACCCCGGCGAGCCGCTTCCGCGCTGGGCGCTGGGTCTCATCTGGCGTACCGACGGCGAGCCGCTGTGGCGGCACGACGACCTCATCGCCGACACCACCGCGCCCGGCAAGGGGACGATCGCCACCGCCAAGGCGTTCGGCGAGCGCCTCGCGACGGCGCTCGGGTTGCCGCCGTCGATGCTCATCGCCGCTTACGAGGACGTGCCGCGCCTCCTCGAGACCGAAGCCGCGCTTCCCGACAACGTCGACCCCATGAAGGCGGACCTCGCGGAGCCGACGGAGCGCGCGCGGCTCGCGCGGCTCCTGCGCGCGGGTCTCGGCAAGCCGGCGGGATTCGTGCTGCCGTTGCGGGCAACGGAAGGCGCGCGGGACGGCAAGGGCGTGGAAGACGCGCGCGTCATAGGCTGGATGTCGAGCCCGTGGCCGCTGCGCCGGCAGGCGCTGTTCGCGATCGGCGGCGACTCGCCGCTCGGCTTCAGGCTTCCGCTTTCGTCCCTGCCCGACGTCCTGCCCGAGGACGAGGAGCGCGACCTTCCCGTCGACCCGTTCGCGCCCCGCGATGACCTCCCCGCGCGCGACAAGCTTCGCGCCGGCGAGGCGTCGGTGCGCGGCGCCAAGCCGCGCGAGGTGATCAAGACCGCGCTCGCCCTCGAGGTACGCGACGGCCACGTGTACGTCTTCATGCCGCCCATCGAGCGGCTGGAGGCGTACGTGGCGCTGGTCGCCGCCATCGAGGACACCGCGGTCGCGATGGGCGTCCCCGTCGCGGTCGAGGGCTACACGCCGCCCCGGGACGCGCGCACCAAGGTGCTCAACGTTACCCCCGACCCCGGTGTCATCGAGGTCAACGTGCATCCGGCGGCGACGTGGTCCGAGCTCATGGCCACGTCGAGCACGCTGTACGAGGAGGCGCGCCTCGCGCGGCTCACGACCGAGAAGTTCATGCTCGACGGCCGGCACATCGGCACCGGCGGCGGCAACCACGTCACGCTCGGCGCCGCGTCGCCCACCGACAGCCCGCTCCTGCGCCGGCCCGACCTCCTGCGCAGCCTCATCACGTACTGGCAGAACCATCCGGCGCTGTCTTATCTCTTCTCCGGCATGTTCATCGGCCCGACGAGCCAGGCGCCGCGCGTCGACGAGGCGCGAGACGATCGCCTCTACGAGCTCGCCATCGCCTTCCAGCAGCTCGCGCAGAAGAGCGAGGCCGGCAAGGAGACGGTCAAGCCTTGGCTCGTCGATCGCCTCCTGCGCCACCTGCTGACCGACCTCACGGGCAATACTCACCGCGCCGAGTTCTCGATCGACAAGCTCTACTCCCCCGACGGCCCCACCGGCCGCCTGGGGCTCCTCGAGTTCCGCGCCTTCGAGATGCCGCCGCACTACGAGATGAGCGCGCTGCAGATGGTGCTCCTGCGCGCGCTCGTCGCGAGGTTCTGGCGCGAGCCCTACCCGGGCGCGCTGGTGCCGTGGGGCACCGCGCTGCACGATCGCTGGCTCTTGCCGCACTTCGTGGCGGCCGACATCCGCGACGTCGCCGACGACCTCGCGCGCGCCGGCTACGCGTTCGAGCGCGCGTGGTTCGACCCCTTCATCGAGTTCCGCTTCCCGCGCTACGGCACGGTGAGCTACGACGGCGTCACGCTCGAGCTTCGCCAGGCGATCGAGCCCTGGCACGTGCTCGGCGAGGAGATGTCGGGCAGCGGCACCGCGCGCTTCGTCGATTCCTCCGTCGAGCGGATGCAGGTGAAGGTGACGGGCATCACGGGCACCCGCCACGCGGTGACGTGCAACGGCCGCATGCTGCCGCTCGCGCCCACCGGCGTGCCGGGCGAGTACGTCGCGGGCGTGCGTTACCGCGCGTGGAGGCCGCCGTCGGCGCTCCCATCCGACCATCGGCGTGCATGCGCCGCTCACCTTCGACCTCGTCGACACCTGGGCGCAGCGCGCGCTCGGCGGCTGCACGTACCACGTCGCGCATCCGGGCGGGCGCAACTACGACACGTTCCCGGTCAATGCGAACGAGGCCGAGGCGCGTCGCGTGGCTCGCTTCTGGGCGCATGGCCATACGCCGGGCCCCATGCACGTCTACCCGGAGCCGCCCAACCCGGCCACGCCGGTGACGCTCGACCTGCCGCTGGCAGCCGGCGCGCCAAGGCACGCCCGCAGGTCGGCGCGCGTGGGGACGTGATGATGCCGTGACGCCTGCGCCGCGCCTTTTTGCGGCCGGAACGTCAAAGGCACAGCCAGGCGGCCGCCTGGGGAGCGGCCCGGCGGCGGTCGCGCGCAACGGCAAGGCAAGAACGAGCGTCGTGCAATCGGTTGCGCGTCGACGCGCGGCTTCACGGCCATTTCGGAGTTCCGTAGCGTTTTCGTCGAGCCCGCCTAGGTTGCCGGGGCCTTGCGGCGGTACCTCTTGCCCGCCATGCGCACGCCTTCCCGCCACGTCCTCCGCGGCACCGCCCTCGTCGCGGCGCTGATCGTCCTCGCGGGCATCGGCGCGTGGGTGCTCCAGAGCAGCATCCCGCGCAAGATCGTAATGGCGTCGGGATCGAAGGACGGCCTGTACCACATCTACGCGCAGCGATACCGCGAGATCCTCGCTCGCGACGGCGTGGCGGTCGAGGAGCGCCTCACCGCCGGCGCCGGCGAGAATGCGGCGCTCGTCGCCGACCCTCGCTCCGGCGTGGACGTCGCGTTCATGCAGGCGGGCGTGATCACGCCCGAGGACCGCGGCAAGGTCGTCATGCTCGCGTCGCTCTACTACGAGCCGCTGTGGGTCTTCCACCGCAAGGGCGAGGCGATCGCGCACCTCGACGAGCTCCGCGGGCGCAAGGTGGCGATCGGAGCGCCGGGGCAGGGCGTGCGATCGTTCGCGCTGCCGCTCCTCGAGGCCAACGACGTCACCGCCGCCAACACGACGTTCGTGCCGCTGTCGGGCGCCGAGGGCCTGCGCGCGCTGCGCGACGGCACGGTGGACGCCGCGATGCTCGTCGGCGGCGTGATCGCTCCCGTCATCCACGAGGCGCTGCTCGACCCCAAGCTCGAGCTCATGAACAACGCCCGCGCCGAGGCCTACCAGCGGCGCTTCCCGCACGTGACGCGGCTCGTCCTGCCCGCGGGCGCGGTGGACTTCGCGCGCCACGTCCCGCCCGAGGACGTGAACCTCGTCGCCACCGAGGCGATGCTCGTGTCGCGCGACGACCTCAACCCGGCCCTCGTCAACCTCCTGTACGAGGCGGCGCGCGAGCTGCACTCGAGCCAGGGCTATTTCGAGAAGCCTCGCGAGTATCCCAACACCGATCCCGTCGACCTTCCGGTGAGCCTCGACGCCGACCGCCACCAGCGCTTCGGGCCGAGCCTCCTGCATCGCTACCTGCCGTTCTTCGCGGCGGCGTATGTCGAGAAGCTCGTGATCCTGCTGGTGCCGCTCCTGGTCCTGATCGTGCCGCTCGTGAACCTCCTGCCGCAGCTCCTGCGCTGGCGCGTCCGCTCGCGCATCTATCGGTGGTACGGCGAGCTCGCGCTCCTCGAGCGCGAGGTGGCGATGCACAAGGAGAACCCGCCGGTCGAGCGCTGGCTGGCGGACATCGATCGCATCGAGCTCGCCGCGGCGCGCATCAAGACGCCCGCGAGCTACGCGAGCGAGGCTTACACCTTGCGCGAGCACATCGGCCTCGTGCGCCGCAGCGTGCTCGCCGTGGCGGAAGGCGCGGCCAAGTAGAATAAGGGCTTCGTCGCAAGCGCCAAGAGTGGCCGCCCTTGAAAGTCCGCACCCGATTCGCCCCCGCGCCCACCGGGTTCCTGCACCTCGGAGGCGCGCGCACCGCGCTCTTCTGCTGGGCCTTCGCGCGCCATCACGGCGGGACCTTCATCCTGCGCATCGAGGACACCGACGTCGA
>JBGAIS010000092.1:0-16088 GCA_044225355.1 Casimicrobiaceae bacterium | reverse complement strand
CGGGATGAAGATACGGGACTTCGCGAGGCACGCTCGCGAGCGTCGTGCCCATCGCGAGCGGCAGCGACATGAGCGGGCAATGCGCGTCGAAGTCGGGCAGCGGGTCGCCCGACGGCACGACACGCGCGATGCCGGGAACGCGCGACAGGAGCGACGCCAGGGGCCGCGGCGCCTCGAGCACGACCTTGGCGCCTCGCTGCGCGAGCATCGGCGCGTAGCGGCTCATCTGCAGCGTGTCGCCGAAGCCTCCTTCCGCATGCAGCAGGATCGTCCTGCCGCCGACGGGCTCGCGCCCGAGCCAGAGCGGTTGCGCGAATGCACGCAGCCGCGACGCCTGCAGCCGCTCCTTCCATCGCCATTCGAACTCGCGGAAGCCTCGCTCGTAGTCGCCGTCCATGAGGAGGCAGTGAGCGAGGTTGAGGTGCGCCTCCGCGAGGTCGGGCGCGAGGCGGATGGCCTCCTCGAACGCGCGCGCAGCGTCGTCGGTGCGGCACGCGTCGCGCAGGGCGACGCCCAGGTTGTACTGGATGAGCGGATGGCGCGGCACCAGCGCAGCGGCGCGCTCCTGGCTCGCGAGCGCCTCGTCGTAGCGATCGAGCGCCCGCAGCGCGAGGCCGCGGTTGCACCACGCGGCCGCGTGCCGCGGGTCGAGCGCGACGGCGCGATCGAACCGCTCGACGGCCTCCGCGTACCGCAATTGCTCGTTCAGGGCGTTCCCCGCCGCGAAAAAGGCAGGGGCGTCGTCGGGAGCGCGCAGCGCCTGCGTCATCCGAAGAACGCGCGGAATTCGCGCAGCGTCTCCTCCGGCGCCTCCTCCGCGACGTAGTGCCCCGAGGGCATCGCGCGGCCGCGGACGTCGGTGGCCACCGTGCGCCAATCGTCGATCGGATCGAAGCAGCGATGGACGACACCCTTCTCGCCCCAAAGCACCAGGAGAGGACACGTCACCTTGCGTCCGGCGGCGACGTCGGCGTCGTCGTGCGCAAGGTCGATCGACGCCGCGGCGCGATAGTCCTCGCAGGACGCGTGGATGGTCTCGGGCTTCGAATAGCACCGCTCGTACTCCGCGTACGCGCGCGGATCGAAGAATGCGCCGCCCGCCGAGCCCCAGCCGCTCGTCTTCTTGCGAAGGTAGTACGACGGGTTCGCGCCGATCAGGCGCTCGGGCATGTCGAACGGCTGGATGAGGAAGAACCAGTGGTAGTAAGCCTTCGCGAACTCGAAGTCCGTCTTCGCGTACATGAGGCGCGTGGGCGAGATGTCGAGCAGCGCCACGCGCTCGACCGCCTCCGCGTGATCGACGCACAGGCGATGCGCGACACGCGCGCCGCGATCGTGCGCCGCGAGCCGGAATCGCGGAAGGCCCAGCGCGCGCATCACCTCCACCATGTCGAGCGCCATCGCGCGCTTGGAGTACGGCGCATGCGCGTCGTCGGTCGGCGGCTTGGACGAGTCGCCGTAGCCGCGGAGGTCGGCGCACACCACCGTGAACGACGCCGCGAGTGCCGGCGCCACCTTGTGCCACATCGCGTGCGTCTGCGGGTAGCCGTGCAGCATCAGGAGCGGCGGACCGGAGCCGCCCATCTCGAGATGGATCTGCGCGCCGGACGTGGCGATGCGCCGCGTCTCGAATCCGGGAAACAGGTCGCTCATGTCGACTCCGTGGTCGAGTTCCAGCGCCGCGTGACGGCGTCAGTCGACCTTGATGCCCACCTTCTGGGCGAGCTGCTTACACTACGAGATGTCGCGATCGATCACGGCCTTGAACTCCGCCGGCGTGCCGCCGACCGGCTCCGCGCCCATCGCGACGAGCTTCTCGCGCATCTCGGGCGATCGCGCGATCTTGCCGATCTCCATCGAAAGCTTGTTGACGATCTCGGGCGGCGTGCCCGCCGGCGCGAGCACGCCGAACCACGCGACCGTCTCGAAGCCGGGCAGCCCGGCCTCGGAGATCGTGGGAAGGTCCGGCATGAGCGCCGAGCGCGACTTGGTGGTCACCGCCAGCGCCTTGAGCTTGCCGGCCTTGATGAGCGGCACCGTGGGCGGCATGTTGCCGATGAACACCACGCATTGCCCCGTGACCACGTCCGTCAGCGCGGGCGAGCTGCCTTTGTACGGAACGTGCTGGATGTCGACGCCCGACATCGCCTTGAAGAGCTCCATGGACATGTGGGCGCTGCTGCCGTTGCCGCCGGAGGCGTACGAGAGCTTGCCCGGCTGCGACTTCGCGTAGGCGATGAACTCCGCGACGTTGCTCGCGGGCACGCCGGGGTTGATCACCATCACGTTGGGCGCGACCGCCACCTGGCTCACGGGCACGAAGTCGCGCTGGATGTCGTACGGAAGGCTCGAGTAGACCGCGGCATTGATGCCGTGCGAGCCCGCGTTGCCCATGATGAGCGTGTAGCCGTCGGGCGCCGATTTCGCGACCGCGTCGGAACCGACCACGCCTCCCGCACCCGGCCGGTTCTCGACCACGACCTGCTGGCCGAGCGCCGTCGAGAGCTTGTCCGCCACGAGGCGCGCGATGACGTCGGGCGCGTCGCCCGGCGTGCTGGGAGCCACGAGCTTGATCGGCTTCGTCGGGTACGCCTGGCCCCACGAGAGCGGCGCGGCGAGAAGCGCCGACGCCGCGATCGCGAGGATGCCCATCGATCGGTACGAATTCACCACGTGATTCCTCCTGCCATTTGAGATGCGTGTCACGCGAGCATCGCGCTCGCGCGCGCCTTGTCGATGCCGACCGACGCCGCGGCCGCCTCGATGTCCGCGATCGTCGTGCCGTCGAGCGGGATGCCACGGGCGAGACGCTCGCGGCGCGTCGCGCGCTCAACGTCGCCGGGACCTTGCACCGGCCTGCCCGCGACCGAAGGGGGCGAAGCCTTCACGTGATCGACCAGGCGCTTCGCCTCCGCGAGCATCGCGTGCTGGCCGCCGTACACCGCAGGCGCGATGAAGATGGACAGCATGTTGTTGCGAAGAACGGTATCCGACGGATCCGAGCTCCTTCCCGTCGTCACCGCGCCCGCGAGAAGGTCGGTCAGGATCGACAGGCCCGAGCCCTTGTGCGCGCCGATGGTGAGGAGCGCGCCGCCGTCGAAGAATTCCGCGGGATCCACCGTGGGGCGACCCGCCTTGTCGACGATCCAGCCGGACGGCACCTGCTCGCCCTTGTTGCGCGCGACCATGAGCTTGCCTTCGGCGACGGTGGACGTCGTGATGTCGAGGATCGCAGGGTCGCCGTCGGCGATGGGCACTCCGATGGCGAGCGGGTTCGTCGACAGCCTTCGATCGCTGCCGCCGAAAGGCGCGACGCGCTGCGCGCCCGAGGTATTGAGGAAGTGCAGCGATACCTGGCCTTCGTCCGCGGCCATCTCGGCCCAGTCGCCGAGCCGTCCCAGGTGGCCGCAGTTGCGCAAGCCGACCATCGCGATGCCCTTCTGCGCGGCCTTGCGGATACCCAGGCGCGTCGCGAACTCTCCCGTCACCTGCCCGAAGCCGCGATTGCCGTCCACGATGGCGATCGTGTCGCTGTCGAACACCATCGTCGGCGGCATGTTGGGGACGAGCCAGCCGTCGCGCACCCAACCGAGGTACGTCTTCACGCGGATCACGCCGTGCGAATCGTGGCCGACGAGGTTGGCGTCGACCAGCCGGCGCGCGATCGTGCGCGCCTCCTCGGCGTGCGAGCCCGCGGCTTGCATGATCTCGGCGACGAGGTCGACCAGGGTGACGGCGGCGACGGTGCGCATCACGGGCGCCGGCCCGCGGGCCGCGGGCAGGGGGGGATGTGCGAATCGCGCCGTACGATGGGGGTTCGGCGCGCCGCGGATGATACGAGTGCCGACGGTCGGCCGGCTCACGTGGCAGCCACGGGCCGGCCGCGCTATAGTACCGGGACGGGCGCGGCTTCGCGCAAGCGGAAGGTAGGCCCCGAACATGGACCGGATTGTCCTCGATGCTCGCAGGCGCGTCGCAGCGCTCTGCCTCGTGGCACTTGCCGCCGCAGGCCTGTCGGCGAGCCCCCCAGTCGATGCTCAGGCGCGCAAGGCGCCGGCCCGCGAGTCGAAGCCGGAGACGGTCGACCCCGAGCGCATCTTCGGCGCCATCGTCAAGGTGTCGACTCACGCGGTGCCCAATGCCCGGAGCTCGGCGTCGCTCGGCAGCGAGCGTGAAGGCACCGGCATCGTCATCGGCGACAACGGGCTCATCCTCACCATCGGCTACCTCATCGTCGAGGCCGACGACGTCAGCGTCGTCGACAGCAAGGGACGGACGCTGTCTGCGCGCGTCGTCGGCTACGACCACGCCACGGGCTTCGGCCTCGTGCGCACGCTCGTGCCCTTCGACGCCAAGCCGGTGGCGCTCGGCGACTCGGGCGACGCGGCAGAGCGCGACCCCGTGCTCATCGCGTCCTCGGGCGACGACAGCGTGTCGTTCGCGTACATCGTGAGCAAGCGCGCGTTCTCGGGCAACTGGGAGTACGCGCTCGAGCAGGCGCTCTACACGAGCCCGCCCACGCTCAACTGGAGCGGCGCGGGCCTCTTCGATCGCCACGGCAAGCTCCTGGGCGTGGGCTCGCTCATCGTGCGCGACGCCACCGACGACGAGCCGCGAGTGCCGGGCAACATGTTCGTGCCCATCGACCTCCTGAAGCCCATCCTCGCCGATCTCGAGAAATCCGGGCGTCGCGCAGGCCCGGCTCGGCCGTGGCTCGGCATCTCGGCCGACGAGATTTCGGGGCGCCTCGTGGTCACGCGCGTCTCGTCCGACGGCCCCGCCGACCGCGCGGGCATCGCGGCGGGCGACATCATCCTGGCCATCGGCGGCGAGCGGGTACGCACGCAAGCCGACTTCTATCGCAAGCTCTGGGCGCAGGGCGCCGCCGGCACCGAGATCCCTCTCAAGGTGCTGCAGGGCGTGGACGTGAAGGACGTGCCGGTCGCGTCGATCGACCGCGTCGAGTACTTCAGGGGCCCGACGACGTACTGACGTCGAAGCTCGCGGGCGCTTCGCCGCGCTGCGCGCGCGCGTGCATCGTCGCGTACGCCGACTCGAGGTGCCGGCAAAAGCGCGCGGTATCGAAGAGGGGGCACGTCGCGCGCTGTTGCGCCAACGCCGCGCGCGTCGCCGCGAGGCGAGGCGGGTCTGTCGCCAGCGCGAGCGCCCGCGATTCGTAATCGGCGAGGGACGCAGCCGCGAGCTCGCCGGTGCCGGCCGCGTGAAGAACGCTCGCCGCCATGCGCGACGCAAGCGCCTCCCCGGAGACGCTGACCACGGGCAGTCCCGCCCACAGCGCATCGCTGACCGTCGCGCCGCCGTTGAACGGGAACGTATCGAGGAAGAGATCGGCGCACCGGTAGCGCGCGAGGTGGTCCGCATAGGGCATGCGCGAGGCGAACACGAGGCGCCGCCCGTCGATGCCGCGCCGCGCGGCCTCCGCTCGCAGGTTGGTCGTGAGCGCTGGGGGCCCGCCGAGGAGCCACAGCACGCTTGCCTCCACGCGGCCAAGGAGCCGCATCCATACGTCGAACAGCGCGGGCGATAGCTTGTAGCTGTTGCCGAAGGCGCAGAAGACGAACGCGCCGTCGGGTAGCCCCGCCTCCGCGCGCGACGGCGAGCGCGTCGCGATCACCCGGCGATCGTCATTGGCCTGGAACGTATCGGGGAGGCGCACCACGTGCTCGGTCAATTGCGCGTGCGCGACCTCCGGAACCACGATGCGATCGGCGATCACGTAGTCGACGAACGCGGCACCGAGCGTGCCGGGGAACCCGAGGTAGCTCACCGCGACCGGCGCGGGACGATGCGCGAGCGCGCCCGTGCGGCTGCCTTGCGTGTAGCCGTTGAGGTCGACGACGATGTCGATCTCCAGCGCGCGGACGAGCGCCGCGACCTCGTCGTCGCGACGCCCGCGCACGTCGTGGAAATGCTCGAAGGCCCGGCGAAGCCTCGCGCGCATGCCGCCCTCGGCATCGGGCCCCGACGAGATCGCGAACACCTCGAATCGCGAGCGGTCGTGGTGCTCGAGCACGCCTGCCATGAGGTAAGCGACCGCGTGCTCGTCGAGGTCCGACGAGAGGTACGCGATGCGGATGCGCGAGTGCGCGTAGCGCTCGCCCCGCCAGCGCGGCGGAAGTGCCGGCGCTTGCGACGACCACGCGCGCGCGCAGTCGAGCTGGTCGCGCGCGCGGTCGCTTATCCCGAGCATCACGAGAGGCGCGGCGATGGGCTTTCCGGCACGCGCGCCGTCGATGATGCGCGCCTTCGACGCGTCCCGTCCTTCCCAGTCGCAGAGGCTCGCCTTGGCATGATGGAGCAGTCCCGCGAGTCCCGGGCGTTCGGGGTCGATCGCCATCGCGCAGGCGAAGTCGCGAGCGGCTTCGTCGCTCCGCTTGACGAGCGCGAGGACGGAGCCGCGTCCGATGAGCGCGTCGGCGTCGCGCGGGTCGGACGCGATGGCCACGCCGTAGCGGGCGATGGCCTCGTCGTACCGGCCTTCCGCATACGCCACGCGTGCGAGCTCGCGCAGGAGCGTCGCGCGGTTTCGCAGCGCTTCGGCGAAGCGAGGTCGCAGGGCGATCGCGCCGTCGAACGCGGCAAGCGCCTCCGCGTGCCGGCCGAGCCCCGCGAGCACGATGGCGCGCTCGTTGTGCACCGCCGGCTGCGAGGCGTCGATCGCGAGCGAGCGATCGTAGCTCGCCAGCGCGTCGCCGGCACGGCCCAAAGAGCGTTGGAGGTCGCCCAGCGCGGCCTGTGCGGCGGAAGATCGCGCGTCGACGCCGAACGCTCGCGCCACGAAAGACGTCGCGTCGGCGAGATTCCCGCGCTGGAGCTCGAGCGTCGCCATGAGGCGCAGCGCGTCGGCGTGCCCGGGTTCCTTCTCGAGGATCGCGCGGCACACGCGCCGCGCGCCCGCGAGTTGCCCCGCGCGATGGAGCGCGAGCGCTTCCTCGATCACGAGGCGCCTATCCGCGGGCGCGAAGCAGCGCGTGCACCGCGCGCAGCCGCGTGGCGACGAGCGGAGCCAGCGCCTCGGGCGAGAGCTGCGATGCCACCGTGCGCAGCCCGCGCTCCTTCAATCGCGCGCGAAGCTCCGCCGAGCTCGCGACGCGTCGCATCGCATCGGCCGCCGACGCGTTGTCGGGCTCCGCCCACACCTGCCCCTTGCGGTACGGGCCCAGGTCGCGCGCGAGCGGGACCAGCGTGTAGTCGACGAGCATCGCGTTGTCCGCGCGCGTGAAGTCGACGTTGCCCGACCACGGCGTCGCGATGACCGCCTTGCCGCAGGCCATGGCCTCCGCCATGCCGAGGCCGAAGCCCTCGGCGCGATGCAGCGACACGAAGCAGTCGATGCTCGCCATGAGCGTCCTCAGGTCCGCGCGCGCGAGATAGCCTTCGAGGAGCGTGATGCGCGAGTCGGTGCGCGCGAGCTCCGCGAGCCGGCTCTTGAGGTCGGGCTGGAACTCGAGGTTGCCGATCTTGAGGAACAGCCGCACGGGCTCGCGCCCCGGAAACGCCGTGCGGAAGGCTTGGGCGACGCCGAGCGGGTTCTTGCGCTCGGGCACCGACAGCACGTCGCACATCGCGAAGAACGCGATGTCGCCATCGGCGAGCCCGAATCGCACGCGATCGGGCGCGAGCGCCGGCGCCTCCACGGAGTGCGGCACGCACACCACGGGCACCGGCGACTTCGCGGCGATGGCCTGCTGGCAGAACGTCGACGGCACCCATACCTCGTCGACCAGGTCGAACGAAGGAAGCCAGGCGTCGGGAAAGTCGGACAGCTCCCACGCCCAGAAGCCGATGTTGTAGCGGCCCTCGAACAGCGAGGCGCCCAGGTTGTCGTACGCGACGAACATCTGGTCGGCGTTGATGTGGAACAGGTTCACGCCGTGGAAGTGGGCCGTGGCCTCCACGCCCGGCAGCGACTCGTGCATGCGCGACATGTTGCCGACGCGGAAGTTGATCGGCGCGACGGGCACGCTCGCCGCCTTGATGATGCGAAGCATCGATCGCGCGGACTCTCCGATGCCGCTCTCGGCCGCGAGGTAGCCCACGACGTTCACGCCCTCGTCGGCGGATTCCCCTTCCGCGGCCTTGAGCTTGTGCGGGGGATACTTGACCACGGCCTGCGCCGGCTCCGTCGAATGCGGCATGAGCTGTCCCGGCGCCACGAGCGGTGGCGTCGCGTAGCTGTCGTCGAAGTAGGCCTTGCGAAGGAGCGCGTGGCGCACGCGGTGACGGAACGCCTGCGTCGTGAGCGGCTTGACCGCCCGCCTCACGCCCCACGCGAGCCGGTATGCGATGCGATACGCGCCGCGCATGGGCGCTGGACCCGGCGCGGTGGCGGCGTCGGGCGCCCCGCCCTGCGCGTCGCTCCCGCTGCTCGCCTGCGACGCGTCGGCGCGATGCTTGCCATCGATCGCGGCGCGCGCGGGCGCCAGCAGCATCGCGGGCACGCGCTCCTGGCTTGCCGCGTGCTCGAGGAACCAGTGCGCGTAGCCCGCGGCGTGCTTGCCCGCGACGTCGGGGAACGCCGCCTGCAGGTCCGGGCGAACGCGATAAAGCGCGGCCGCGAGGCGCGTGAGCCCGGGCGCCCTCGCGTGGCCGGGCGCCGGCGCATTAAGCCAGTCGACGAGGAAGCGCTCGCCTTCGGCGGTCCACAGGTCGGGATGCGGCTCGTCCCACGGGAAATCCTCGCGATAGCAGCGACGCACGAGGTCGGCAATGGCCTCTCCGCTCGGGAAGCGCCCGAACGCGTAGGGATACGCACGGCATGCCTCGAAGCCGTTGCGCAGGAGGTCGGCGGCGTAGTCGTCCGCGAGCGCGCGTACCGCCGGTGGGAGGTTGTCCATCGTGAAGCGGTCCTGGTGCTTCGAGAAGAGCGCGGCGCCGGGCGCGAAGCCCGAATAGTGGAAGAACAGGAGGGGCGCGCCGTTGACGCGCACGCCCGACGCGTCGCGCGTCACCGCGCGATGGTTGAGGTTCCAGTACGCGACGTTCCAGCCGGGGTCGCGAACGATCGACACCTTGTCGTACATGCCCGGCACGAGGTCGATCCACTTCTGGTCCGTGAAGAGGCCGCGCGGGATGTCGACGACGCAGTCGCGCTCGAGCTTGCGCTGCCACCACTCGACGAACCGGCGCGTATTCTCGGTGCGCGCCAGCGCGATGAAGCCCAGGTTGTAGCTCCCCGACTGCAGGATCATGAGCTCGGTGGGCTTGCGGCCGTCGTCCAGGCGGTCGGTCAGGTGCGGCGTGAGGACGATGTCGGCATGCTCGAGCGCTTCGAGGATCGGCGCGACGGAGCCGTACACCTTGATGTCGGGATCGAAGTAGATGACGCGCTCGTAGCCGCGCGCGAAGAGCTCCGCGATGACCCACGGCTTGATCGCCGTGTTGAGCTCGAGGATCGTGTACTGGAACGTGAAGCGATCGAACTGCGGCAGCCCCAGCTTGCGCACGGGGATTTCGGTATAGGCATCGCGCGGGTCGGACGCATCGAGCGGCGCATCGCAGACCGCGAGGAACGCGTCAATGTCGGGATTGTGCTCGCGCACGCTTCGTGCGAGCGTCCGCGCGAAGTGCCGGTAGTTGTTCGAGACGATCGTGAAGAAGCAGGTCTTGCTCATGGCGACCGCATTACACCATACCGGCACCGGCCTGCCGGGGCTGCATCGACGCAAGCGCCGCCTCGAGGTCGCGCGTGAAGCGGCCGGTGTCGAAGAGCGGTCCCGTGGCCACGCCGCGCGCGAGCCGGTCGCGCAGCGCGGCCCGCGCCTCGGCGTCGCGTGCGAGGCTCACCGCGAGCGATTCGTAGTCCGCGAGCGACGTCGTCACGAGGTCGGGCAGGCCCGCGGCGATGAGGAGGCTTGCGGCCATGCGGCTCGCGTAGGCGTCGCCCGCGAGCGTCAGGACGGGAAGGCCTGCCCACAGCGCGTCGCTGGCCGTCGTGCCGGCGTTGTAAGGATGAGTGTCGACGAAGAGATCGGCCAGGCGGAGGCGCGCGAGGTAGCGATCGCGGGGCGCGCGTTGCGCGAAGACGATGCGCGAAGGATCGACGCCTTGCCTGCGCGCGTGGTCGCGCAGCCGCGCCTCGCCCGGGCCGCCCAGCATCCACAGCACCGCGCCGTCGACCCGGCCGAGCACGCGCATCCATGCCGCGAACATTGCGGGATTGACCTTGTACGCGTTGTTGAAGCAGCAGAGCACCGCCGCGTCGCCGGGAAGCCCCTCCTCCTCGCGAGCAGGCGGAGGATCGGCGAGCGAGCGCGACGCGCCGTTGGCCTGGAACGTCACCGGCAGGCGCACCACGCGCTCCTCGTAGGCGCGCTCGCGCCCGCGGGGAACGGTGACGTCGTCCGCGATGATCGCGTCCATCCATGCCGCGCCGGACGTGCCGGGATAGCCCAGGTAGCTCACCTGCACCGGCGCCGCGCGCGACCCGAAAATGCCCGGACGACCCTCGTGCGTGGGCCCCGAGAGGTCGACCGCGACGTCGATGCCGATCTCACGCAGGCGGGATGCCGCAGTGGCGTCGTCGAGCGCCGCGACGTCGAGCCAGCGATCGCACGCGGCGCGTATGCGCGCGGTGATCGCGTCGCCCGCGCCGCGGCCATACGCGACGCCGACGACCTCGAAGCGCGCTCGATCGTGCCGCTCGATCACGCCTGCCATGAGATGGCCGACGGGATGGTCGCGCAAATCCGCCGAGACGTACGCGACGCGGAGCCTGCGGGCGCCATCCCGCAGAGCCACCGGCAGGGGAGGCGCCCCGACCTTGCCGGCGTTCCACGCGCGGGCGCAAGCGAGCTGGTCGTCCGCGTCGCCGGACAGCGACAGGAACACGAAGGGATCGCACGCCGCACGGCCCGCGCGCACGCCTTCCGTGATCTCGCGCACCAGCTCGTCCAGGCCCTCCCAATCGTGGCTCAGGAGTCGCGCGTGCGCGAGCGCGCCCGCCACGCGAGGCAGTCCGGGCGCGAGCTCTCGCGCGCGCTCGAGGTCCTTCACGGCCTCGTCCACGCGTCCCGCGTGGGATAGAAGCGCGCCGCGGTTGAACCTGGCCTCCGTGAAGCCTGCGTCGATCGCGAGGGCGCGGTCGAACGCGGCAAGCGCGTCGGCGTAGCAACCGAGCGCCTCGAGCACGTTGCCGCGATTGCAATGAGCCTTGGCAAATCCCGGAGAGAGCGCGAGCGCGCGATCGCACGCCGCCAGCGCCGGGTCGAGCCGGCCCAAGTTGCGCAGCGATTGCGCCCGGTTGTACGGGATGTCGGGGTCGCGCGGGTCCAGCGTCTCCGCCTGCGCAAACGCGGCGTCCGCCTCCTCGTGGCGCCCGAGCCGCGCGAGGCAGAGGCCTCGATTGTTCATCGCTGCCGCGAAGCCCGGCGAGAGCACGAGCGTCACGTCGAACCCGCCAAGCGCTTCTTCCGCTCGCCCCCGGCGATATTGCGCAAGCGCGCGGTTGTAAACGGCGAGCACGTGACGCGGCTCGATCGCCGTCGCGCGGTCGAAGCTCGCGATGGCCTCGTCGAAGCGCGACAGCCCGAGCTGGGCGCCGCCCAGTCCGTTCCACGCTTCGGCCACCCTCGGCGCGATCTCGCATGCGCGTGCGAACCTCGGCAGGGCGTCGGCAAAGCGGGATTGCGCGTTGAGTATCGTGCCGAGGTTGCACAGCGTGGCGACTGCGTCGGGGGCGAGCGCGAGCGCGGACTCGAAGAGCTGCACCGCCTGCGGGAGATTGCCTCGCCGGGCTTCCGCGATGGCGCGTTCGTTGAGCGCGTCCGCGCCGGTCATGACGCGAGGCGGAGGCGATGCGCGACGGCGCGCGAGGTGCGGGTCCGCGTCATGCCTCGACCGCGAAGTGCGCCGGAGCGAGCCCCGCCTCGTTGCGCTCCCACATGGTCTCGAATGCGCGCTCGAGCGCCTTGCACGATCGCTCGGCGTCGAAGAGCGGGCACGTGGCCCGGTTGCGCTCGAGGCGCTCGCGGACTTCGCGGAGCGCCGCGGGCTCGCGCGCGAGCCGCAGCGCCACGTCCGCGTACTCGTCGAGCGACCCGGTCACGAGATCGGGAAGCCCGGCCGCGCGCACGAGGCTCGCAGCGACCCGTCCCGCGAAGGTGCGCCCCGCGCACGTCAGGACGGGCAGGCCGGCCCACAGCGAATCGCTGGCCGTGGTGTGCGCGTTGCAGGGCAGCGTGTCGAGGAAGAGATCCGCCGCGCGATGTCGCGCGAGGTGCTCCGGCAGCGGCATGCGCTTTGCGAACACGAGGCGACCGGGCGCGACTGCTCGCGACTGCGCTTCGCGGCGAAAGCTGGCGGGCACGGCATCGTTGCCCTCCAGGAGCCACAGCACGCTGCCGTCGACGTCACGCAACAGCCGCATCCACACCTCGAAGACCTCGGGCGTGACCTTGTAGCTGTTGTTGAACGACGCGAATACGAATCCGGACTCCGGCAGCCCGAGCTCCGCGCGCGTGGGCGTGCGCGACGCGATCTCGCGCCGGCGGTCATTCGGCTGGTAGCACTCGGGCAGGTACACGATCTTCTCCGTGTACAGCGCCCGATCCTCGACGGGGATCACCGTCTCGTCGGCCACGAGATAGTCGACGTACGGTGCGCCGAGCGTGCCGGGGAACCCGATGTAGGTCGCCTGCACCGGGGCGGGCCGATGCGCCAGGATCCCGAGGCGGGCGTCGAAGGTATATCCCTTGAGGTCGACCGCGATGTCGATCTCGCGCTCGCGCATCCAGCGAGCGATCTCTTCGTCGGACCTCTCGCGCACGTCCTCGAAGCGCCCGAACGCGGCCACGAGCCGCGTGCGCATCGCGCTCTGCACGTCCGGTCCCCACGAGACGGCGGTCACGTCGAAGCGAGAGCGATCGTGGCGCTCGAAGAGCTCCGCCATGAGGTATGCGGTCGCGTGCTCGTGAAAATCCGCCGACAGGTACGCGATGCGAATACGGTCGTGCCCGTAGCGCACGCCTCTCGCGAGCGGCGAGTGCACGTCGGGATAGTGGCGCTCCATCCACGTCACGGAGCACGCGAGCTGGTCGGCGGCTTCGGAGCCGATCGCGACCATGCTGAGCGGCTCGCAGGCGCGCTTGCCCGCGCGTACGTCCTCGACGAGTCGCGCGGCGGCCTCGGCGTAGCCCTGCCACACGCCGCAGTGCAGGCGCGAGTGGAGGACATTGCCGCGCAGGAACGGCAGGTCCGGGTCGAGCGCGAGCGCGGCCGAGAAATCCGCCAGCGCCGGCTCGAACATCTTGAGGTAGCCGAGCGCCGAGCCGCGGCTTTGCAGCGACTGCGCGAAGTCGGGCTTCACGGCGAGCGCATTCGAGTAGCTTGCGATCGCATCGCCGTATCGCTTGAGGCCGACCAGCGCGACGCCCCGGTTGTGCCACGCCTCGTGGAAGCGGGGCATGCGCGCGACGGCCGCGTCGCACGACGCCAGCGCCTCATCGAAGCGCCCGAGCTCGACCAGCACCGCGCCGCGATTGGTCAACGCTTCGGGCTGGCCGGGGTCGATCGCGAGCGCGCGCTCGTACGCTTCCAGCGCCTCGTCGTAGCGCTCGAGGTCCTTGAGCGCCGCGCCGCGGTTGGCGAGAACACCTGCGAACGCTGGACGCAGCGCGAGCGCGCGATCGTAGTCCGCCAGCGCCTCCTCGAGGCGCCCGAGGCTATGGAGCGCGACGCCACGGACCACGAACCACTCCGGACGGTCGCTCGCGAGCGCGATCGCGCGGTTGGCGGCGTCGATCGCATCGCCGAAGCGCCCCGTCGCGCTCAGGAAGCTCGCCTTGTCCACGTGAGGCTCGGCCGCCTCCGGGTGCGCCGCGACCGCACGATCGAGAAGCGCGACGGCCTCGTCGATGCGCCCCTCCCTGGCCGAGAGCGTTGCGAGGAGGCGCAGCGCGCCGACATGGCCGGCATCGGCTTCGAGCACAGCCCGCGACACTCGCGCCGCCTCGAACACGTCGCCGACGCGCGCCGACGCGAACGCGCCCGACATCATCGCGTCGAGGCTCATAGGACCGAGAACGCCTCGGCCGGCAGGCCCGCCGACGCTCGCCCGGCCATCGTCGTGAATGCCTGCTCGAGGTGGCGCGTGTAGCGCTCGCTGTCGAAGAGCTCGCACGTCGCTCGCGCGCCGGCGAGCCTCGCGGTGATAGCGTCGAGCTCGCCGGGGTGGGTCGCAAGGCTGCGCGCAAGCGCCTCGTACTCCGCGAGCGAGCCCGTCACGAGCTCGGGCAGGCCGGCCGCGCGCACGACGCTGCCCGCGACGCGTCCCGCGAACGTCGACCCGAGGCACGTCACCAGGGGCACGCCGGCCCACAGCGCGTCGCTCGCGGTCGTGTGCGCATTGCAAGGAAGCGTATCCAGGAAGAGATCGGCATGCCGGTGACGAGCGAGATGCTGCTCGAGCGGCGCACGTGGGGCGAACACGAGCCGCGCGGCATCCACGCCTCGCGCCTGGGCTTCGCGTCGCAGGTGGGCGCTGCCCGCCCGCGTGCCTTCGAGGAGCCACAACACGCTTCCTTCGACGGCGGCGACGAGGCGCATCCATACGTCGAACATCGTCGGGGTGATCTTGTAAGTGGCGTTGAACGAGCAGAACACGAATGCTCCCTCGGGCAGGCCGCACGCCTCGCGCGACGGCCCGTCGGAGGCGATCGGCCGCTTGCGGTCGTTGGGCTGGTACGACCCCGGAAGGCGCACGATCCGCTCGTCGTAGTCGGCGTCCGATCCCGGAGGAATCACCGTCGCATCGGCGATGAGATAGTCGTAGTAAGGCGCGCCCAGCGTCCCGGGGTAGCCCAGGAAGTTGACCTGCACCGGCGCCGGGCGCCGGGCGAAGATGCGCGGGCGCGCGCCGTGCGTGAACCCCATGAGGTCGACCGCGATGTCGATCTCCTGCTCGCGCATCCACGTCGCGATCCACGCGTCGTCGCGCTCGCGAACGTCCACGAAGCGCTCGCATGCCGCTTCGATGCGGCGGGACGCTCTTCCGGGCGCCTCGGTGGACCACGACAGCACGCTCACCATGAAGCGCGACCTGTCGTGACGCTCGAGCAGCTCGCTCATGAGGTAGGCGGTAGCGTGCTCGCGAAAGTCGGCGGAGAGGTACGCCACGCGCAGGCGGTCGTGCGCGTACCTTGCGCCGGCGCACAGCGGCGCAGCCGCGGGCGGCACGCGGCTGCGCACCGTCGCGCGAGCGCACGCCCGCTGATCCGCGGCCGACGACGAATGGACCGTGAAGACGAAGGGCTCGATGCCCGCGCCGCTCTCGCGCACGACGTGCGTCATTCGGGAGAGAAGCGCGTCGCGATCGCGCCAGTCGGCGTTCGACATGCGCAGGTGCGCGAGCATCCCGAGCGCGAACCCGCGCGCGGGCTCGAGCTCGGTCGCGCGCGCGAAGTCGCGCTCCGCCTCCTCGTTGCGGCCGAGGTAGTGCAGCGACATCGCGCGCATCTCGAGCGCCCCCGCAAGCGTCCCGTCGAGCGCGAGCGCCCGCGCGTAGCCCTCGATGGCATCGGCATGCGCGCCCGACTCGCGAAGCACGTCGGCCCGGCTTTCGTGGAGCTGCGCGTCCGCCGGCGACAGCGCGATGGCGCGATCGAAGCTCGCGAGCGCGTCCGAGAGCCGGCGCGCGGCGCGCAGCGTGTTGCCGCGGTTGCGCCACGCTTCCGTGAACGACGGCTCGATCGTCACCGCGAGCGCGTAGCTTCGATCGGCCTCCTCGAGCCGGCCGAGGTTCGCGAGCGCATTGCCGCGGTTGCATGCCGCCACCGCGTGGCGAGGATTGGTCGCCAGCGCGCGATCGAAGCTCGCGAGCGCGTCCTCGTTGCGCGACAGCCCGAGGCTTGCGAGGCCCCGCGTGTTCCAGACGTCCGCCACGTGCCCGTCGAGGGCGATCGCGCGGTCGCACGCGACGATAGCCTCGTCGAATCGCGACAGCCGGTTGAGGACATTGGCGAGATTGCCCAGCGCCTCCTTGGCATCCGGGCGCGCCGCGACCGCTCGCGCGATGAGCGCGGCGCCCTCCTCGACCCGTCCCTGCTGCGTGGCCACGACACCCAGCATAT
>JBGAIS010000091.1:0-17330 GCA_044225355.1 Casimicrobiaceae bacterium | reverse complement strand
AGCGCGCGATACACTAGATCCCGAGGACGGACCTCGTGTGGCGCGCGATCATGAGCTCCTCGTTGGTGGGCACGACCCACGCGCCGACGCGGCTCGCGGCCGTGCTGACGCGCGGGCCGCCGCGCGCGTTCGCGCCGGCATCGAGCTCGACGCCGAGCCAGGCGGCGTCGCGCAATACGCGGTCGCGAAGCGACACGCTGTTCTCGCCGATGCCCGCGGTGAACACGATCGCGTCGAGGCCGCCCAGCGAAGCCGCGAGCGAGCCCAGCTCGCGACCGATGCGATAGGCGAAAAGATCGATGGCCTCGCGCGCGGAGGGCTCGCGGCTCGCCTCCAGGGCGCGCATGTCGCTCGAGATGCCCGACACGCCGAGGAGTCCCGATTCCTGGTAGATGAGCTTCTCGATCGCGCGCGCGTCCATGCCGAGCTCGTCCATGAGATAGAGCACGACGCCGGGATCGAGGTTGCCGCAGCGCGTGCCCATCGGCAGGCCGTCGGCCGCCGTGAATCCCATGGTGGTCGCCATGCTGCGGCCCGCATCCATCGCGCACATGCTGGCGCCGTTGCCCAGGTGCAGCACCACCGTCTTGCCGGCGGCGGCACGCGCGTCGATCGCCGCCAGCGCCTGCGCGATGTACTCGTAGGAGAGCCCGTGGAAGCCGTAGCGCACGACGCCGCGCGCCGTGATCGACTTCGGAAGCGCGAACGCTTGCGCAACCGGCGGCTGCGCACGATGGAACGCGGTGTCGAAGCACGCGACCTGCGCAAGCGAAGGATCGCGCGCCAGCAGCAGGCGTATCGGCGCCAGGTTGTGAGGCTGGTGGAGCGGCGCGAGCGGCACGTATTTCTCGAGCGCCTGCACCACCGCGGCGTCGACGCGCGTGGGCCGCGAGTACTCCATGCCGCCGTGGACCACGCGATGCCCCACCGCCGCGAGCCGATGCCCGCTGAAGTGCGCGCGCAGCACGCCGATCAGGTAGTCGAGCGCGCCCTCGTGCCCGAGCGTGGCGCCGTCGCCCCACGCCTTCTCGTCGACGACGCGGCCGGCGCCGTCCTTCGCGACGAACCTGGGCGACGTGAAGAGGCCCTGCGCCTGCCCGCCCGCGACGAGTCGGAGCGCGTCGCCCTCGACAGCGTAAAGCGAGAACTTGAGGCTCGACGAGCCCGCGTTGAGGACCGCGACGGCGTCGCTCATGCGGACGCGGCCTTGGTGGCGTCCTGGCGCCTCGCATGGGCGACCAGCACCGCGATGCCGCACGAGGCGAGGCGCGTGGTGAGCGAGTCGGCACGGCTCGTGAGGATGATGGGCACGCGCGCGCCCAGCACGATGCCCGCGGCGTCGGCGCCCGCGAGGAACGACAGGCTCTTCGCCAGCATGTTGCCGGCCTCGAGGTCGGGCACGATGAGCACGTTGGCGCGTCCCGCGACGGGCGAGGCGATGTGCTTGATCTTCACCGACTCGAGGCTGATCGCGTTGTCGAGCGCGAGCGGCCCGTCGATCACCGCGCCCGTGATCTGCCCGCGGTCGGCCATCTTGCACAGCGCGCCCGCCTCCACCGTGGACGGCACCTTGGGATTGACGGTCTCCATCGCCGACAGGATGGCGACGCGAACCTCGGGAAAGCGCAGCGCGTGCGCGAGGTCGATCGCGTTCTGGATGATGTGGACCTTGTCCTCCATCGTCGGCGCGATGTTGATGGCGGCGTCGGAGACGATCAGGGTTTCGGCGTACGAGGGCACGTCCATCACGAAGCAATGGCTGATGCGCCGCGCCGTGCGCAGGCCCGCTTCGCGCGCGACCACCGCGCCCATGAGCTCGTCGGTGTGGAGGCTGCCCTTCATGAGCGCGTAGGCCTTGCCTTCGCGCACGAGCGCCACGGCCTTCGCCGCGGAGTCCTGGCTGTACGCCGCGTCGACGATCGGCAGGTTCGAGATGTCGATGCCGCTCGCGCGCGCGGTGGACTCGATGCGCGCCCTGGGGCCGACGAGGGTCGGCGCGATGAGGCCCATGCGCGCGGCGTCGACGGCGCCGCGCAGCGAGCTCTCGTCGCAAGGATGCGCGACCGCAGTAGCCGTGGGCAGCATCGTCTTGCAGAAGTCGATGAGCCGCTGGTACTTCTCGTGCATGCGCTCGGTCATGTCAGGCTTTCCTCGATGCGCGCGGCTTCCCGCGAGCCGTCTTGCGGGCAGTCTTGCGCGCCGCGCGCGGCGCCGCGGGGATCGCATCGACCGCGAGCGCGTGGCCGATGCTCTCGACCATCGCGAGCTGCTCGGTCGAGGGCTTCGCGCGCTGCACGCGCTCGTCGGCCAGCAGCCGCCGCACGAGCGTCACGAGGCGCACGCGATCGGCCTCGTCGCGCAGGAGGCGCGGCAGCGTGGCCATGGCTTCCGCCGGCGCGTAGCGCACGACGATGTCCTGTTCGCCGCGGATGCGCCGCCACTGGTCGGGCGGCATGGCGGGAAGGAGGTCCGCGTACTCGGCCATCAGCTCGCGCTTCACCTGCAGGCGCGACAGCAGCATGGGCTCGCCCTTGCGCGCGAGGTGGCACGCCACGCGCGCGAGCGCCTCCGGGTAGCCGCCCTCGCCGATCGACTCGAGCGCCTCCTTCACGAACGGGAGATCGCGCGGCTCGGCGACGCCGTGCGTGCGCGCGCCGTCGGCCTCGCGCTTGTCCGCCACGTACAGCGAGAACACGTTGCCGTAGGCCAGGAAGAACGCGGCCTCGCTCTGCGCGTCGCGCATGGCGCGGTAGTAATCGAGCGAAGCGCTCAGCGCCGAGGACGCGGTCCGCTCGACCTTGCGGAGCTCGTTGCCGGGCTCGACCGGCTTGCGCTGCGCGCGCACCATGGCCGCCGCGGGCCCGAGCCACGCCATCCATGGGTTGAGGTCGGAGAAGACCCAGCGCTGCATGCGAAGCGGATGGAACTGGCGCGCGAGCTTCGCGGCGTACTCGCCGGACGCGGCCTGCACGAGCGGCTGCGCGAAGAGCTCGTAGGCGCGCTGGTTGAAATCGGAGATGGCGGCGACGGCCTCGAAGGGCTTCTCGTCCGCGCGCTGGAAGCGATTGAGGCGCGCGGCGATGTCCTCGAGCCTGCGCTCCTCGAAGTCGACGTCGTAGCGCGGCGCGCCCGAGGCATCGGTGCGCTCGACGATGCGCATGGCGTAGATGCCCGGCGGCAGCGCCTCGATCGACTCCAGCACGCTCACGATCTGCGCGTGCTCCTTCTTCGCGACCTTGCCCGACACGAAGATGCCGAGGTGCCCGACGCTCTCGTGCAGCAGCCCGACGATCACCTGGCCTCGCGCCTTGATCTCCTCCGTCGAGCCGTAGACGTCGGCGACCCAGTTGAACGCCTGCTGCGGCGGCGTGATGTTGTCGCCCATCGACGCGAACAGCACGATCGGCGCCTTGATCGCGCGAAGGTCGAGGGCCTGCCCGCCCGGCCCTTGCGTGCCGCCCTTCCACACGCTGTTGCCCACGAACAGGTTGCGCGTGATCCACTCGATCTCCTCGCGGTTCATGAGGTAGAACCCGCCCCACCATCGCTCGAACTCGAGGAAGCGCGGCGGCTCCGTGTCGACGTTCGCGTAAAGGTGGTAGTACTTGTCCCAGAACGTGTTCGCGGGGTTCAGGTTCTCGAAGTTCTCGACGAGGTACGCGCCGTCGAAGGTGCCGTCGCCCAGGTCCGAGACGAATGACGCGAGCCACGTTCCACCGAGGAGCCCGCCGGAGTAACGCATGGGGTTGTCGCCCTCGCCCTCCTGGAACGCGCCGCCCCAGTAGGACATCGGCGCCCCGTTGATGACGATGGGCCCCGTGTCGTCCGGGTCGGACGCGGCGAGCATCATCGCCGCCCAGCCGCCCTGGCAGTTGCCGACGATGGCCGGCTTGGCGCTCTTCGGATGCAACGCGCGCACCTCGCGCACGAACGCCTTCTCGGCCTCGCACACGTCGAGGAGCGTCTGCCCGGGCTCGGGGTCGCGGAAGAAGACGACGAAGTAGACGGGATGGCCCGCGCGCAGCGCGACGCCCACCTGCGAGTCGTCCTTGAAGCCGCCGATGCCCGGGCCGTGCCCCGCGCGCGGATCGATGATGACGTACGGCCGCTTGTCGGGATCGACGCTCACGCCCGCGGGCGCAACGATGCGGACGAGCGCGTAGTTGACCGGCCGCGGCAGCCTGCGCCCGTCGACGACCGTCTCGTGCTCGAAGTGCAGGAGCGGCGGCAACCCCTGGCGCGTGTGCTCGACGAAGTTGTTGCCGCGCTCGCGCATCGTGTCCCAGAAGAGGATCGACCGCTGCGCGGCGTCGATCGCGTAGCTCGACCAGTCGGTCCAGAGCTTCGCGCGCGACGAAGGGTCGGACACGAGCGCACCCATGTCGTTGTCGTCGGCCGCGCGCGCGAGCCGCTGCGTGAGCTGCTCCTGCGCGAGCTGCGCGCGCTTGCGAAAGAGGAGCGCGACCTTGGTCGCGATGTCCTGGCTTCGCGCCAGGGTTCGATCGGTCTTCATGGGGTTGCCCTTGGGAAAGCGCGTGTCGCCCGCCGCCCGCGCTGCAGCGCTGCAGCCTTCAGCCGGGGTTGCCGCCGCCCAGCGCGCCGCCGAGGCGCTTGCGGACGTTCTCGACGATCTGCGCGATCGCCTGCGCGGTGGCTTCCTCGCCGATGGCGCCCACCGCCTTGTCGCGCAAGTGGTAATGCATCTTGAGGGCGTTGCGGAGCTTCTCGAACGCGGCCGGATTGGATGAGCCGCACACGGAGGCATCGCCCTTGAGCACGCGCTCGATGATGCCGGCGTCGAGCAGGCGAACCTTGCAGAGCGTAGACAGGCGCACGACCTCGCGGTCGATGTCGTCCAGGTTCTTGGTCCACCAGTTGGCGCCGAGGTTGCTGGGTTCGCTCATGGCATTAGCCTAGCAGGGATGGGTTGCGGCCGCGTGACGTGGATCAACGCCCTCGCATCGCGATGCGACCGGGAGCCGCGGCGCGCACCGGGATGGGGCGCCGCGGCGCGATGTGACCGAAAGCGCGTGCGTCGCGCCGGGCTACTTCGGCAACGTTAGTGCCGACAAGTCCGTCGCGAGTTCCGCCAAGACTTCGCCCAGCGCGGCGTTCTGCGCGACGATGTACGCCGCGGCGCTGCCCGGGGTGAACGGCAGGCGCCTCGTGTAAGTCTTCGACCACACGGGAACCCCCGCGTCGCCCGCCGTACGCCGCAGGAAATACGTGACGGCCAGCACCGCCACGGGCTTGTCCATCGACCGGCCGTCGCCGTACAGGGCGTCGACGAAGCCGTCGAGGATCCAGTCCGGGTCGAGGGCCACGCTCGACGGCGAGACCGACGCGAACACGCGCGACGCCGCGAGCGCGCGGGCGGTGGCGTCCGCGATGTTCGCGGCGGGCTGCACGAGGAACTCGTTGTAATAGTCGGTCTCGAACTCGAGCTCGCTCTTGCGGAACACGAACTGCCTTCCGCGGAACGGCGCGGCCACGGTGATGGAGCCGATCTTGAGGAGCCCGGGCTGGGTCTTCGCGACCGGCGGCGGGAGCGCCGGCTCGAGCACGAAGGTCCCCTTGATCGGCGCCGGCCGGGAGCATCCGCCGAGCGCTGCCGCCGCGGCGGCGGCGAGCGCCGCGTGGATCCACAGGCGTCGCGATGCGTTCATCGTCATTTGCGCTCCAGCGGGGCCGGCGGCGCGCCGAAGATCACGCTGGCCGGGTAGCGTTTGGTCTCCTCCGTGAGATCGCGCAGATTGTCGGTGATCTGCCGCAGATTCTCGAAGGTGGTCGCGAGGTCCGTGTCGGTGGACCCGAACAGGCGGTCGAACCGGCCCATGATGCGCTCGAGGCTCGCCACCGTGCGCGTGAGCTTGGGATCGGAGACGAGCTCCTTCACGCGCGCCACCGCGGCCGCGGTGTCCTCGGGCACCTTCTGCCACGCAGGGTTGGCGAGCGTCTTGCGAAGCTCGGCGTTCGACGTGCGCAGCTCGGCGAGCAGCGCCGCGGCTTCGTCGGACACCTTCTTCGCCTGCAGGTTGTCGAGCGTGGTCTCGAGCTTGGCGAGCGACTTCTCCGCGCGATCGGCGAGCTTGCCGGTATCGACCGCCGCGATGCGGCTGTTGGCGGTATCGAGGAGGCGGTCGATGCGCGCGACGGTCGCCTCGATGTCGATGCGGTGGAGCTTCTCCATCACGTCCTGCGCCGCGTTGACGATGGCCGTCACCGTGGACGGCGCGCTCGGGATGTAGACGTTGCGCGGCGTCCAGCTGATGGGCAGCACGGGCGGAGGGGGATCGATGTAGTCCATCTCGAGATACGCGAGGCCCGTGATGCCCTGCTGCGCGAGCCGCAGGCGCAGGCCCTTCTCCACCTCGAGCTGCGCGTTCTCGGCGTTGGTCATGTCGCCCGCCGCCGCGCGTCCGCCGACGAGGCGCGGCTGGAGCTGCGCCTCGACCATCACGTAGCGCTCGCGCTGCGTGATGGGCAGGTCGAGCTGGTACTCCGTATACGTGAACGTGATGCGCGTGACCTCGCCGATGGTGACGCCGCGCAGCTTGAGCTTCGACCCGATGTCCAGGCCCTGCACCGATTCCTTGAAGTAGGTCTCGATGATGACCTTGCGCTCGAACAAGCGACCGCTGCCGATGATGACGAGCACGAGGATGCCCGCGACCACGGCACCGATGACGAACAGGCCGAGCTTGAAGTAGTTGGCTTTCTGGCTCATGGGCGGGGGTCAGGCGGCCGGCGCCGCCACCTCGGCTTCCCGGTGGAAGAACTGGTGGACGTACGGGTCGGTGCTCTCGTCTCGCAGGCGCCGCGGGTCCCCTTCGGCGATGATGCCCTTGACGCGCTTGTCCAGCATGATGACACGGTCGGCGATCGAATAGATGCTCGCGAGCTCGTGCGTGACGATCACGAACGTCACGCCCAGGTTGTCGGCGAGCCTGCGGATGACGGCGTCGAGCTCGGCCGAGGTGATGGGGTCGAGCCCCGCCGATGGCTCGTCGAGGAACAGGATGGCGGGGTCGAGCGCCATGGCGCGCGCGATCGCGGCACGCTTCTGCATCCCGCCCGAGATCTCGTTCGGCAGGTGCCCCGTGAACTGCACGAGGCCCACGAGCGAGAGCTTCATGCGGGCGAGGAGGTCCATCTGCTCGCGGTCGAGCGCCGTGAACGCCTCCATGGGCAGGCGCACGTTCTCGAGCAGCGTCATCGAGCCGAACAGCGCGCCCGACTGGTACATGACGCCGAACTTGCGCAGGATGGCCTGGCGCTCGTCGCCGTAGGCGCCGACGATGTCCTGGCCCTCGATGTACACGTGGCCCGCCTGCACCTCGTACAGCCCGATCATGTGCTTGAGGAGCGTGCTCTTGCCGCAGCCCGACCCGCCGAGGATCACGAACACCTCGCCGCGGTTGACCGTGAACGAGACGTTCTCGAGGATGGTGCGGCCGTCGTAGCCGGCGGTGAGGCCGTCGACGCGGATGATGGGATGCGGCGCCTCGTCGGCCATGTCAGATGTCGAGGGCGAAGTAGATGACGGCGAAGATGCCGTCGATGACGACGATGAGCACGAGTCCGGACACGACCGCGCGCGTCGCGGAATCGCCCACCGCGGACGCGCCCGCCGACGTCTGCAGGCCGCGCAGGCATCCGATGCCCGCGATCGCGATGGCGAACACGAATGATCACCCAGCCCACCATGAAGTCCTGGAAGTTGACGATGCTGTCCACCTCCTTCACGAAGGTGATGAAGGGCACGCCGAACGAGCGCATCGTGAACGCGCCGCCGAACATGCCCACGAGCATCGCGAACAGGCTCAGGAGCGGCGTCATCAGCACCGCCGCGATCACGCGCGTGGTGACGAGGAAGCGCACCGGGTCGAGGCCCATGGTGGTGAGCGCGTCGATCTCCTGGTTGACGCGCATGGTGCCGATCTCCGCGGCGAACGCGGCGCCCGAGCGGCCGGCCAGGAGGATCGCCGTGATGAGCGTGCCCATCTCGCGCACCATGCCGATGCCGATCAGGTCGGCGACGAAGATCTCCGCGCCGTACCGCCGCATGGGCACCGCCGACTGGAACGCGAGGATGAGCCCGACGAGGAACGAGATGAGCGCCACGATGGGCACCGCGTCGGCGCCGACGCGCTCGCACACCACGCCCACGTCGCGCCAGCGGATGGTCGACGGGTGGCGGATGGCGATGGCGAGCGCCGCGCTGGCCTGGCCCAGGAACTCGACCTGCGTGCGGAGGTCGCGCAGCACGACCATCGTCGTGCGCCCGATCTCCTCGATGGCCGGCCGCCGCGGCGGCTCCGGATCGAGGTCGTGCTCGAGGTTGTGGGGGTCGAACTGGCGAAGCAGCGCCGAGTACGACGGCGCGAGGTGCGCGATCTCGATGGGCGCCTCGCGCGGCGTGCGCAGGAGGTCGACGAGGAGCGCGATGCCCGCGCCGTCGCAATAATCCACCCCCGAGGCGTCCACCACGACGGGGCGGGCGACGGCGCCGCGCACGGCGGCCAGCGCCTGCCGCCAGACGTTGGGCACGGTCTCCGCCACGAGCCGCCCGGACAAGGCCAGCACGAGCCGCCCATCGGGACCATCGCTGACCGCGAGCGCCGCGCCGGACATGGGCAGCCTTAGGGAGTGACTTCCTCGAGGTTGTTCCCGGCCACGCGCACGTAGTCGCCTTCCTGCAGGAACAAGGGCTCGTACGACATCGACACCACGCGCGTCGAGTTGTCGTCCATCTTGAGCGTGACATCCCAGCGCGTCCGGCGATACTCGGACGGCTTCTGCGCGTACACGGCGCCGCCGGCGGCGCCGATCACCACGAGGCCCTGGTTCGAGAACCCGGGGCCGATCTGCATCTGCGTGGACGTCCCGCTCATGCCGCTCAGGCCCGCGACGCCCATCGAGCCCGACGCCACGGAGCCGAGCGGCGTCCACACCTGCCGCTCCTGCACGGGCGAGATCGACTGCACCGTGCCGCATACGCCGTTGCAGGGCGGGCGGGGCTTCGGCATCGACTGCGCGAGCGCGCCGCCCGCGACGAGCGACAGCGCAAGCGAGGCGGCGAGGAGCGCGCGCATGGTCATTCCGGCAGCGAGTTGAGGTAGAACATGGCGTTGAGAAGCGCGCCCGGGTTGCCGAACGGCCCCAGCCAGCGGATGAAGATGGGATCGATCTCACCCGACTTGTACAGGCCCACGAGCGTGCGGTTGACGATGAGCCGGAACTCCGCGTCGTCGCGCGGGACCACCAGCGCGTACGGCTCGTAGGAGAAATCGTTGTCGAGGAACGCGAGGTCGTCGGCCTTGGCGCTGTCGAGGCGCAGCTTCGCGAGCAGCAGGCGGTCGGACGCGTACGCGTCGACCTTGCCGCCGAGGAGCGCCTTCAGTCCTTCGGTGCCGTCCTTCACGGTCACGATCGTCGCGTTGACGCCCGCCACCGACAGCGCCTTGCGCAGCGCGGTCTCCGTGGTGGTCGCGGCCATGACGCCGATGCGCTTGCCGGCGAGCGCGGCGACGCTCTTGGGCGCGTCGCGCCCCGCGCGCACGAGCGCGCTGCCGCCATCGACGAAGATGGGCACCGAGAAGTCGACGCGCTCCATGCGCGAGAGCGTCACCGTGGTGGTGCCGCACTCCATGTCGATCTTGCCCGCAACCACGTCGCTGATGCGCGTCTCGCTGTCGACCGCCTTCCAGAGGACCTTGACGTTCGGCACCCCTACCGTGCGCCCCACGGCCGCGGCCACCTTCTCGCAGAGCTCCACCGAGTAGCCGCGAACCTGCCCCCCGCGAGCTCTGGCGGAAAACGGCGCGGCGTCGTCGCGGTAGCCGAGCGTGATGGAGCCGGTGGCCTTGATGCGGTCGAGCGTGGGGGACGCGGCACCCGCCGGAGCGGCGACCAGGAAGGCGAGGCAGACGAGCGCGAGCTGCGAGCGGAGCATGGCGGGACGATGCGGCGGAGTGGCGGCGGGCAGTGTAGCACGCAGGTCCGTAGGTCCCCTCGGGCGCGCGAAGCCTGGTGTACAATTGCCCGCGTTGCGGCCGTGCCGGGCCGCCGTTTCCAGACGCGGCCTTCACCGGACCACCGGTGTCCCCGGCAGTGCGCGCACGCTCCCCCATCCCTTCCCAAGGCGTCCACTCGTGAAAAACGTCCTCATCGGTGTGTTCGTCGCTGCCGCGCTGGTCGCCGGCGGCGCCGCCGCCCAATCCGTCCCGAACACGCTCGGCAAGATCAAGGCGGCCAAGGCGATCAACGTCGGCTTCTCGCCCGACTCCCTGCCGTTCTCGTTCGTGGGGCCCAACAACGAGCCGTCGGGCTACTCCATCGACATCTGCAAGCGCGTGATCGCGCAGATCGGCCGCGCCGTCGGCGAGCCCAACCTCAAGGTGAACTGGATGCCGGGAACGGTGTCTGACCGCCTTCAGATGGTCGCGTCGGGCCGCGCCGACATCGAGTGCGCGAACACGTCGGAGACGCTCGCCCGCCTCGCCAACGTCGATTTCTCGAACCTCATCTTCGTCGACGGCGGCGGCTTCCTCGTGAAGACGGACTCGCCGGTGAACAAGATAACCGACATGACGGGCAAGAAGATCGCGGTGCTCGCGGGCACCACGACCGAGACGCGCCTCAAGGACACGCTGCAGCGCCGGCTCGTGAACGCGACGGTGGTGCCCATCGCCAACGCCAACGAAGGCGTCGCGATGCTCGAGTCCGGCAGCATCGACGCGTACGCCGGCGACAAGATCAAGCTGGTGGGCCTGGCGGCGCAGGCGAAGGAGCCCGGCAAGCTCGCGATGCTCGCCGAGGACCTGTCGTTCGAGCCCTATGCCTTCGCGCTGCCGCGCAACGACTCCGCGCTGCGCCTCGAGGTGAACCGGGCGCTGACGCAGGTGTACATGGGCGGCGAGATCGAGCAGATCTTCGCGGCGTGGCTCGGCAAGCTCGGGCGTCCGTCGGGCCTGCTGGCCGCGATGTACCTCCTCAATTCCGTGCCCGACTGACCAACGAACAGAAAGAGCTGGAGATCAATCCATGACGAGCATCACCTTCTGGCGCCAGCCGGTCGCCATCCTTGCCGCCCTGGCGGCGCTTCTCCTTGCCGGCTGCAACACGCCGCCCGCGTACTCGGTGAGCGAGCAGCCCATGGCACGCGTCGGCACGGTCGAGTCGATCCAGACGCGCACCGTGCAGAACGTCCCCAACGCCGTCGGCGCCATCGGCGGCGCGCTGGTCGGCGGCGGCCTCGGCAGCCTGATCGGCGGCGGCACGGGCAAGACGGTCGCCACGGTGGTGGGCGCGATCGGCGGCGGCTTCGTGGGCAACGAGCTCGCAAGCAAGGACCAGACGCTGGTCTGGGATATCGGCATCCGCTACGACGACGGCAGCTTCGCCACCGTCCAGCAGACATCGGCCCCCGGTTTGCGGATCGGCGATCGCGTGCGCGTGACGTCGACCGGGATCGAGCTCCTCCGCGGCTAGGCACGCGCGGATTCGGGGACCATTCAACAACGCGGCGGCAGCTTCGACGCCGCATCCAAGAGGGAATTCGACATGAAGACTTTGCTTCAACGCATGGCCGCCGTCGCGATGATCGCGGGCGCGGCGATCGGCTTCACCGCCCCGGCTTCCGCGCAGGGCGACCAGCAGGTGCTCATCAACCAGGCGGAGACCACGCTCCAGAATTTCATGCGTGATCCCGAGATGAAGTGGCTCCAGCAGAACATCGGCCGCGCCAAGGCCGTGTTGATCTCGCCCGAGATCGTCAAGGCCGGCTTCATCGTCGGCGGCTCCGGCGGACGCGCGGTGCTCGTCGCCCGCAACGGCGGCAAGTGGGTCGGCCCGGCGTTCTACACGCTGGCCACCGCGAGCGTCGGCTTCCAGGCCGGCATCGCCGCGAGCGAGATGGTCACGCTGGTCATGACGGACAAGGGCATGAACTCGCTCATGGCGAGCACGTTCAAGTTCGGCGGCGACGCGAGCGTCGCGGCGGGTCCGGTGGGCGCGGGCGCCAAGTCCGACGTCACGGCCGACCTCATCGCGTTCTCGCGCAGCAAGGGCGTGTACGGCGGGCTCAACCTCGACGGCACGGTCGTGTCGAGCAACGACGACTGGAACAAGGCGTTCTACGGCAAGCCCGCGCTGCCGCCCGACATCCTCATCAAGAATGCGGTGAGCAACAAGGGCTCGGACAAGCTCCTGGCCGAGATCACGAAGTACGCGAAGTAAATCAGGCTGTCGCTTCACGGAAAGGGGCCCCGCGCGGGCCCCTTTTTTTTTGACGCCCGCGGCGCGATCAGCCTTTGCGCAGCATGTCCGCGAGCGAGCGCGAGCCGCCGGCCGCGCCCGGGTCGAGGCCGCGCTCGATCTGCGTCAGGTGCTGCGTCATGAGGCGCGTCGCGCGTCGTACGTCCCGCCTGGCGATCGCGTCGAGAAGGTCCACGTGGTCCGCGTGCGCGTGCACCGCGGACGCGTCCTCGTACAGCGCCACCGCGAGCGACGACTGCAGGACGAGCTCGCCCAGGAAGCGCTCGAGCACGGGGTTGCCGCAAAGAGCACCCAGCCTGCGATGGAACTCGAGCGATCCGCGCAGCCCCCGGGCGCGGTCGCCGCGCCGGTACGCGGCCTCCTCGTCGCGCCCCACCTTGCGCAAGCCCGAGAGATCCTCGCGCGTCGCGCGCGCCACCGCGTGCTCCACCACCGAGCCTTCGACCGCGCGCCTCGCGGCGAACACGTGCGCGACGTCCTCGGCCGACGGCCGCGCGATCACCGCCACCCGGCGGGCGCGCAGCGCGACGATGCCGTCGTGCGCGAGCGTGCGCAGGGCCTGGCGCACGATGGTGCGCGACACGCCGAAGAGCTCGCCCAGCGCGGTCTCCGCGAGGCGCGTGCCGGGCGCGAGGCGCCGCTCGAGGATCGCGGCGCGGACGGCGTCGCAGATCGTCGTCTCGGCGTCCTTCCTGTTGCCGGCAGGTCGTTTGCGTGCGGGCATGGCGGCGCCAGCATAGGCTCGGGGCGTTCCCCGGTCAACGACGGACGGGATACCGAAGGCCACCCATCCTGTATACCCGATTCGCGTGACCGCGCGCCGCATTCCGGTGCAGGCACGCACCTGCGCGGTGCCGGGCAACCCTCGTGCCGCCGGTCGCGGCGCGATCGCGCGAATCCGGTATGCAAACGCCTTCACGCAGGTTGACAAGGTCCCGACGCGGCGCGACGATGGCCTCTTTGAAGGCCGGTGACTTCATGTCGGTGGCAGCCGCCTCGCAATTCGCGCCGATCCGCTTCCTGCTCAACGGCGAGCCGGTGGAAGTGCGCGACGCCCCGCCGCAAGCCACGCTCCTCGAGTACCTTCGCGACGACCGCCGCCTGACCGGCACGAAGGAAGGCTGCGCCGAAGGCGATTGCGGCGCGTGCACGGTGGTGCTCGCGGAGATCGACGCCCACGGCGCGCGGCTCGCCTGGCGACCGGTCAACGCCTGCATCCGCCTCCTGCCCTCCGTCGCGGGCAAGGCCGTGTTCACGGTCGAGTCGCTCGCATCGCCCGGAGGCACGCTCCATCCCGTGCAGCGTGCGCTCGTCGATCACCACGGATCGCAGTGCGGCTTCTGCACGCCGGGCTTCGCGATGAGCCTCTTCGGCCTGTACAAATGCGCGCACCGGCCCTCCGTCACGGCCATCGAAGGCGCGCTGTCGGGCAACCTGTGCCGGTGCACGGGCTACCGTCCCATCGTCGCCGCCGCGCACGCCATGTACGACGACGCACCTCCCGACGGATGGCGCGGCCCGGGCCTGGCCGCCGACGGCTCGCACGCGACGTCCCAGGAGGAGGAGCGCCTGTGCGCGCAGCTCGCATCGCTCGCCGGCGAGGCGCCGCTCGCGTACGAGGCGCACGGCCGTCGCTGGTGGTCGCCGCGTGACGAGGACGAGCTCGCTCGCTTCGTCGCCGGGCATCCGGACGCGCGCATCGTCGCCGGCGCGACGGACGTCGGGCTGTGGGTCACGAAGCACCATCGCGACCTGGGCGACATCGTGCACACCGGCGCGGTCGCGGGCATGCGCGAGATCCGCGTCGAGCACGATCACCTTAGAGTCGGCGCGGCTGCCACGCTCGGCGAGGCGATCGCGGCGATGGACGACGCGTGGCCCGAGCTCGCCTAATCGAGTGAGCGCTTCGCTTCACTGCCGATCCGAAACAGCGGAACGCTCGGCGGCAACGTCGCCAACGGCTCCCCCATCGGCGACTCCATGCCCGCGCTCATCGCGCTGCGCGCCCGCGTGCTTCTGCGTCACGGCAACGCGACGCGCGAGCTGCCGCTCGAGGATTTCTACCTCGCGTACCAGCGCACCGCGCTCGCCAGGGGAGAATTCGTCGCCGCCGTCCTCGTGCCCCATCGCGAGGCCGGCGCCGTCGTTCGCGCGTACAAGGTGAGCAAGCGTTACGACCAGGACATCTCCGCGGTGTTCGCGTGCTTCTCGCTCGTGCTCGACGGCGATCGCGTCGCGTCGGCGCGCATCGGCTGCGGCGGCGTCGCGCCGGTGCCCAAGCGCGCGACGGCCACGGAGGCCGCGCTCGCCGGCAAGCCGTGGAGCGACGCCACCGCCGATGCCGCCGCGTGCGTGCTCTCGCACGAGTTCTCGCCCATCGACGACATGCGCGCCACCGCCGGCTACCGGCGCGCGGCGCTCGGCAATCTCCTGCGCAGGCTCCGCGCGGAGACGTCCGGCACGGGCGCGCTCACCTGCATCGAGGACGTCGCCGAACGCGCCTGACGTGTCCTTGCTGGGCGCGCGCGCGGCGGCGGGCGCGCCGGTGCCGCACGATTCCGCGGCCCTGCACGTCACCGGCCAGGCGCAGTACACCGACGACCTTCCCGAGCCGCGCGGCATGCTGCACGTCGCGCTGGGCGTAAGCCCGGTGGCGCACGGCCGCCTGCGCAACGTCGATCTTTCGGCCGTGCGCGAGGCGCCGGGCGTGGTCGCGGTGATCACGGCGGCGGACATCCCGGGCGTGAACGACGTCGGGCCCATCGAGCACGACGACCCCATCCTCGCGGACGGCGTCGTGCAGTTCGCGGGGCAGCCCGTGTTCGCGGTGGCCGCCACCGACGTCCGCCTCGCGCGGCGTGCCGCGAAGCTCGCGCGCTTCGACATCGAGCCGCTGCCCGCGATCCTCACCATCGACGAGGCGATGGCCGCACAGTCGTACGTGCTGCCTCCGGTGCACGTCGCGCGCGGCGACGCCGCCGCGGCGCTTGCGCGCGCGCCACGAAGGCTCCAGGGCAGCGTGCGCGCGGGCGGCCAGGATCATTTCTACCTCGAGGGCCAGGTCGCGCTCGCGATCCCGCGCGAGCATGGCGGCATGCACGTGCACACTTCCACGCAGCACCCGGGCGAGGTGCAGCACATGGTGGCGCACGCACTGGGCGTCGCGGCGCACGACGTCGTGGTCGAGTGCCGGCGCATGGGCGGCGGCTTCGGCGGCAAGGAGACGCAGATGTCGCTCTTCGCGTGCGTGGCGGCGATCATCGCGCGCAGGACGGGCCGCGCCGCGAAGCTCCGCCTCGATCGCGACGACGACATGCGCTCGACCGGCAAGCGGCACGCGTTCGCTTACTGGTACGACGTGGGCTTCGATGACGAGGGCCGCATCCTCGGGCTCGACCTCACGCTCGCGTCGCGCTGCGGATTCTCGGCGGACCTCTCGGGCCCGGTGAACGACCGCGCGGTGTTCCACGTCGACAACGCCTACTGGCTGCCCGACGTGGCGCTCCACAGCTTCCGCTGCAAGACGAACACCGTCTCGGACACCGCGTTCCGCGGCTTCGGCGGCCCGCAAGGCATGTTCCCCATCGAGCACGTGATCGACGAGATCGCCGTCGCGCTCGACCGCGACCCGCTCGACGTGCGCACCGCCAATCTCTACGGCACGACGAGTCGCAACGTCACGCCGTACGGCATGACGGTCGAGGACAACATCGCGCCGGAGATCATCGCGCGACTCGCCGAGTCGTCGCGCTATCGCGAGCGTCGGGCGACCATCGCGACGTGGAACCGCGACAACTCGATCGTCAAGCGCGGCATCGCGCTCACGCCGGTCAAGTTCGGCATTTCCTTCACCGCCACGCACTACAACCAGGCGGGCGCGCTGCTGCATCTGTACAACGACGGCACGCTGCTCCTCAATCACGGCGGCACCGAGATGGGCCAGGGGCTGTTCACGAAGGTCGCGCAGGTGGTGGCGAGCGAGCTCGGCGTGCCGCTCGCATCGGTGCGCGTCAGTGCGTCGGACACGAGCAAGGTGCCCAACGCCTCGCCCACGGCGGCGTCGTCGGGCACCGACCTCAACGGCATGGCCGCGCGCGACGCCGCCCGCAAGCTGCGCGACCGCCTCGTCGCGTTCGCCGCGCGCAAGTGGGGCGTCGACGCGGCGAGGATCGCGATCCACGACGGCCGCGTCGACGCGGGCGGGCAGTCGATGACCTTCGCGGAGCTCGCGCGGTCCGCGTACTTCGCGCGCGTCCCGCTCTCCGCGACGGGTTTCTACGCCACGCCCAAGATCCACTACGACCGCGCCACGCTCACGGGCCGGCCGTTCTTCTACTTCGCGTACGGCGCTGCGGTGTCCGAGGTGGCGCTCGACACGCTCACCGGCGAGCACCGCCTCGTCGCGGTCGACATCCTCCACGACGTGGGGACGTCGCTCAACCCGGCCATCGATCGCGGGCAGATCGAGGGCGGCTTCATCCAGGGCTACGGATGGCTCGCCATGGAGGAGCTCTGGTGGAGCGACAAGGGCGAGTTGCGGACCCACGCGCCCTCCACGTACAAGATTCCCACCGCGCACGACGTGCCCGCGCACTTCCGCATCGATTTCTTCGACGAACCCAATCGCGAGGAGACGATCTACCGCTCCAAGGCCGTCGGCGAGCCGCCGTTCATGCTCGCGCTGTCGGCGTTCCATGCGCTGCGCGACGCGGTCGCGAGCGTGCGCGATCGCAAGGTGCCGCTGCGCCTCGACGCGCCGGCGACGGACGAACGGCTCCTGTTCGCGGTGGAGGCGCTCCGCATGCCGGCGAAGTGCGATGGCTGACGCGCGCTGGCTTCCTGAGCTTGCCGCACGCGTGGACCGAGAGGGCCGCGCGGTGCTCGTCACGCTCGCCCACGCGAGCGGGTCGACGCCGCGCGAGTCGGGCACGGCCATGGTGGTGTCGGCGAGCAGCGTGCACGGGACCATCGGCGGCGGGCACCTCGAGTTCGAGGTCCTTCGCATCGCGCGCGAGGCGCTGGCTCAGCCTTCCCTGGCCGCGCCGTGGATC
>JBGAIS010000090.1:0-17334 GCA_044225355.1 Casimicrobiaceae bacterium | reverse complement strand
GCCGACGTGGGTGCGTTGGCCGAGAGCTCGTCCTCGAGCTTGAGCGCGGCCTGGCGGATGCTCGCGCGGAGGATCAGTGGCGCCGCGGCGAGCAGGAACAGGATGACGCCGATGTCGCCGAACACGTACGTGACCGCGTCGGCGATGGGCAGGTGCGAGGAGAGCGTCTGCTTCAGGTCGGCCGCGATGGGGAGGTCCGCGATCGTGACGAGCGCGGTCCCCAGCGCCGCCGATTGCGTGAGGCCGCCGGACGCAACACCTGCGGCGATGCCCGCGTCGAAGCCGAAGAACCACGCGACGCCCAGCGCGCAGCCGAGGCCCGTGAACGCGACCACGAGTGCGAGGTAGATCTGCGGGATGGCTTCCTTCTTGAGCCCCGCGAAGAACTGCGGGCCTGTGCCGTATCCGATGGCGAAGAGGAACAGGTCGAAGAACGCCCACTTCACGAGGTCGGGAACCTCGGGCTCGGCGCAGATGCCGATGGCGAGCCCCGCGATGAGCGTACCCACGACGGTACCGAGGCCCACGCCCTTCACGTGCACGCGCCCGATCGCGAAGCCCAGCACGATGGCCAGGAAAATCGCGAGCTCCGGGTGTGCGTGCAGGATCGCGGTCATCGCATGCGCCTCGCGTGCCGGTCGCGGCCGGCGATGGGCGTCGTTATTCGGGTGGCTGGAAGTATACGGTACCGCTGGGCGCCCTCCCGCGTGCCGGCGCGCGCTTTGGTTCGTCGCGCCGACGGTATATGATCCGCCTCGCCGGCCGGGCTCCCGAACACGCGCCGGCGTTGTCCCGAGCGCTCCCCGCGGTGCGATGACCACACTCACATCCCGACTCGATCCCCGCTCGGAAGACTTCCGCAGCAACGCCGCCTCGATGCGCGACCTGGTCGCGGACCTTCGCGCCCGCACCGCCGAGGTCGCGAAGGGCGGCAGCGAGGAGTCCCGCCGCAAGCACCTCTCGCGCGGCAAGCTCCTTCCGCGCGATCGCATCGACGCCCTGGTGGACGCGGGCTCGCCGGTCCTCGAGCTCTCGCCGCTCGCCGCCTACGGCATGTACGGCGGCGAGGTCCCGGCCGCGAGCATCATCACGTGCATCGGCCGCGTGTCGGGACGCGAATGCGTCATCGTGGCCAACGACGCCACCGTCAAGGGCGGCACGTACTACCCGATGACGGTGAAGAAGCACCTGCGCGCGCAGGAGATCGCGCGCGAGAATCGCCTGCCGTGCATCTACCTCGTCGACAGCGGCGGCGCCTTCCTGCCGGAGCAGGACAACGTCTTCCCGGACCGCGAGCACTTCGGCCGCATCTTCTACAACCAGGCGACGATGTCCGCGCAGGACATCCCGCAGATCGCGGTGGTGATGGGCTCCTGCACCGCGGGCGGCGCGTATGTGCCCGCGATGTCCGACGAGACCGTCATCGTCCGCAACCAGGGCACCATCTTCCTGGGCGGACCGCCGCTCGTGAAGGCGGCCATCGGCGAGGAGGTCACCGCCGAGGAGCTGGGCGGCGGCGACGTGCACACGCGCATCTCGGGCGTCGCCGATCACCTGGCCGAGAACGACGGCCATGCGCTCCACATCGCGCGGCGCATCGTCGCGAACCTGAACGGCGCCAAGCAGGTAGGTCTCGCGCGCCGCGCACCGGTGGAGCCGCTGTACGACGCGCAGAGCCTGTACGGCGTAATCCCGGGCGACACGCGCAAGCCCTACGACGTCCGCGAGGTCATCGCGCGGGTGGTCGACGGCTCCGAGCTCGACGAATTCAAGCAGCGCTACGGCGCGACGCTCGTGACGGGCTTCGCGCACATCCACGGCTATCCCGTGGGCATCGTCGCCAACAACGGCGTGCTGTTCTCGGAGTCGGCGCAGAAGGGCGCGCACTTCATCGAGCTCTGCGCGCAGCGCGGCATACCGCTCCTGTTCCTGCAGAACATCACGGGCTTCATGGTGGGCCGCAAGTACGAGCACGAGGGCATCGCCCGCCACGGCGCCAAGATGGTGACGGCGGTGGCGTGCGCCGCCGTCCCGAAGTTCACGGTCATCATCGGCGGCAGCTTCGGCGCGGGCAACTACGGCATGTGCGGGCGCGCGTATTCGCCGCGCTTCCTCTGGATGTGGCCCAACGCGCGCATCTCGGTGATGGGCGGCGAGCAGGCGGCGTCGGTGCTCGCGACGGTCCGGCGCGACGGCATGTCGGCCGCGGGCAAGGCGTGGAGCAAGGAGGACGAGGAGGCGTTCCGCGCGCCCATTCGCGCGCAGTACGAGACGCAGGGGCATCCGTACTACGCCACCGCGCGCCTGTGGGACGACGGCGTGATCGATCCCGCGCAGACGCGCCGGGTGCTGGGGCTCGCGCTGTCCGCGTCGCTCAACGCGCCTATCGGCAAGACGGACTTCGGCGTGTTCCGGATGTGAGGGAGGCGGCGTCGTGTTCCGCAAGATACTGATCGCCAACCGCGGTGAGATCGCGTGCCGCGTCATCAGGACCGCGCGGCGCATGGGCGTGCGCACCGTCGCCGTGTACTCGGACGCCGATGCGAACGCTCGCCACGTGCGCCTCGCCGACGAGGCCGTGCGCATCGGCCCCGCCGCAGCGCGCGAGAGCTACCTGTCCATCGAACGCATCATCGCCGCTTGCCGGGAGACCGGCGCCGAAGCCGTCCACCCGGGCTACGGATTCCTCTCCGAGAACGAGGACTTCGCCGAAGCGTGCGCGGCGGCGGGCGTCGTGTTCATCGGGCCGCCGGCGTCGGCCATCCGCGCCATGGGCAGCAAGAGCGCCGCGAAGGCGCTGATGGAGAAGGCGCCGGTGCCGCTGGTGCCCGGTTACCATGGAAAAAATCAAGACGTAAAATTGCTGCAGAAAGAAGCGGACGCGATCGGCTATCCGGTGCTGCTGAAGCCGTCCGCCGGTGGGGGCGGCAAGGGCATGCGCATCGTCGAGGCGTCGAAGGAGCTTCCCGACGCGCTCGCGTCCTGCAAGCGCGAGGCCATGTCGAGCTTCGGCGACGACCAGGTCCTGATCGAGAAGTACGTGACGCGTCCGCGGCACGTCGAGATCCAGGTGTTCGCCGACGCGCTCGGCCACTGCGTCTACCTCTTCGAGCGCGATTGCTCCGTGCAGCGCCGGCACCAGAAGGTGCTGGAGGAAGCGCCGGCACCGGGCATGACGCCCGAGCGGCGACGCGAGATGGGCGAGGCCGCGGTCGCCGCCGCGCGCGCGGTGGGGTACGTCGGCGCGGGTACGGTCGAGTTCATCGCCGATCAATCCGGCCGCTTCTACTTCATGGAGATGAACACGCGGCTGCAGGTCGAGCACCCGGTCACGGAGATGATCACCGGGCAGGACCTCGTGGAATGGCAGCTTCGCGTGGCGGCCGGCGAGCCGCTCCCACTCACGCAGGAGCAGCTCGCCATTCGCGGCCACTCGATCGAGGCGCGCATCTACGCCGAGGATCCGGACCGCGGCTTCCTGCCGTCCACCGGGCGGCTCCTGCACCTCGCGCCGCCGGCCGAGTCGCTGCACGTCCGGGTCGATACCGGCGTCGAGCAGGGCGACGAGATCACGCCCTACTACGATCCCATGATCGCGAAGCTGATCGTGTGGGATCGCACGCGCGAGCTCGCGCTGTCGCGCATGCTGCAGGCGCTCGCGCAGTACCGCATCGTCGGCGTCGCCAACAACGTCCCGTTCCTCTCGCGACTCGTCGCGAGTCCCGCGTTCACCCTTGCGGACCTCGACACCGGCCTCATCGAGCGCGAGCGCGCGTTCCTCTTCCCCGGTTCGCAGGAAGCCCCCGACCAGGCGTACCTCGTCGCCGCGCTGGCGACGCTCCTGCGCGAGGACGAGCGGTCGCGGAGCGCCGACGACGTCGATGCGGGCGGCGACCCGTGGTCGCCGTGGAGGCTCACCGACGGCTGGCGACTCAACTCGCATTCCGAGCGGCGCCTCGTCTTCCGGCACGGGGAGGTCGAGCGCGCCGTCACCGTCGCATATGTCGAAGGCGCGTACGAGTTGTCGCTGGGCGACATGAGCGTCGCGGCGCGGGGCGAGCTCGGCCCCAACGGGACGCTGCGCGCGGAGCTCGCGGGCCGTCGCCTCGACGCGAGCGTGATCGCCGCCGGCCCGAAGCGCCACGTCTTCCTCGACGGCCACAGCTACCCGCTCGCGCTCGTCGATCCGCTGTACCAGGGTGGCGAGGGCCAGGGCGCCGAGGGCGGTCTCGTCGCGCCCATGCCGGGCAAGGTCATCGCGTGGCTCGCGCAGCCGGGGGCGCGCGTCGAGAAGGGCGCGCCGCTGCTGATCCTCGAGGCGATGAAGATGGAGCATACGATCACGGCCCCCGCGGCGGGGACGCTCAACGCGTTCCGATACGAGATCGGCGAGCAGGTCGCGGAAGGCGCGGAGCTCGTCGATTTCGCGAAGGCGTCGTCGTGAAGTTGCCGGCGCGCGTGCGCATCGTCGAGGTCGGGCCGCGCGACGGCCTCCAGAACGAGAAGGCGACCATCGACACGGACGTCAAGGTGGGGCTCGTCGAGCGGCTGGGCGACGCCGGGCTGTCGATGATAGAGGCCGCGTCGTTCGTGTCACCCAAGTGGGTGCCGCAGATGGCCGACGGCGCGGAGGTGATGGCGCGCATTCGCCGCAAGCCGGGGGTCGCGTACACGGCGCTCGTCCCGAACATGAAGGGGCTCGACGCGGCCCTGTCGGCGAAGGTGGAGGAGATCGCGGTGTTCGGCGCGGCGTCGGAGTCGTTCTCGCAGCGGAACATCAACAGCTCGATCGCCGACAGCCTCGATCGCTTCCGCCCCGTGGTGAAGGAAGCCGTCGCGAGCGGCCTGCGCGTGCGAGGCTATATCTCGTGCGTGCTCGGATGCCCGTACGAGGGCGAGGTCGCGCCCGACGCCGTCGCCCGCGTCGCCGATGCGCTGCTCGAGATGGGGTGCTACGAGATATCGCTCGGCGACACGATCGGCGTCGGCACGCCGGGCAAGGCGGTCGCGATGATCGAGGCTTGCGCGCGGCGCATTCCCGTCGGCCGGCTCGCGGGGCACTATCACGACACGTACGGCCAGGCGCTCGCCAACGTCTATGCGTCGCTCGAGCTCGGCGTCGCGGTGTTCGACAGCTCGGTCGCGGGCTTGGGCGGCTGCCCGTATGCGAAGGGCGCCACCGGCAACGTCGCGACCGAGGACGTCGTGTACATGCTGCATGGCCTCGGCATCGAGACCGGCATCGACCTCGATCGCCTGATCGACGCCGGCGAATTCATCTGCGGGGCCTTGGGCCGGTCCACGAACTCGCGCGTCGGCCGCGCGCTCCTTGCCAAGCGCCGGTAACGCACCCCTGCAATGGGGTCAGACCCCATTACAGACCTGGCACCATTTTTAGCGCCGCGGGGTGAGCGGGCTTCGACCAACCCCGGAAATGGGGTCAGACCCCATTACAGACCTGGCACCATTTCCAGCGGCGCAGGCTGAGCGGGCTTCGACCAACCCCGGAAATGGGGTCAGACCTGGCACCATTTCCAGCGGCGCAGGCACCATTTCCAGCGGCGTCGACCCCATTACAGACCTGGCACCATTTCCAGCGGCGCGGGCTGAGCAAGGTGGCTTCGACCAACCCCAGAAATGGGGTCAGACCCCATTACAGGCCTGGCACCATTTCCGGCAGCGGGGGATGAGCGGGGATCGGCCACCCGGAAATGGGGTCGGACCCCATTCTGGGGGCATGACCCCATTCTGGGGGGGCACGCTGCTTCTCCCGCTACGACGTGCCTTCACCGGCGCGCTCGAGCTCCGCGACCATCCGGGCGACCCGCGCTTCCAGCGCCTCGGTCGTGAGGCTCTCGCGGAACATCTCGACGACCAGCGGAAACGCGAATGGCGTGGGCCGGCGCGGGCGGGTGACGAGCGCGCGGCTCGCGCGGAGGCGCCCGAGCGCCGTCGTGATGCGCGGCGCCTCGAGCCTGCGCTCCAGGACCTCGCGCACGGCCTGCTTCAGGAGCGGATTGTCGCGGTCGTATTCGGCGAAAACGTCGTAGAGGAGCGCGCTCGACGCCCTGCAGATGACGCTGGGGATGCGGGTCCCCCGGAAATCCCTGGAAGACGAGTCCCGCGACGCGCGCGATCTCGCGGAAGTGGCGCCGCCCGAGCTCCGTCGCGTTGAGCCCCGTCAGAAGGTCGCGCTCGACGTCGACCGCGGCGAGGAGCCTCGAGCATGCCGAGCGTCAGCGCGACGGGCCGCGGCGAGAGGAGGCCGAATCCGTAGTCGTTGGCGGTGAGGCTGAACGTCGCCGGCTCGACCTGCGCGAGCCGGTAGGAGAAGAGCGTCGCGAGGCCGAAGTGCGCGAGGCGACCCTCGAACGGGTAGAAGAACAGGCCCGTGCCCTTCGCGCGTCGCGATCACCTCGACGAGCCACTCGCGCTCGCCGGGCAGCGCCGACCATCGCGCCTGCAAGTCGAGCAGCGGCCGGACGCGCGCGAGCTCGGGTGACTCGAACCGCCCATCCCGCGCCGCGGCGACCAGCGCGCGCGTCGCGTCGGCGAGCTCGCTCGTGAGCGCCATGCGCCCGCCCATCCATCGCGGCACGCGGGCCGCGCGCGCGGGCGCGGGCTTCACCCATGCCGTGAGCTCGCGCACGCGGATGAACTCGACGTTGCGCCCGGCGAACGCGAAGCAATCGCCTGGCTTGAGCGACGCGACGAAGCTCTCCTCGACGTGCCCCAGCCGGGCGCCGTTCCGGAACTGCACCGTGATCGACGCATCGCTCACGATCGTGCCGATCGACATGCGATGCCGATGCGCGATACCGCGATCCGGCACGCGCGCGACGCCGTCGTCGCCGATCACCACGCGCCGGTATTCGGGATACGCGTTGAGGCTCGCGCCGCCGTGCACGACGAAATCGATCGCCCATTGCCACGCGTCGTCGTTCAAGCTCGCGTACGCATGAGTCCCGCGCACCTCGGTGAGGAGCTCGGCGGGCACGAACCCGCCGCCGAGCGCGCAGGTGACCAGGTGCTGCACCAGCACGTCGAGCGGATCGACGACCGGCCGGCGCGGCTCGATGCGCCGCTCGCTCGCGCCGACGCGCGCCGCGGCCGCCTCCACGAGCTCCAGCGCCTGCGTGGGCACGACGGTGATGCGCGACACCTCGCCCGGCCGGTGTCCGCTTCTCCCCGCGCGCTGCAGGAGCCTTGCGATGCCCTTGGGACTGCCGATCTGCAGCACCTGGTCCACGGGCGCGAAGTCGACGCCGAGGTCGAGGCTCGACGTGCACACCACCGCGCGAAGCCGCCCTTCGCGGAGCCCGGCTTCGACCCAGTCTCGGACCTCGCGCTCGAGCGAGCCGTGGTGGAGCGCGATCGTCCCCGCCCAGTCGGGACGCGCCTCGAGGATCGCCTGGTACCACGTCTCGGTCGCCGAGCGCACGTTGGTGAACACGAGCGTCGATCGCGCGCGATCGATCGCTCGCACCACGTCCGGCAGCATGCGAAGCCCGAGATGCCCCGCCCACGGGAAGCGCTCGATCGTCGCGGGAATGGCGCTCGCGATCTCGATGGACTTGGCCTCGATGCCGCGCACGAGGCGTGTGCGCACCGGCGCCCGGCCCACGAGGCAATCGAGAGCCTCCGGGAGGTTCGCGAGCGTTGCGGACAGTCCCCACGTCCGCAGCCCGGGGCGCGCGCCGCGCAGGCGCGCGAGCGCCAGCTCGACCTGCACGCCGCGCTTGCTCGACATGAGCTCGTGCCATTCGTCGACGACGACGCACGCGACGCATGCGAACCGCTCGCGCCAGTCCGCGCGCGAGAGCATGAGCGTGAGGCTCTCGGGCGTCGTGACGAGCGCCGTCGGCAGCGTTCGCGCCTGTCGCGCTCGCGACGCGGACGACGTGTCGCCGGTGCGCACGTCGACGGTCCACGCCGGATTGAGCGCGTTCGCCGCCCGCGCGAGCGCCTGGCCCGTGTCGCTCGCGAGCGCCCGCAGCGGCGTGAGCCACAGGAGCGTCAGCGGCGGCGCATCGCCCGGCGCATGGCGAGGCGAGAGGGCGAGCGGTCCGAGCGCCGCGGCGTACGTCTTGCCCATGCCGGTCGGCGCGTGGACGAGGCCGCTCTCGCCGGCGGCGTACGCCGCCCACACTTCCTCCTGGAACGCGAACGGCGTGAAGCCCTGCGACGCGAACCACCCGCGGACGGGAGCGAGGGCGTCGGGCGCGGGGGATGCGTCATCGGGCATTGCGCGATTGTAGATTCCGCGCGGGCAGGGGCTCGCTACGACGCGCCGCCGTGCTCCCGTCGTGAGGGCGCCTCGCCCAGCGCGTACAGGGCCTCGCGCAGCGCCTGCGCGCTGGCACCGGCGCTCGGATGTGCCACCGCCCCCTCGGTCACGTGGAGCGTGCGGCCCGCGAGCCCCAGGAACTCGCGCAGCAGCAAGAGCGTGCGAAGGGCCGGGTGCACCACCCCCGCCGCCTGGAACGTCCACGAATTGCGTCCCGCGAAGTACAGCGGCACCACCGCGGCGCCCGACGCGCGCACGAGCCGCGCGATGTGCGGGCTCCACGGAGGATCGGTCACGCGACGCTCGCGAAGCTGCAGGTGCGAGCACGCGCCGGCGGGGAAGAGGAGCAGGGCACCGCCGTCGAGCAGGTGGCGCATCGTCTGCCGAAGGCCGCGCCGGTTCGCGGCGCTGCGCGACTCGCCATCGAACGGATCGATGAAGACGAGCCGGTCGCGATTGATGTCGAGCGCCGCGAGCACGTTGTTGGTAAGCACCTTCGTGTCGCCGCGGTGCGCGATCGCCATGCGCAGGCCGAGGAGCGCGTCCGCGATGCCGAAGGGATGGTTGGCATAGAAGACGAGCGGCCCGGTGCGCGGCACCGCGGTGGCGGTCGCGCGGGTGACTTCGCAGCGGATGCGCAGCGCGTCGAAGAGCGCGGCGACCTGGTCCTCCACGTCGGTCCGCTCGCGCGTGATGCCCACCCCGCGGCACACCCGCGAGAGGCCGTCGACGCCGGTGGCGCGCTCGATGGCGCGCATCGCCCAGGGCGGCAGCTCGCGCGCGACGCCGAGGCCCCGCAGCAGCGCGCGAGTATCGACGAACGGCGCGCTCACGACCGCGCGGGCAGTCGCAGCACCATGCGGTAGCAATCGAGGCTGCGCGTCATGAACTCGTACGCCGCGCCCCAGAGGTAGAGGCGGAAGCGGCGATAGTTGAACTCGCCGAAGTCGCGGATCACCGCCTCGCGATGCGCGTCGAAGTTGCGCGCCCACTGGCGGAACGTGAGGAAGTAGCTCCAGCGGTCGTTCTCGACGGTGACGAGCTCGAGCGGCGTGGCGGCGAGCTCGCGCAGGAAATCGTGCAGCACAAGGAACGAGTGATTGGCGCCGTAGATGTACTTCACCATGTAGGACGAGAGCTCGTATTTCTTCGTGCAGGCGCTCGCGTCCACGAACATGCGGCCGCCGGGCCGCAGCATCGACGCCGCCTTGCGCAGCACCGCGCCGTACTGCGGTAGGTGCTCGATCACCCCCATGATCACGACGGCGTCGTACGTGGTATCGGGCACGTGCGAGAGGAAGTCGCCCTCCACGAGCGTCCAGTCGCGCCCGAGCGCCTTCGCCCGCTCGCGGAGGTAGCGCACCGAGACTTGCGAGTTGGAGATGCCCGTGCACGAGACACCGCGCGCGGAGGCATGCTCGAACCACGCGCCCCAGCCGGGTCCGACCTCGAACAGCCTACTGCCGGGCCCGAGCTCGAGTTGGCCGAAGCACCAGTCGAGCTTGCGTCGCGTCGCCCGGGCGAGCGTCTCGTCGTCGCGCTCGTAGACGCCCTGCGTATAGCACGGCACTTCGGGGTCGAGGAACGAGAGGAAGAACGCCGGGTCGATGTCGTAGTGCGCGGCAATGGCGCGGCGATTGGCGCGCACCTGGCCCGCGAGGAGCGGCTCGACGAAGCGCCACAGCGACGCCACCGGATGGCGGTCGCCGAGCGATCCGCGAAGCGCGAAGGGCGCGAGCATGTCCCCCTCGAAATCGAGGTCGCCGGCGACGTACGCATCGCCTATGCGGCCGGCGTCGAGCGTGGACAGCGCGCGCACGCCGCGGCCGTTCCGGAGCGCGATGCGGAAGACGGGCGCGCCGTCGCCCGCGGCCAGCGCCGTGCCGTCGGGAAGCGTGAGCTCGAACGGCGCCGGCGGCTCGGCGAAGTGATCGAGGAAGCGCCGCGCGAGCGCGGGCAGCATCGCCGAGCCCCGCGTGGCGGTTCCGGTGGCCACGGCGGTCAGCGCGACGCGACGGGACGGGGCTCGGCGTCGAGCAGCGCGAGCGCGTCGCGCTGGTCGGCCATCAGCGGGCCGTCGCGGAACGGCGCGAGGCACCGCTCGAGGAGCTCGCGCGGCGGCTCTTCCCACCCGTGCGAGGGATCGCGAGCGGCGAGCCGGCAGACGTCGATCGCCGTTCGCAGCGCGAAGCTTCGCGATCCCGTCGAGGCGGCCGCGTCGAGCGATTGCTTGAGCGTGCGCATGACGTCGGCCACGGCCGCCCCGCGCGCGAGGTCGAGCTTGGCGCGCACGCGCCAGCACTCGGACTCGAACCAGCGCTCGTCGCCGCGCTCGACCACGCGCAGCGCCTCGGCGAGCGACTGGTCGGCAGCGGCGGTATCACCTACCGCGAGCTGCGCCTCCGCAAGCCACGTTCGATACGTCGGCATCCAGTAGACGAGGTTCATGCGATTCATGAACTGCAAGCCGCCCAGGAGCTTGACGACGCCGTCCGCGGGCTTGCCGGCGCAGGTCTCGTACCAGCCGACGAAGCCCAGCGCGACCGCGCCCCAGAACGGGAGCTCGCGCTGGCGCGAGAGCGCGATCAGCTCGGTCGCGAGGCCCGCCATGCCGCCGATGTCGCGCTCCAGCGCGCGCAGCAGGCACAGGTGCGTGAGCGCGTAGCCTTGCGTATTCGCGTGCTCGAGCGCCTTCGCGTCGTCCTGCGCCTCGCGGTCGAGCGACTGGCAGCGCGCGAGGTCGCCCAGGTGCCAGCAGGCGATGGCGAGATGGCACTTCGACATGACGCCGAAGTCGGTGCCGTAGACGTAGGCCAAGCCCGCGTGCTCCGCGGCGTCGTACAGCGCGAGCGCATCCTCGAGACTCGTCCTCGCCTGCGCGGGATCACCGAGCAGGAGCTGGGACGTGCCGAGGAGCCTGCGGCCGATGATCTTAGGCGGCACCGCCGTCTGCGCGTCCGAGCGCAGCTTGATCTTCGTCGCGAGGGCGTGCGCGTCGCGCACCTGCCCCGTGACCTGCAGGTGCGACCACTGGCAGTAGAGGATCGGGAACGCCTGCGCGAGGCCGGCTTCGGTGGGCGGGCCCATGGTTTGTGCGAGCTCCAGCGCCCGCGTCGTGAGCTTCGCGACCTCCGGCGCGCCGTAGCCGCGCGTCGCGATGAGCGGGCCCATCGTCGCCACGCACGCCTCGATCTCGATCGCGTCGCGCGCGGGGCCGGCCGGCATGAGCCGCGCCTGCTCCATCACCGCGCTCGCCTGCGCGACCGCCTCGACGTTCGAGGAGCGCATCGCGGACAGTCGCGCCGCCTTGAGCCCGTAGCGCGCCGCGCGCTCGGGCTCGGCGGCGAGCGCCCAGTGCTGCGCCACGAGGTCGGGCTCGAGCTCCTTCAACACCGGGAAGGTGGACTCGATGGCGCGGCCGACGTCGGCGTGCAGCGCTCGCCGTTGCCCCTTCAGCATCGACTGGTAGGCGGCGTCGCGCAGGAGCGCGTGCCGGAACTCGAACAGGCCCTCGACGCCCGAAGGGTCGCGCACGACGATGCCGGCGTCGGCCAGGCGCGCGAGCGGCGCGTCGAGCGCGGCCGCGTCGCCGCCGCGCACCGTCGCCAGGAGATCGCGACGGAACTTGCGGCCGAGGACCGCGGCCTGCTGCGCCACCGACTTCGCGTCGCCCAGGCGATCGAGGCGGGCGAGGAGGAGTCGTGCAGCGCCGCCGGCGCGCCGTGTCGGCGTAGCGCACCGCCGCGGCCTCGGCGCCGGCGCCGACCGCCCCCGTGGCCGCGAAGGCGAGGGCCAGCTCCTCGGCGAAGAGCGGCGTGCCGTCGCAGCGCGCGTCGATCGAGCGCACCACGTGATCGGGCACCTGCGCGCCCGCGACGCTCTCGACGATGCGCCTGCAGGCGTCGGCGTCGAGGCGACCGAGCTCGACGGGCGCGGCCGCCGCGGCGCCGAGCTTCACCGGCGTGCGGCTGGTCACGACCAGGAGCACCGGGCGCTGCGCGACCGCCGCGACGAGCCGGTCGACGACCTCGAGGCTCGACGGGTCGAGCCAATGCGCGTCCTCGATCACGAGGAGGAGTCGCCCGGCGGCGCCGAGCGACGTCGCGACGAGGTGATCGTGGAGCTTTCTCCGGAGCTCGGGCGTCACCGGCGCGTGCGGGCGTCCGCCGTGCAGCACCGCCGGGCTCACGAGCTCGCGCACGAGCGCCGCGACGTCGGGGTCGGACGGCTCGGGTGCGTCGTCGCCCTCGTGGCGGAGGCGCTCGATGAAGGGATGGAGCGCCACGTTGCCGTGGTGCACCGACCCCGCGAGGGTCAGCACGGCAACGCCATCCTCGCGGATCGCCTCGCGCAGCTCCTGCACGAGGCGCGACTTGCCGATGCCGGCGTCGCCGATCACCGCGACCGCGCGACCCGATTGCGCGCCGACCGCGCGCCATTGCGCCAGCAGGCGTTCGAGCTCGCCCTCGCGGCCGACGAACGCCACCTTGCGCGACGGAGCGCTCCACGGATCGGCGCGATAGCGCTCGCCCTCGACCTCGAACGCCACGATCTCGCGCGTCAGGCCGCGCAGGACCTGCGGCCCGAGCGGACGGAGGTCGAAGCCGTCGCCCAGCAGCGCCGCGGTGGCATCGCCGACGACGACGCCGTTCGGCCGCGCGATGGACTGAAGGCGCGCGGCGACGTTCGCGGCTTCGCCGACCAGCGTGCCGGTTTGCAGGTGACTGTCGGTGCCCATCTCGCCAACCACCACGAGCCCGGTCTGGATCCCGATGCGTATCGCGGGCGCCTCGCCGAACCGCTGCTGCAGGTCCTGCGCGACGACTCGCATGCGCGCGAGGATCGACAGCGCCGCGCGCACGGCCGCCTGCGGACCCTTCTCGATGGCTACCGGGTAGCCGAACTGGGCCATCATGCCGTCGCCCGAGTAGTGCGACACCTGCCCCTGGAAGCGCACGATCTCCTCGATGCACGCCTTCTGGCACGCCTGCAGGATGTCGCGCATGTCCTCGGGGTCCTGCCGCTCCGACAGGCCCGTCGAGTCGACCAGGTCGCAGAAGAGCATCGTGAGCTGCCGGCGCTCGCCGCCGAGGCGATCGCGGTTGGGAGGGTCAGCGCTCGGGCTCAAGGGCGGGCTCGCTCGTGGAATGTCGCAACTCGGGCGCAAGCGCGACGCCGCGCGAGGCGCGCGCCGCCGCGAGCCACGGCATGACGCGGCCGTGCTCGTCGGTGAGGCGCACGGGCTCGAAGTAGCGCGAGCGGTCGGCATCGCTGATGTCGGCAGGCATGTCGTCGTACTGCGGGTCGAGCGCGTCGGTGCCGCCCAAGTAGGTGCGGTCCGCCACGCGGTCGTACTCGCGGCCGAAGCGGAGCGCGCGCAGGTTGCTCTGCCACAGGATGAACCAGTACAGCGGATTGCGGCTTCGCGAGTTGCGGATGCGCGCGATCGTGGAGCGGACCACGCGCCCGCGGCGCACGAGGCTCGCGGGATCGGTCGACAGCTGGCGGACGAAGGCGGCGAGCTCGAGCTCGTCGTCGGCCAGGTTCGCGTACGCGATGGTCTCGCCGTCCTGCTCGCGCAGCCTCAGGTTGGGGCGGAGCTCGTCGCGGTCGACGCTCTCCCAGAAGTCGGCGGTGCCCGCGAGCGGGATCAGCATGCTGAAGAACGCGGGCAGCGGCAGGCCGGGCAGCGACACGAGGCGCGCGACCTGCTCGCGCATGGACGCGGCGCTCGCGCGTCGCGGGTCGAAGAGGTAGGCGTACATGACGCAGATGCCGAGGCTCTCGGCGAACAGCACGTCGTGGACGACCGAGTCGTGGTTCACGAGGTTCTGCTTCTTGTTCTGGCCGCGCAGGAAGGCAGCGTCGAGCGACTCGATGCCCGCGAACACGGCGCGGCACTTGTGCGCGGCCAGGTGGCGCACGAGATCGCGGTCGCGCAGGACGTTCTGCGTGACGAGCGCGCCCCATGCGCGGACGCGGCGATTTCGCGCGAGCCGCTCGCACATCGCGAGGAGATGCTCGCGCGAGTCGGAGAAATTGTTGTCGAGGAACCAGATCGTGGGGAACAGCCGCGCGATGCGAAAGCGAGGCGCGGCGTCGAGCGCGCTCTCGATGGCGGCGTCCACGGCGTCGAGCTGCCAGGCCGCGTGGCGCGCGCCTTCCGCGGGGATGACGCAGAACTTGCAGCGGAAGCTGCACCCACGCGAGCTCTCGACGAGGTGGACGGGCAGCCCGAGGCCGTTGGACCACAGGAGCCGGTAGTCGACGGGATGCCGCGCGGACAGCGTGGGGTCGGCGCGATACACCCGGCGCAAGCGACCCTGCTCGAGGTCCTCCATCACCGCGCGCACGCTCTCGATGCCGCCCACGCATACGGCGTCGAAGAACTGCGACGCGAACTCCGGGAAGAGGCTCACGAAGTTGCCGCCCGCGACCGTGACGGCGCCGCCTCGCCGGAAGTGATACGAGAGCTGGCGCATGCGATCGAAGTCGGCGTGCAGCCCGGTAAGGAACACGATGCGCCATCCGGCCGCGCGCGACGTGTCGAAGGGACCGTGCCAATCCTCGTGATGGAGGCGGACCTCGTAGCGCGCGCCGTCGATCTGCGAGGCGATGTGCAGGCCCGTCATGGGCTGCAGCGGATCGCGGCTGCGCCGCGCCGAGCGGTCGCGCCGCAAGTGGGTTCCGACGACGAGGGCGCGCGGCTTGGCGGATGACGTCACGGACATCCTTGCGTCGTTATCGTTATGAGGCGGACGCCTTGCGGAACCCGGCGGCCTGCCGGGCGCCGCGGCGGTCCGTCGGGCGAATGGCCCGCCAGCCTGCTGCGCAAATGCCTGCCGAATCGCTTACGCTACGCACCGTTGCATCGTGTACGATGGGCTGGCCCGCTTCAACGCCCGGCGATCACGGGAGCTCGCCATGCGCCAACAATACTCGGGTTCGAAAGGCGTGTCATCGCTCGCGCCGGGCGCCGGCGCGTGGGACCGTGGCGTGCGCTTCGCGGTGTCCATCGCTTCCTGCGACGACGACGTCCGCGAAGCCCAGCGCCTTCGCCATCGGGTGTTCGTCGAGGAAATGGGCGCGCGCCTGGCCGGCAGCACCGACGGCGTCGAGGCCGATCGCTTCGACCCCTTCTGCGCGCACGTCCTCGTGCGGCACGGCGCCGACGGCCCCGTGGTGGGCACGTACCGGCTGCTCCCGGGGGATCGCGCGCGCGAGGCGGGCGGCTTCATCGCCGAGTCGCTGTTCGACCTCGAGAGCCTCGCGCCCATCCGTGACGACCTGGTCGAGCTCGGCCGCGCGTGCATCGAGCCGCGGCTTCGCGGTGGCGTGGTGCTGATGCTCATGTGGTCGGAGATCGTGCGCTTCGCGAGCGCGCGCCGGTTCGGATACCTCTTCGGGTGTGCGAGCCTCGACCGCAGCGACGGCGGCGCGAACGCCGCGCGCGCATGCCGCGCCCTCCGGGGACATCGGTCGCGCGATCCGTGGCGCGTCACGCCGCGCGTGGCGCTGCCGCACGTCCCCGTGACCGGCGACGAGGCGCCGCGCCTGTCGCCGGTCTTGCGCGGATACCTGCGCGCCGGGGCGAGCATCCTGGGCGAGCCCGCGTGGGATCGCGACTTCGACACCGCCGACCTCCTCGTGATGCTGCCCATCGCGGGCTTCTCGCCGCGGTACGCGAAGCGGTTCGTGGGCACGGGGCGCACGTAAGGCGTCAGCCGCCGATCTGCGCGAGCTTGCCCTTGTCGAGCCCGTTCGCCGTGTAGAACGCCTCGAGCCGCACCCGGTTGGGCTCTCCCGGGGCGAGGCCGAAGAAGCGAACCGCGTTCTCTCCCATGAAGTTGGCCACCGCCCCGGCGCCCAGCGCTTGCGTCGCGAAGGCGCGCATCTTGCTGGAGTACGCCTCGAATCCGGGCTCGCGTCCGAGGAGCTGGAAGTCGGTGCCGTACAGGACGCGGTCGCGCACCTTCGCGTTGTTGTTGACGAGCGTCGTGAGGTCGGTGCGGATTTGCGCCGTGTGATCGCCGGACCGGCCGAGCACGTCGGCGAGGTCGCCGAAATCCGTGTAGAGGAAATCGTAGCCGCCGTCCTGGATGAGCTTCGCGATGGCCGCGGTCCAGCAGATGTCCGTCGATCCCGCGTAGAACGCCCACAGCCCGCCGAAGTGCCCGAGGTTCACGCGCAGCGTCGTCTTGAACTGCGTGAGGTCCAGCACGTCGGCCCAGTACTTGGGGTCGGCGCGTTCCTCGGCCGCGGCGCTCGTGCCCTGCGATGCCGCGCAATGCGCCATGATCGGCACGCCGTTCGCGTTGCACCAGGCATAAAGATCCATGAGGGCGTCGTCGAGGAGCTGGCCCTTGTTGGGCAGCGCGGGCATGAGATCCTTGAACGCGCTGTCGGGAAGCGCAGCGTTGCCGATCGCGCGAAAGCCCATGGGCGGGTAGATCTTCACGCCGATGAAGCCTTGCGTCATGACGGCGTCCTGCACCGTCTTCAAGGCCCCCGTCGTGATGCCGCCCTGCTTCTCGACCGCGTGTCGCCACGGATCGAAGCCGACGAAGCCGTGAAGGATGCGATTGGACGGCTGCGCGCGCGAGATGAGCGCCATGAGCTTGCACTGGTCCGAAAGCGGCGTCGGCGGCGGGGTGGCCGCTACGACGGTCGCCGACTTGAGCCAGGTCGTGATGTCGAGCGACGCGGGACAGACGAGGAGAGGCGTCGTGGAATCGTGGATGGACGAGAGGTCGTCGGCGATCTGGAACCGATACTTCCCGAGCTCGGGCGCCCAGTAGAACAGGAACTGCGCGACGTATCCGAGGAGGCTCACCTGCGGCGCCGCCTTGTTCGCGGCCTGCGCCGACTGGATCTTCGCCACCAGCGCGTCGATGTTGAGGAGGATGGTGATCGCGGCCTGGGTCGGGTTCGCCCAGTCGATCGTCACGCCCGGCAGGTACGTGTCGAAGAGCACCTTGAGCGCGTCGTCCATCTGCTGCTTGAGCGGCGGCGGCAGCGTGCTCACGCCAAACGACGTGTATTTCTGG